>JALSQG010000132.1 GCA_026985565.1 Deltaproteobacteria bacterium
GTGATTTACTATTTTTGTCCCCTTGCAGAGGGAGAAAGAAGGTTTGAAGAGTTCATTGAAGACGAAATCCGACCTGGTGCCATATTGATCGGAAACTATAAAAGAAGTAAGAAGATCGAAACAGACAGTAGATTTAAGAGGCTTTCCAGCAAATTCCCCATTTGGGAGAAGACCAGAAGATGAACAACAGGTTTCTAACATGAGAAAGGAGCATCCAATGAGAAGTGACAAAATGAAAAAAGGCATAGAGAGGGCACCCCACAGGTCCCTTATGAAGGCCATGGGATATACGGACGAGGAGATAAAAAGGCCCATTATTGGTGTTGCCAACTCCTTCAACGAAATCATTCCCGGGCACATTCACCTAAGACAGATAGTTGAGGCAGTAAAGGCAGGTATTCGCATGGCTGGGGGCACTCCAGTAGAGTTTGGAGGCATAGGAGTCTGCGATGGCATTGCCATGAATCACCTTGGTATGCGCTACTCCCTTGCAAGCAGGGAGCTCATTGCAGATTCCGTCGAGGTGATGGCTCAGGCACACCCCTTTGATGGACTTGTTGTGGTCCCAAGCTGTGACAAGATCACCCCTGGCATGGTCATGGCAATACTTCGTCTTAACATTCCTGCCGTTGTCATAACTGGTGGGCCAATGCTCACCGGTAACTGGCATGGCAAGAAAGTAAATCTCATTTCTGTATTTGAAGGAATAGGGGCTGTTAAGTCAGGAAAGATGACGGAAGAAGAGCTTTGCAGCCTTGAAGATGAGGCATGCCCCACATGCGGCTCATGTGCCGGAATGTTCACTGCCAACTCCATGAACTGTCTTTCCGAGGCCCTTGGGCTTGCCCTTCCAGGAAACGGAACCATACCAGCCGTCTCTGCCAAAAGATACCGCCTTGCAAAAAAGGCCGGCATGAAGGTGATGGAGCTTGTGGAAAAGGATGTCAAACCACGGGACATAGCCACAGAAAGCGCATTCAGGAACGCCATTGCCGTTGACATGGCCCTTGGATGCTCCACAAACACGGTTCTCCACGTGCCTGCAATTGCCCATGAGGCCAAGGTAAACCTGCCCCTTGACGTTTTCAATGAAATGAGCATGAAAACCCCGCATCTTTGCAGCATGATACCTGCTGGACCCCACAGTCTCTATGACCTTGACCTTGCCGGAGGCATTCAGGCAATACTGAATGAGCTTGACAAGCTTGGCATCATAGATGGAGACGTCATGACCGTTACCGGAAAAAAGGCAAGAGATAATTTTGGAAATTGTAAGGTGCGTGATCGCAAGGTCATAAGGCCAGTTGAAGACCCCTATCATAAGGAGGGAGGCATTGCAATCCTTTACGGAAACCTTGCTCCAGAGGGTTCTGTTGTGAAACAGTCTGCGGTTGCCCCTGAGATGCTTGAACATAAGGGGCCTGCCAGGGTGTTCGAATCAGAAGACGAGGCATACGAGGCCATTCTTGGTGGGAAGATCAAACCAGGTGATGTGGTAGTCATAAGGTATGAAGGGCCAAAGGGTGGCCCGGGAATGCCAGAGATGCTCTCTCCCACATCGGCAATCGTGGGAATGGGCCTTGACAGGCAGGTCGCTCTTTTGACTGACGGGCGCTTCAGCGGTGGCACAAAGGGGGCTGCAATCGGACACATATCTCCAGAGGCTGCAGAGGGCGGGCCTATTGCCCTTGTTCAGGAAGGGGACATAATCTCCATAAACATACCTGAAAGAAAGATCGACCTTGAAGTTGATGCAGCAGAGCTTGAAAGAAGAAGGGCAAAATGGCAAAGACCAGAGCCAAAGATCAAGGAAGGCTATCTTGCCCGTTATGCCAAAATGGTATCAAGCGGTGCAAAGGGTGCCATTGTGGAATAGTTATTACAACAATGAGGCCGGTTTCAAATGGCCGGCCTTTTTGCCGATAAAAGGAGATTATCATGGCTCAGGAACTTAAACTTCTTATTCACGTTGCCCAGAAAGAAAGATGGGACATAGCTGTTAAAAACGGGCTCAATTTTCTAAAAACCAAGGGGCCAGATGAAACCCTTAGGGCAGTGATAATCGCCAACGGGGATTCGGTTACAAGATGCACCAAGTGTGACAGGGCCCTGTTTGATGACCTAAAACAGTTCGTGCTTGACGGAGGGAAGGTCTATCTTTGCGAGAACTCGCTTAGAAACTTTGACATTCCAAAGTCAAGGCTTCCAGACATATTTGGCACGGTACCAGCTGCCATAAGGGCCCTTGTGGATTATCAGCGAGATGGATGGACATATGTGAGGCCTTGATTGCCCATAGGCTTTGGCATCTTGTCCCCATCATGCATGTGCGGGAACCATGTAAGGTGCCAGAAACGGAAAAATTCCGACGCAGTGATGTTTGCAGGGTCAACACCTATTCTTGAGCAGAAACGGACAAGATTGTCCTTGTCTCCGCATATCACATGGTAGGACTGCCTCCGTCTTGAATGGTAATTTTCGTGAATGGCGATATTTCCCCTTTCGGCCCACGTAACGGCCTGGGGAATGTCCTTTAGTTTGAAGACCTCAATCTCGAATTCTCCTTTCAAGGGTTCGATCAAGTGGCCTATTTCAGGCAGTTTTTTCTTTTTTCTTCTTGCCAAGATGTTGTTCCACTCCGAATCAACTGTTAATCTCTAAATCGAATTGCCATTCAAGATATGGATCGGCTCATTAGGTGCCAATCTTAAACTTAAATTTGGAGTCATAGATGAGAAGTGCACAGGTAAAGAGAACCACCCAAGAAACAGATATTTCCATCTCCTTGAACATTGATGGCAAGGGAAAGGCCAAGGTGGATACAGGCGTGGGGTTTCTTGATCACATGCTGACCCTCTGGACTGCCCATGGAATGTTCGATCTTGAGATACGGGCCAGTGGTGATATACACGTTGACTATCACCACACGGTTGAGGACGTTGGTATCGGCCTTGGCATGGCCATCTCAAGGGCCATGAAGGAGCTTAAGGGAATAAACAGATACGGGTTCCAGGTCATTCCAATGGAAGAGGCACTTTGCGAGGTTGCCATAGACTTTTGTAACAGGCCATTTCTTGTTTTCAACTGCGCCTTTCCCACTGAAAAGATTGGCGCCTTCGATACGGAACTCGTTGAAGAGTTTCTAAGGGCAGTTGTTGTAAACAGTGGCATAACCCTACATGTTAATGTAAGGTACGGGAAAAATAGTCACCACATAGCAGAGGCCATATTCAAGGCCATGGGAAGGGCAATGGATCAGGCAACTTCCAAAAACAGGCGGATAGAGGGTGTGCCTTCCACCAAGGGTTTGTTATGATTTTTTTGTTGTCAATGGGCCTTTCAAGGAGAATCGGATGAATGGGCGAAAAAAGGGCTTGATATATTTATGCTTAATAAGTGTGGGGCTTTTGTTGGCTGGATGCCAATGGAAGACATCTGGCCATTTACCTCAAAAGCTTCCCCCTCTTCAAAAGATCGCTGTCCTTCCAATGGACAGGGCATCCACAAGGCCAGCATCTGAACGGCCAACCTGTAATATTGGTGGCCAAGCCCTATACTCAAGCTCCTATGTCACGCCAGAAGCCGCCCAAAAGGTTACAGACATACTCTACTCCCTCATACTCAAGGACAAAAGGTTCAAACCAGTCACCCAGGGCCAGTGTATGGGGCTGCTTAATGACATACTGCAGCGCAAGGTTAATCCATCGGAGTTAAAGATACTAAAGTCCTTTGGTAAGGACCTGGATGCAGATGCAATCCTCTATGGCAAACTCTACCGTTTCAGGGAAAGGGTTGGCTCAGAGTATGCTGCAAAAAGCCCGGCATCTGTGGCCTTTTCCCTTATTCTTGTTAGGGTGTCTGACGGGCGGGTACTTTGGAGATACAGTTTCGACCAGACCCAGCAGGCCCTTACCGAAAATTTGTTCAACTGGAAATTTTACAAGTCTGAGGGCATGAGATGGGTTACGGCAGAAGAACTTGCTGCCTACGGGCTAAAACAGGCGGTTGAAAAACTTGAAAAGGTGCTTCCATAAAAGACAAGAATCTCGGCATGGAACTAAAAGGAGGGCAGGTAGTAGAATTCCTTGAGAACCAAAGGTTTCTGACATCTACGATCCTTGCCAAAAAAGGCTCAAAATATCACTGCCTAACCCTTCATGGCAAGGAAATCAACATCTCAAAGAACAGATTTATCCATGTCTCTTCACAAATCCTTGACTCAGGCAATAGGAACAACATCCTGAACCAGCTCAGAAAGATAAACGAAAAGCGTACCATGTTGGCCTCTGAAATTAACATAAAAGAGCTTTGGGAGTTGACCCATGACGAAAAAGAGGTGTGGCAGCCAAAGGAGCTTGCCGAGCTTGCCTTTTCAGAGGACGTCACTCCAGATCACGAGGCAGCAGTCACAAGGGCCGTTATAGACGATCATACCTATTTCAAATACAGGGACGGCTTTATCCATGCCATGTCTCCACTGGTTGTGGAGAAGCTTCTTGAGCAGAGAAGGCGAGAGGCAGAACGGCTAAAGAAACTCATGGCCGGAGGCAGGTGGCTTGAAAACCTCTGGTCTGAGGAAAAGAGCGCTGTAAAGGTCTCTGAGGAGGACAAGGCATACTGGATTAGGGCAATAAAGGATGTATGTCTTAGGGGTGACGAATCACAGTTTTACCAGGAGGTAAATGTCCTTTTCAGGCAGGCGGGTCTTGCTGGGAAATTTTCCCCCTTTGACACCATGGTCAAGGCCGGAGTGTGGAAGCCAGATGAAAACCTTGAGATATTGCGTCATGAGATAGAAACGGAGTTTTCTCCCAAGGTACTTGAACAGGCCAGAAGCCTTGCTGAAAAAAGTGTGGTTGATCCTCACGAACCGGGCAGGCAGGATCTTACGGACCTTGAGGTATTCACCATTGACAGCAGCGAAAGTCGCGACCTGGACGATGCAATAAGCTTCGAGAAGATACCTACAGGCTATGAGATTGGTGTTCATATTACGGACATTGGCATGCAGATCGAGCCTGGCACCCCGCTTTTCAAGGATGCCATATCAAGGGCCACCACCATCTATCTGCCAGAACAGCAGATTCCCATGCTGCCAGAGGTTTTATCCCATGAGGCATGGAGCCTCCACGAAGGAGAGCTAAGACGGGCGCTTTCCTTCATGATCACAGTGGACGGATCAGGCAACATACTAGCAACCCAGATCATTCCAAGCATAATAAGAATAACCAAAAGGCTAAGCTACCAGGATGTAGACACTGCCATTGGGCTCAAGGAAAAGTGGGCAGAGATGTACCGCATATGCAAGGCCCGTCAGGCCATTCGTATAGCAAAGGGGGCCCTACCTCTTCCAATCCCAGAACTGAACATATCAGTGGACGAGGAAGGAAACGTATCTGTAAATCTCTTAACCCCTGGGCCAGCGAGATTTCTTGTTGCCGAGGCGATGATCATGGCAAACCAGGTTGCTGCCGAGTTTCTAAAAGACAAAGGAATCCCCGGGCTTTTCAGAAGCCAGCCCCCTCCTCGGGACGTCCTTATTTCAGGTCATGAGACGGCACTTTTGCCAAATATAAGGCAAAGAAGGCTCATAAGCAGAGGTGTCCTTAGTACAGAACCAGAACCCCATGCTGGTCTCGGAGTGTCAAGCTATACCACAGTCACCTCTCCATTAAGACGGGCCCTTGATCTTATTGTTCAGCAGCAGATATCCTCCTATCTGCTTACAGGCAAGCCCCTTCATTCCAAAAAGGACATAGAAGAAATATTGCCATGGCTCAAGCAGGGTCTAATGGCTGCAGCCCAGGTGAACCAGGGAACTGTGCGATACTGGCTCATAAAGTATTTTCAGGCCAGAAAGGGCCAGGTTCTAAAGGCTTGGGTCATAGAAGTTAGCGGAAGGCGACTTACTGCCGTTCTTCAAGACACCCTTACAACCTTTGATCTACCAATCCCACCAGGAATGGAGATAAGACAGGACCAGGAGATAGAGGTAAAGGTAAAGGAGGCCCTTCCAAGGGAGAATGTGCTTCGTTTCGCCTGGGCCGATCATGTGTAAGATGGCAAGTCTGAAAAAGAGGCGTTAATTTTCCTCCTTTAGACTATTTTCACCTTAATACACTATGTCTTAGAGCAAACGAATGGATCTTTTGAAGAAAGTTCGTTCTTTTTCTCCAGGTTTTTCACCAACAAGACTTGTCACAACTATTGCAATGGTTGAGATAAGGATACCCGGGACCATCTCATACATGTCAAAAAGCCCGCCGTGGAGGTTTTTCCACACAACCACGCAAACGCTCCCTGTTAGTATCCCAGAAATTGCCCCAAGGCGTGTCATCCTTTTCCAAAAGAGCGAAAGAACCAAGGTAGGCCCAAAACCTGCCCCAAAGCCTGCCCATGCATATGATACCATTTCAAGGACCTTGCTCTTTGGATTTTGGGCAAAATATATCGCAACAAGACAGACCAAAATAACGGTAATTCTGCCAACCCATACAAGTTCTGCCTGCCTTGCCTTTGGTCTGAGCCTTGCCCGATAAAAATCTTCAGAAAGGGCAGATGCAGAAACAAGAAGCTGTGAGTCAGCCGTGCTCATAATTGCTGCAAGTATGCCTGCAAGACAGATCCCGGCAATTGATGGATGCATCAGCCTTTGGACAAGAACAATGAACACCTTCTCAGCATCCTGGAGTCCGTCTTTAAAATAAAAAGTACCAGCTATGCCAGTAAGTATTGCCCCAGCCATGGCAAGGCCTGCCCAGGTAGTGCCAATGGCCCTTGCCTTTGAAATGGACTTGTGGGAGTCAATTGCCATGAACCTTGCAAGTATGTGTGGTTGGCCGAAATAGCCAAGGCCCCACGCACAGAGGGAGACCACGGCTATTATGGGGGAAGGTCCGTCACCTTTGGGCCACAAGGTGCCAAGAAGGTCAAGTTGTGTTTGGCTGTGCATGTTGGCTGACGGCTCCATGAAGGCGAGAGATGGAACTATCAAAAGGGCTACCAGCATGAGTGTTGCCTGGAATGCATCAGTCCATGATACAGCCAGGAAACCTCCCATGAAGGTGTAAATAAGCACAGATGCAGCGCCAAGGATCATGGCCTTTTCATACGGAATACCAAATACAGAGCTAAAAAGCTTTCCGCCAGCAACGAGGCCTGAGGCAGTGTAGATGGTGAAGAAAAAGATGATCATTAAGGCGCAGAGCCCTCTTAGCAGGCCGCTCTCATCTGCAAAACGGTTTTCAAAGTATTCGGGCAGGGTAATGGAATTGTCAAAGCACTGGCTGAAGATGCGAAGTCTTTTTGCAACAAGGGTCCAGTTTAGATATGTACCCAAAAGTAGCCCGCCAGCAAGCCAAAGGCCCTGAAGACCGCTTGAAAACACAAGGCCTGGAAGGCCAAGAAGCAGCCATCCGCTCATATCAGAGGCCCCGGCGCTAAGGGCAGAAACGACACTTCCAAGCCTCCTTCCGCCAAGGATGTAATCTGCCATGTCCCTGGTCCTGGCCCATGCCACGACTCCGATTGCAAAAAGGCCTACAAAATAAAGTGCAAAGGTGATGATGACATCCTTTGACAATTTTCCCTGGCCTCCTTTTAGATACTGTTTGGGGCAAAAAATTCAATTTGTGGCCGTTAACCTTGTGATGTAGAGCAAAGGTCGCCTTTTAGGCCTACATCATCCGATTGCCTTGGCCAAAATCTTGTCTCCTCTGCCTGCCAGGCAGCCTGTCTATTTGAGCAGTCTGCTATACAGTAGTCAAGGCCAGAGGCCTCAAAGAGACAAAGGGCGCTTCTTTCCAGGGACTTTCGTTCATCTTTTTTCATCCCCACACTAAGGCTGCTTATTCCAACTGCAGTCTTCATCTTTTTGGGCCTCAGCATGCCAAGAAGGTGAATGGCCTCGGAAAAAAAGGTGACATCAGGCCTGTTGATGATGCATCCGGAGGCAGTTATGGAGAGCCTTGGGCGAAGAATAGGGTCAAGGACAAGCCTAGCAAGATCAAATCCAGACCGTTCTGCCGTCTCTATCACCTCTTGGGCAAGAATCAGGATTTCATCGAGGCAGGATGGGCAGAATCCTTTTCTTGTAAGGAGTATGACAATGCCGGTTCCAAGGCATCTTGCAGCATTCAGCATGCTCTTAAGGTGTGGCCTTTCTGCTGTAACGCAGTTTATGAAGATATCTCCCTTGCCCGCCTCTTTAACTGCATCCTTTAGGGACGATGGGATCGGGCTTAGAAAGAGGGGGCAGTTGGAAACCTGCCTGATCTGTTTTACTAACCACGGCATTGCCGCATCTGAGGCCCTCCAGCCTCCAAGATTAACCTCAAGACCAGAGGCACCGTTTTCAAGAAGCTTACGGGCCATTGCCTTTATTGAGCTTCCGTCTTTTCTTTTTACCGCGTCAAAGACCCTTGGAGCAAGGATGTTGATGTTTTGCGCAATGATTTTCATAGGTTCCTCCTTTGACGGCCTCAAGGAGGTGGAAAGCAGGGGAGAAAGGAAAAGGAATCCGTTTCCCATAAGGCCCTAAGCCTCGAAGCCAAATGGGTCTCCCCTCAGGCCGGTCTCCCGGCTTACAGATCACCCTACTTGCTGGGCCTTCCCATGACGCCCAGGCGTCACAGTGGCATGATCCAGCTTTCGTCCCTGCTTACGGTTGCGGGCCAGCGCCGGATTTTCACCGGACTTCCCGTTCACCTGAGGCACAATATATTGGATTTAAAAATTTGTTTAACACTATATGGTGATATTGTCAATGGATTTGAAGCTGTTCGAGGTCAGAGCCTGACGGGCGTTGATAGATGCGAAGATCAAACTCTGGTATGCAAGCCAATACATGGTCAAAGATGTCTGCCTGTATGCCTTCGTAGTTGACCCAGTTGGTATCCCGTGAGAAGGCATATATCTCAAGGGGCAGTCCGTCTGGCGTTGGAGAAAGCTGTCTTACCATAAAGGTGAGATCCTTCCTGAGTTTCGGATGATTTTTGAGATATTCGGTCAGGTAAGCCCTGAAGGTCCCGAGGTTGGTCATCCTCCTTCCATTTACCTTGACAGAATCGTCTATATTGTTGGCCCTGTTGTACTCTTGAAGTTCCTTTTCTTTCATCTCTATGTAGTGCCGAAGTATCTGTATCCTTTTTAGCCGCTCTATATCGTTTTCTTCCAGAAATCTGACGCTTCTTTGGTCTATGAGTATTGCCCTTTTTATCCTTCTTGCGCCGGCAAGCTTCATTCCCCTCCAGTTCTTGAAGGAATTTGAGATGAGCTTGTATGTTGGAATGACCGTAATGGTCTTGTCCCAGTTTTGTACCTTGACCGTATAAAGGGCAATCTCTATCACATCGCCATCTGCACTGAATTGGGGCGCCTCTATCCAGTCTCCAACCCTGATGAGGTCGTTTGCAACTATCTGTATGCCTGCAACAAAAGACAAAATGGTGTCTTTGAAGATGAGTAGCAAAAGGGCGGTCATGGCACCAAGGCCGCTTAAGAGGGCCCAGGGTGACTGACCTATGAGATAGCATACAATGATGATACCAACTGAAAGGTAGAGAAAGAGCTTCAGTATCTGCACATATCCCTTCAGGGGCCATCTGTGTGACATGGCAGACATGTCATAGATGGCAAGGGCAGCAGAAAGTGCCCTGTCAATGAAAAGGGCAATGACAAAAACAGTGAATGGATACACAAGATGAAGTAATTGGGTAGGAAAGCCAGGTATTGACTTGCCCAAGTAATTAAAGATCATTGTTGGAACAAGAAGGGCAACTGGCACAAAGACCTTTTTCTGGATGAGCACGTCATCCCATTTGTTCCTTGTGCGCTTTAGCGCCGAATGTATTAGGCGAATAAGAATGAAGCGCACTGCCAGGTAGCCTGTTATGCAGCAGCCTATAATGAAAAGGGCAATGACAAACCAGTAAACCACAGGGTTGTCTCTAAGCCCGGAATTAAATGTGGCCCCAATGGCCTCCTGGATCCTTTTTTCAAGGATGCCTGTCTTATTCATCTTTTTGTGGTTCCCTAAGCCTTTTTAGACTTTCAAGTATTGACCTTACTTGTTCTTTTGTTTCTTCAAGACTTCCTGAATTGTCTATCACAAAATCCGCCTTTTCAACCTTTTCCTTAACAGGAAGCTGACTCTTAAGTCTTGCATCTATTTCATCTATTGTCATTCCCCGCCCCTTTAGTCTTGCTGCAGCAATTTCATCGGGTGTATAAACGGTTATTACCTTGTCAAAAAGTTTCTCGCTCTTTGTCTCGAAAAGAAGGGGGATCTCAGCCACCATGATATCATCCGGGGCCTTTTCGTGCTCCTTTATTATTCGTTCATAGACCATGGGATGTAAAAGGGCCTCAAGCCTCCTTTTGTCATCAGGGCTTGAAAAGACTATCTCCGCCAGCCTTTTTCTGTCTATCTGGCCATCTTTTTTAAATATCTGCCCACCAAACATCGTTTTTAATCTTTTCTTTACAGACTCATCTTTAAGAAGCTCATGCACAATCTGGTCTGCGCTTATGGTTTTGATGCCAAGGTCATGAAAAAGCTTCAACACCGCGGACTTTCCACACCCAAGGCCTCCTGTAAGGGCAACGAGCAATTTTTTCCTCCTTTTCGGATTGGATGGGTCTTTAACCCAGATTATGCAGCTCGCAAGTTTGCCGAAGATGCGAGGCGGAGGACACGCAGACGTACTTTGGTACTTCAAGTGTCCGACAACAAAGCAGATTCGGTAAACTTGCGAGCCCCTTGCGGCTTCAAATGCCTGAGATTTAATGACCAAAAAAGATTCACCTTTTGGGTGAAGACAATTACGTAAAAAGATGAGGATAACCATTTAATTATTCTAATAAAATCCTTTTCTCAGGCATTTGAAGTGCATAATCTGGGTTTAATAGTTGCAAGCGGAACTTATATTTAAATCAAATACAAGTAATTGGTAACAAAAAATGGAGATTTGACCATGAAAAGGGCAAAGATTTTTGAAATTCCAACATTAAGAAACAAGACTTATGTGTTCAAGGATCGTGATGAGGCAGCATATGTCCTTGCAAAGATGTTGGAGCCAAGATACAAGGGCGCTCAAGACACCATAGTAATGGGCATACCCTCTGGAGGTGTTCCCATTGCAGTTGCCATTTCAAAGGTCCTTGGGCTTCCTCTTGATCTTTTCATCGTAAGAAAGGTGCAGATACCTGGAAACCCGGAGGCGGGCATGGGAGCACTAAGCTTTGCAGGTGGGCTTTTTCTGAATCAGGAGCTTATAGACAGGCTTGGAATAACTCCACAGCAGGTAGAAGGCCAGATAGAGAGGGTCAGGAAGGAACTTAAAAGGCGAAACCATATTTTCAGAAAGGGGCGCCCCTTGCCTGATCTTTCAGAAAAAACAGTGATCATAGCAGACGACGGGCTTGCCTCTGGTTTTACCACCCTTGCCGCAATTAGGGGTGTCAGGCAGGCTGGAGCAAAAAAGGTTATTGTGGCAGCGCCGACTTGTTCAGACACGGCTCTTCACAGGCTTTCACCTGAAGCGGATGAGATATACTGCCCCAATGTGAGAAGTGGTTTCTACTTCGCTGTTGCAGAGGCCTATCAAAACTGGTACGACCTTGAGCCCGAAGAGGTGGTAAGAAGACTTGAAGAGGCTGGTTACCTGAGGGAACAGGCAGACATGAGAAGGCAAGTAGCCTGAGCCTTTATGACTTTTAAGGGGCCAAACGGAAAAAATGAATGATAAGCTTATCATAATAGGTGGTGGTCTTGCTGGTTGTGAGGCCGCTTGGCAGGCAGCTCGCTTGGGGGTTCCAGTATGTCTTTTTGAGATGAAGCCCAAAAGGTTTTCTCCTGCCCACAAAAGCCCTGGGCTTGCAGAACTTGTTTGCAGCAACAGTCTAAGGTCCGATCAGATAGGTTCTGCCATAGGGCTTCTGAAAGAGGAGCTTAGACGAGCTGGGTCCATAATCATGACCGCTGCTGAGGCCACCAGGGTCCCTGCAGGTAAGGCCCATGCGGTGGATCGAAAGCTCTTTTCGGAATTTGTCACCAAGAAGGTGGAAGAACACCCTCTAATTGAGATAGTGCGGCAGGAGGTGTGCCAGATACCAAGGGATCAGGTGGTGGTCGTGGCAACAGGCCCCCTGAGCTCAGAGGGCATAATTTCTTCCCTTAAAGAGTTTGTTGGAGAGGATTTTCTTTCCTTCTATGATGCCATAGCACCCATTGTAGATGCTGAATCCATAGATATGGGCGTGGCATTTAGACAGTCTCGCTATGGCCCGGTGGGGGAGGGAGACTATCTGAACTGTCCAATGGACAAGGATCAGTATGAGGCCTTTGTAAAAGAGCTTCTCCAAGGGGAGAAGGTCCCCCTGAAGGATTTTGAGTCTCCCCGCTATTTTGAAGGGTGCCTGCCCATTGAGGTAATGGCAGAAAGGGGCATCGAGACCCTTAGGTTTGGCCCCATGAAGCCCGTTGGTCTTACAGACCCTCGAAGTGGCAAGCAGCCCTGGGCAGTGGTGCAGCTTAGGGCGGAGAATAAACAGGAGACCATGTTCAACATGGTTGGCTTTCAGACAAAACTAAAATGGGGTGAGCAAAAGCGCATATTTCGTATGATCCCTGGCCTTGAGAGGGCGGAGTTTATACGTCTTGGCAGTATACACAGAAACACCTTTGTATGTGGACCAAAGGTCTTAAGGCCGGAGCTTTGCCTAATAGGCCATGAAAGCTGTTTCCTTGCCGGCCAGATAAGCGGCGTGGAAGGATATGTGGAGTCTACTGCCATGGGCCTTGTTGCCGGCATAAATGGTGCAAGAAGGCTCCTTGGAAGGCCTCCTGTCATTCCCCCTGCAACAACGGCAGTCGGTGCCCTAATAAACCACCTTACAAAGGCCGATGCAGAAACCTTTCAACCCATGAATGTAAACTTTGGCCTTTTCCCACGGCTTGAAAAGAGGCTTCCAAAGAAAAAGAGGGGGCTTGCATATGCAAAAAGGGCGCTTGATGACTGGAGCGCCTTCCTGAAGACCATGGACGAGGCCTAAGAAGAAAGGGCCTCTTCCACCTGTTTGATTCCCTTCTCGATGGCCTTGTCAAGCCCTGATGGGTCTTTTCCGCCTGCCTGGGCCATGTCGGGCCTGCCTCCTCCGCCTCCCTTTATCTCTTTGGACATATTCCGGATAAGTTCTCCAGCACCAATGGCATCAGTAAGGTTTTTGGTGACCATGACAAGGAGCATGGCCTTGCCATCTTTTGAAGAGCCAAGGATCACCACACCCTTTTTAAGCCTGTCCCTGATCTTGTCACCAAGTTCCCTTAGGGTTGCTGCATCAAGTCCATCTGTTTTGGCACTTACCACCTTTATGTCATCTATCTTTCGTGCATCGGACACAAGCCTTTCCACATCCAACGTGGCCGCACCGGCTGCCTTTGCCTTGAGCTCCTTTTCGAGCCCCTTGATCTTTTCAGTCAGCCCTTGAATCCTTTTTGGTACTGCCTTTAGCGGGCATTTAAGGCTTGAGGCGATCTCAACAAGCTCATCCTCCATCTCTTGCACCACCTCTATGGCCCTTGCCCCAGTAACTGCCTCTATTCTCCTGATGCCGGAGGCGACACTTGATTCGGACACTATCTTGAATAGACCGATCTGACCGGTGCGATCAAGATGCGTCCCACCGCAAAGTTCCATGCTGAAATCAGGAATGGTTACGACCCTGACCACATCTCCATACTTTTCACCAAAAAGTGCCATGGCTCCCATGGCAATGGCCTCTTCCTGGGAAAGAGTTTGGGTCTCAACAGGAATGTCAGCCCTTATCTTTTCATTTACAATCCTTTCTACCTCTTTTATCTCCTGCCTTGAAAGGGCAGAAAAATGGGTAAAGTCGAATCTAAGCCTTTCAGGTTCCACAAGGGATCCAGATTGGCGCACATGTTCACCAAGGACCTTCCTGAGGGCAGCATGCAGAAGGTGGGTGGCAGTGTGGTTTCTGGCCGTGTCAAGGCGCCTGTCTTCAAAGACCTTCATCTGTGCCTCATCGCCAAGGCGAATCTCCCCGTGGGTTACCTCCACCTTGTGGATGATAAGGTCCCCCTTCTTAACCGTGTCCAGGACCTTTGCCTTTCCAGAGGTAGTCTCTATCTCCCCTTTGTCACCAATCTGCCCCCCAGACTCTGCATAAAAGGGTGTCTTGTCGGAAACGAGCTCTCCCTGCCAGCCCTTTGAAACCTCTTTGTGTTCCTTGCCTTCGCTTACAAGGGCAACTATTCGGGCATTTGAAGATGTGGCCTCATATCCTTCAAACTGGCTTAGACTGCCGCTTTCTATGAGCTTTCTGTAGGCGTCGGGAAGCTTCTCGGTAACCGTCTCCCTTGCTGATTTTTTGGATCGCTCCCTCTGCCTTTCAAGCATCTTTTCAAAGCCTTCTTTGTCAAAATCAAGGCCTCGTTCCTTGCTGATATCCTGGACGATATCCACCGGAAGGCCGTAAGTGTCATATAGTTTGAAGATGAAGTCTCCAGAGATGGTGGTGCTGCCACTTCTTGTAAGTGCTTCAATGTGTTCATCAAGCATCCTGAGGCCAAGGCCAAGGGTCTGGGCAAAACGTTCTTCCTCATGGTCAAGGATTTGGCCTATGAGCTGTCTGTTCTTGGGAAGCTCGGGATAGACCTGCCCCATGTCCTCAATCACCTGAAAGGCCACCTTTTTCATAAATGGATCCCTAAGGCCCAAGACACGGCCATATCTTATGGCCCTTCTGATTATCCTTCTAAGCACATAGCCCCGCCCCTCATTTGACGGTATGACCCCGTCTGCAATGAGAAAGGCAGCTGCACGGGAATGATCCGCAATGACCCTCATGGCAACGTCCGTTGTCTCAGAGCTGCCATATTCCTTGCCTGAAAGGGATCCGAGAAGGGCCATTATGTTTGCAAATATGTCTGTATCAAAGTTGTTAAGCTTTCCCTGGCAGACTGCCGTTATTCGTTCAAGGCCCATTCCTGTATCTATGCACGGCCTTGGAAGGGGGGTCATGTCTCCGGTCTCATCCTTGAAATATTGCATGAAAACAAGGTTCCATATCTCAAGGAATCTGTCGCAGTCGCATCCAACCCTGCACTCTGGCCTTTTGCACCCCACGTCCTCTCCCTGGTCTATAAGGATTTCAGAGCAAGGTCCACAGGGCCCAGTATCCCCCATGGCCCAGAAGTTGTCCTCCTCGTCAAGGCGAACAACCCTGTCTGGGGAGATGCTGGTAAGTTTTGGCCAAAGATCTGCTGCCTCATCGTCCTCCCTGAATACCGTCACCCACAGCTTTTCTTTTGGAAGGCCGAGTCTTTCTACCAGGAACTCCCATGCAAACTCTATGGCCTCTTTCTTGAAGTAGTCACCAAAGGAGAAGTTTCCAAGCATCTCAAAGAAGGTATGGTGCCTGGCGGTGTAGCCCACGTTTTCAAGATCGTTATGTTTGCCGCCTGCCCTCACGCATTTCTGACAAGATGCCGCGCGCTTGTATGGCCTTTTTTCTTCGCCAAGAAAGACCTTTTTGAATTGGACCATGCCTGCATTGGTAAAAAGAAGGCTTGGATCATCTGCAGGAACAAGGGACGAGCTTGGGACTATCTCGTGCCCCTTTTCTCTGAAATAGTCCAGGAAAGACCGCCTTATCTCATGACTTTGGAGCTTTTTCATGCCTTCTTTTCCTCCAGCGCCTCCTCTTGCTTTTCAGTTGTATCCTTTGGTTTTAGGCCATAGGCCTCACGCACCCGTTCTTCTATCTCATCAGCAAGCTCAGGGTTTTCCTTGAGGAACTGGCGCACGTTCTCTCTTCCCTGACCAAGCCGTTCATCCTTGTAGGAATACCAGGCACCACTTTTGTCTATGATGTCAAGCCCCACTGCAAGATCTATGAGGGCGCTTTCTCTTGAGATGCCTTCGCCATAGTATATGTCAAACTCTGCCTGCTTGAAGGGTGGAGCGATCTTGTTCTTCACCACCTTTACCTTGGTGCGGTTTCCTATTACGTCTTGGCCCTCCTTCAGGGCCGTCATCTTTCTTATGTCAAGGCGCATGGTGGAATAGAACTTGAGGGCGTTTCCTCCAGTGGTTGTCTCTGGGTTTCCAAACATCACACCTATCTTCATGCGGATCTGGTTGATGAAAACAAGGGCGGTCTGACTCTTGTTGAGATTGGCCGTAAGCTTTCTAAGGGCCTGGGACATGAGCCTTGCCTGAAGCCCTACATGGGCATCCCCCATGTCTCCTTCGATCTCTGCCTTTGGTACAAGGGCAGCCACAGAGTCAATGACTATAAGATCCACGGCACCACTTCTTACAAGGGCATCTGTGATCTCAAGGGCCTGCTCGCCGTAATCGGGCTGGGATATGAGAAGATCATCCGTATTCACACCAAGTTTCTTGGCATAAACAGGGTCAAGGGCATGTTCTGCATCAACAAAGGCAGCAACACCGCCCTTTTTCTGAGCCTGTGCTATCATGTGAAGGGCAAGGGTTGTCTTGCCAGATGATTCAGGGCCAAAGATCTCCACTATTCTGCCTCTTGGAATGCCGCCAACGCCAGTTGCAATGTCAACAGGCAGGCAACCTGTTGGAATGACAGGTATATCCTCCACACCGCCCTTATCACCAAGCCTCATGACAGAGCCCTTTCCAAACTGTTTCTGTATCTGGCCAAGGGCGATGGATAGTGCCTTTTCTTTGTCCTTTAAGTTTTTAGAAATATTCATCCAATCCTCCAAGACTTCGTGTATTGAAAACTTTTTTGAATATCTGAAAATTTAACCCATGGCTTTAAAAAAATCCAATGGTACCAAAAATGGAATGGGGAGGCATGTGTATGTTGTGGAATTTGGGCCGTCTGCCAGTGACTATTTCATGAGAATGTGTTTTTGCTTGACCAAAAAAGTTTTTTTAGTCGAATGGCTTTAAAAATCACGCAAGGCATACTTTTTGATTATTCTTGAAATTATATCAAATATTATTACTTGCCGATATGGCATGTAGGGATATATTGCCAACAGATTTTTCATAGGCCGCTGGCAAGGTTGTAGCCAAAATATTGGCAGGCTGCAAAAAAGAGGGGCATTTTTTTGACATCAGGAATTTCTGTGTCTTTGCTTTAAAGAGGCTGTTGACAAACAGGAAATTTTTGAGGGCTAAAATGAAGAAACGCTTCTTAATCAGGGATGAGGCCATATTGTGTCTGGTCATCTTTTTTTGGACCTTCTTTATAGCTGGTTTATTCCTTAAGGACTGGTTCGATATTGAAGGGACAATTATGGACGTGGCCAAAAAGCAGGCGGAGTCAGCCTATAACAAAGACCTATCTTATAGAATATGGGGGGCAATGGTTGGAGGGGTATACGTTAGCACAGACAAGGTAAAGCCCAACCCATATCTTTCTTTTTTGAAAAACAGAGACGTTGTTACCAAGGATGGTCAAAGACTAACCTTAGTAAATCCAGCCTACATGACCAGGCTCGTCTATGAAACAGCAAAGAAACGTTATGGCATATTTGCCCACATAGTGAGCCTTAGACCGTTAAATCCGGAAAACACTCCCGATCAGTGGGAAAAGGCAGCGTTGTTGGCCTTTGAAAAAGGTAAAGAGAACGAAACCTACTGCTTAGTTAATGTGCAGGGTAAGCAATACTTCAAATATATGAGGGCATTTTACACGGAACAGGAGTGCCTCAAGTGTCATAGCCAACAAGGTTATAAGGTCGGAGATCTTCGCGGTGGCATTTCCATCCTGTTACCCTTTGATGGCTTTGCAGCAACCATGTCAAAACGTCGCTATTTTTCCGCTTTTTTACACTCTTGCATATTTGTGGCCGGGTTGATGGTGATTCTTATAACGGCCTTTTTTATTAGAGAAAATAAAAAGGCCCTATCAGAAAGCGAGGAACGGCTGCGATCACTTATGAATGCAATGCCAGATATAGTCTGTTTCAAGGACCACGAGGGCAGATGGCTTGAAGCCAATTCATATGATTTAAAACTCTTTGAACTGGAGGGGGTAGATTACAAGGGAAAGAAGGATTCTGAACTTGCCCAATATAGTGAGTTCTATCAAGAGGCATTTCTTAAATGCGAAGAGTCAGATGAACTTGCATGGCAAAAGGGAGAACCAATCAGGGCAGATGAAAAAATACCCTTGCGGCAAGGAGGATACAAGATCTATGACGTCATAAAAGTGCCTATCTTTGATCCGGATGGGAGCAGAAAAGGTCTTTTGGTAGTGGGCCGCGACGTTACCGAACAAAGGTTCTATCAGGCCAAAGCAGAAAAGATCTCCAAACTGAAGGGGTTGATTTTAGGTCTATCCATAGATTTTATAAACATTTCAGGTGATAAGTCTCAGGAACTTTTCCGGAAATCTCTATCTCAAGTTGGCGAATATCTCGAAGTGGACAGAGCCATTTTTTGGACCATGGATCAACATTCCAGAGGGCTTTTTATATCAACTGAATGGACCCGGAAAGAGGTAGAAGCAAGGGGCAATAGATGCCTCGGTATTGACAGTGAACAACTGGCCTCATGGATTAAAGAAAATACAAAAAGGGACTTTGTCATACTGGATCGTGAAGATCCTGATAGCATGGACAGTATTATCAACTTCTTCTTGGGGGAGGATACAAAGTCATCCGTCATCTTTCCTGTTACTGATGGTGGTGGAATCCTTGGAGTCATAAGCCTCGAATGGCTGAGGGAGATAGAAGAGTGGGACGAAGACTATATCCCGCTTTTAAAGCTTCTTTCTGCCATATATGCAAATGCAATTTGCAGACTTAATATCTACAAACAGTTGCAGGAAAGCGAAAGAAAATACAGGGAACTATTTGAAAGGATCCCCATAGGGCTATACCAGAGCACCCCTGGACCTAAGGGCAAATTTATCATGGTAAATAAGGCCATGGTTAAAATGTTCGGATACGAAAATGAAGAGGCCATGTTGGGCATAGAAGTTAATGACCTCTATAATAACAAGAGCCATCGCCTCCACTTTTTAGAAATGCTTGCGGAAAAGGGCATAATAGAAAATCATGAGATGAGACTCCGAAAGAGTGATGGAAGCCCGATATGGGTTTCTGTGACCGCCAGGTTCGTAAAGGATCCCCTTAGCAATGCCATACATTTTGAAGGCGCGGTTCAAGATATAACAAAACGCAAGAAAGTAGAAGAGGAAAAAAGGAAATTGCAAAGTCAGCTTCAGCAGGCACAGAAACTTGAATCCGTAGGTCGCTTGGCAGGTGGAGTGGCCCATGATCTAAACAACCTTCTTGTGCCAATCTTAGGATACAACGAACTGTTGCTGCAAGGTTTCGACAAGAGCAGCAAGGAATACGGTTATCTCTCAAGGGTTATTGAGGCAGCTGAAAAGGCTAAGGATATAGTCAGGCGACTACTTGCATTTAGCAGACAGGACGTAATAGATCCTGAACCTGTAGATCTAAACAAGATTCTAGTTAATTTTGAAAAGTTGTTAAGGCGAACCATACGGGAAGACATAGAGATTACCATGAATCTTTCACCTGAGTTGCCAACAGTAAATGCAGACAAAATCAAATTGGAACAAGTCATATTGAATCTTGCAGTAAATGCCCAGGATGCAATGCCTGAGGGTGGCGTCTTATCCTTTGAAACGTCTTTGGTGCATCTTGATGGAGAACATATATCCCAAAAGCATCAAGGCGTTACACCTGGCCCTTATGTCTGTTTAGTTGTAAGTGATACCGGCCATGGTATGGACAAAGAGACCATGAAGCGGATCTTTGACCCGTTTTTCACCACCAAACCAAAGGATGCAGGTACCGGCTTGGGACTTGCGATGGTCTATGGCATTATCAAACAGCATGGGGGAACTGTCCGGGTTTACAGTGAGTTGGGTAAGGGCACTACATTCAAGATCTATTTGCCGGTCTCAGGTGGCAAGGAGTCGACAGAAGAAACAGAGCAGAAACCAATACCAAAAGATCTATACGGCAGTGCAACTGTCCTGCTTGTAGAGGACAACCATGGGGCAAGAAGACTTGTAAGGGATACCTTAGGGATTTACGGCTATAAAGTGATAGAGGCCCGCTCACCTCAAGAGGCAATTGACCTCATGAACAGCTTCACAGAGAAGCCAGACCTGTTGCTGACAGATGTGATCATGCCAGAGATGAACGGCAAGGAGCTGTATGAGGCATTGTCAAGGCGTTTCCCTGGGCTGAAGGTGGTCTTTATGTCTGGATATACGGAAAATGTCATATCGGAGCATGGAATACTAAAGAAAGGAACATATTTCATATCAAAACCCTTTACACAAAGGGAGCTTTTAACAATCATAAAGGAGGCCCTGTCAGGATAGCATATCTACAAGGAAACGCAGAAAAAACCCATACCCTCTTGGAGGTCTTATTTGGCATGTTGGTCATTGCTAAGGATTAATGCAGAAATTGATCTCGGTTGAAATTGCTCATGTACAAGCTGGTTTCGTATGCTATAATTTTCAAGCTTCACAAGCATTTATCTACAAAGCATCTTATGCCTAGGATACTGTTTTTTCTCTTCATATTCCTTACTTTTTTTGTTTCAAATGCTCTTGCCTGGGACGAATATTCCGGCTGGTGGTATGTGCCTGGGAAAGACGGTACAGGTGTGTCAGTAGAAGTGAATGGAGATGACGTATTTGTGGCCCTTTATGATTACTACGAAGACGTACCATCGCCTTTCTGGGTTTCAGCCTACGGTCAGATCGAGCGTAACGTCCCTCAAAACCTTGGCACGGTGGACATCTTAGAGGCAAATGTAAGTTTTTGGACCGGCTGGCCCCTTGGTCAAATATATCAAAAGCCAAAGAGTTTTCATGTCGGGAATCTGAGAATGATCTTTCTATCAAGTGATGAGGCCGTGTTGGAATCCACCACTTATGATGATTTCCTTGATCCAAGCCAAGGCTATGAGACGAAAAGGGTACACCTTTACAAATTTATGCCCAGAATCTCTCCTGGAATGCTTGATCCCAGAGACATAAACGGATGGATGTGGGATCCAAACTACGATGGCATGGGTTTTTTCCTGGAGGCAAGAGGTAACACCCTGTTCATGGTATGGTATCACTACGACGAGTATGGCTACCCTACTTGGATGACATGTTCAGGCCCCCTGACACCTCAAGATACGCATGTTTTTTGTGAAATGACAAGCTGGTCTGGTGGTTCTAGGATGGGTGCAGAAACATACATTAGCCCCACTGGGACATCAAAAGGTCAGGCGGAACTCACCTTCAGCCAAGACGGAGGCATTATCCTAAACTATTCTGGACAGGCTTATCATCTTTTCAGATTTCTGTATTAGCTCAAATATCGCCCATGACGCCATCGAGTATGGGCCATTTTAAAGACAGGCCTTATGAGCGTGAACTTGCGGGACTTTTCTCTTTGTTGTCATTAGAGTAAACTTCGTACATGGAAAAGAGATACATTGTAGGAATAGACCTTGGAACCACAAACTGTGCAGTTGGTTACATAGACCTTCATGATGCAAGCCCAGGTTCCATTGAGATAAAGTCTTTTGACATTCCCCAGCTTGTGGGAATAGGCAGGCTTGGAAGGTCGAAGACCTTGCCATCCTTTCTTTATCTGCCGCCAAGATTCGATGTTGAAAAGGGTATTTTTGCCCTTCCATGGGACGAAGAGAGGGATTTTGCAGTAGGCGTTTATGCCAGGGACCAAGGCTCTGTCGTGCCAGGAAGGCTTGTTTCTTCTGCAAAGAGCTGGCTTTGCCATGGCGGTGTTGACCGGGACGCCCCCATCCTGCCATGGGGTTCCAAGGAGGACGTAGAGAAGGTCTCTCCCATAACGGCCTCTTCCCGCTATTTACAACATATCAAAGAGGCTTGGGAATATGAGATGAAAGTGCCTCTTTCCAAACAGGTGGTGATCCTTACAGTACCTGCATCCTTTGACCAGGTGGCAAGGGAGCTCACCCTTGAGGCTGCAAAAAAGGCGGGTCTTGAAGATGTGGTGCTCCTTGAAGAGCCTTTGGCATCCTTTTATGCGTGGCTTTCCCATCATGAAGATGAGTGGCAGAAATACATTCGTCCCGACGAGCTCCTTCTGGTATGTGACGTGGGGGGCGGGACAACAGACTTTACCCTTATCTCCTGTGAAAAGGGTGACAAGGGCCCAAGGCTTGAAAGGCTTGCAGTTGGCAATCATCTCCTCCTTGGAGGCGATAACATAGATCTTGCCATTTCTGCCCTTTGCGAAAAAAAGTTGGGCAAAAGCCTCAGTCAGGGTCAATGGCAACATCTTTTTCATCAGGCCCGTGAGGCAAAAGAGGCACTTCTTTCAAGAAAAGATCTCCAGAAGACATCGGTTAGGCTTGTTGGCATGGGAAGATCCTTGGTGGCAGGCACCGTCTCTGTGGAGCTTGAAAAAAGCGAGATAGAATCCATCATACTGGACGGGTTTTTCCCAAAACTTGATTATGAAAGTGCAAGAGATGAGAGGGCTTCTGCTCCGGCACTCAGGGAGATGGGCCTTCCCTACGAGTCAGAACCGGCCGTTACCAAGCACCTTGCAAGGTTCATCCACAAACAGGGAAAAGGCAGGCTGCCAGATATCATCCTCTTTAACGGAGGCACCCTGAAGCCTGCCGCTATTCGGCAAAGGATATCATCTGTACTTTCGGCCTGGAAGGGCAATGAGGTCTCAGACATAGAAAACGAATCCCTTGATCTTGCCATATCTGTTGGGGCTGTTTACTACGGCCTTGTAAGAATGGGCCTCGGTTTAAGGGTAGGGGGTGGCATTCCCCGTTCTTATTTTATTGGCCTTTCAACCAAAGGGGCTGGGGCAGGAGGCCTAAAAAAGGCGGTTTGTCTGATTGAAAGGGGCACAGAGGAAGGCCAGGAGGTTGAGATAGAGCGGAGGTTCGAGGTGCTTACCAACAGGCCAGTCAAGTTTACTCTGCTTAGTTCCACCATCAGGCAGGATGACAGGGTAGGGGATGTGGTGGATCTGAAGGATAATGAATTTGTAAGGCTGCCTCCTCTTCAGACCGTCTTGAAGTATGGGAAAAAGGGCATTGATAAAAAGATACCTGTGCGTGTGGGCTCAAAGGTGACCACCATAGGGACCCTTGAGCTTTTTTGCCGTTCCCTCTTTTCTCCCCACAGGTGGAGACTCCAGTTTGATCTTAGGGCATCAGACAGAAAGGGTTCATCCTCTGGCTATCATGTTGAAGGAGTGCGAGTGGCTCCCAAGGATCTGCCAGGCAAGGGGGCAAGAGGGCTTACTTCCGAAGACAAGGCCGCCCTCAAGGAGGCTGAAACCAGAATAAGGGCCTGTTTCGACCCTTCGAAATCCAAGGAGGTTGATCCAAAAGGGCTTATAGCGGCCCTTTCAGAGCTTTTCGGAATGGGGAAAGAGCTTTGGCCCATGCCGATCTTACGGGCCCTTTCAGACCTGCTCCTTGATGTTAGAGACAGGCGCCAAAGGAGCCTCATGCATGAGGCACGCTGGTTTAACCTTACAGGTTTTTGTATGAGGCCAGGTTTTGGAGATCCTTCAGATCCTTGGCGCATGAAGAAGATATGGCCCCTTTCCTTTGAGGGGCTTTCACACGTCAGAAAGCTTGAGGCAAGGCTTCAGTGGTGGATATTCTGGAGAAGGGTTGCAGGCGGACTGGGTAGTGGTCAGCAGACCCAGCTCTTTTCCTCTGTCTCCCAGGTCCTTGTTCCTTCAAAGCGATCACGAAGGAAGAAAAAGGTCAAGGTCTTTAAGCCACTTCCTGAGGAGGCAAGGCAAATGTGGCTCTTTGCAGCAAATCTTGAAAGGATAGATACAGAAAGCAAGATGGCCCTTGGGGATCAGGCCGTAGCCATGCTGCCCAAAAGCCCTTTCAAGAAGGATCTTCTTTGGAGCCTTGGAAGGATAGGGGCAAGGGTGCCCCTTTATGGCCCAGCAAACAGGGTTGTCCCATCATCAAAGGTACTTTCATGGATCGAGGGCCTTAAAAGGCATGAATACAAAAATGAGCTTCCAGCCCTTTTGGGTTCTGTAGTCTCCATGGCACGGATCTGCGGAGACAGGGCCAGAGATCTTCCAGAAAAGGCCAGGGAGGAGATCGCCCTTTGGCTTGAGCTTCTTGGGGCAGGGCCAGAACAAGTTAAGCCCCTTAGACAGTTTAGGGAGATGGAAAAGGATGAGCGTGACAGGGCCTTTGGAGAGCATCTGCCAGAAGGGCTTGTCCTTACAGATGGAGAAGAAGAATGAGATTTGTGGCGCTACTTTTTGCCTTCCTTGGTCTTTGGTGTCTTGCTGTTGGGATCTCCATGGGCATGGAAGGAATAAAGGCAAAGGGTTGGCCAAGGGCAAAGGGTCGCATCATAAAATCCAAGGTGGAGGAGCTTCGTACCTCTTCCAAGATCAGGATTGCCCGTTTGTGTTTAAGCCTTGACTATCTTTACATGGTTGGGGATAAGATTTTTGAGGGGCACAGGCTGAACTCTGGCTGGCGCTGTTTTGCGTCCGAGGACTATGCAAAGGATGTCCTTAAGAGATACCCTGTGGGGAAGATGGTTGAGGTAAGTTACAATCCCAAAAGGCCGTCAAAATGTCTTCTTGAGCCAGGGCTAAACTGGTCTGTGTTTTTCATGTGCGGGCTTGGGCTTGTAACCCTTTCCATAACCTATCCGTTTGTAAAGAACATCTTCAGGGCACGGGGGAGGTCTTAGCCTCAAGATTCTTTAAAAATGTGCAGATTTGACAGGATAATCCTTTTCTTTTCCAGAGACGTTGAAGATTTTTCACTGGTTGATTGGCTCATAAAGGCACTTAATGGGGTGTTTGAAGTAGATGTGAAACTTGGGGGGCAATTTGACCTTCCCGACTGGGCATACAGTGACAAAAGGGGGCAGTACCGGGCAGATATCATTCTTAACGAGTTTTCAAGGCTACACTCAAGGAATAAGGACATACTCCTTCTTGTCACTGACGTTGACCTTTTCGTGCCGGAGCTGAATTTTGTCTTTGGAATCGCATCAAGCATTGCTGGAAGCTGCCTCATATCCTTAACGAGGCTCAGAAACACCTTTTATGCCTTGCCTGAAGACCATGAACTTTTCATGAAAAGGGTACTGACTGAGGCGGTGCATGAGATTGGGCATGTTTTGGGCCTTTCACACTGCAACAATCCAAGATGTGTCATGTATTTTTCAAACAGTCTTTCAGATACAGACAGAAAGGGTTTCTTGTTCTGTGAGCGCTGCAAAAAGGTGGCTGGGGATGCCCTATGCGCTGCCATATGAAGGCTGGTTGTGGCTTAATCACCCGCCGTAGTTTTTCCAGAAAAGATCTTGTATTATCTCCCTGATACTTGCTTCCTGGTCAGGTGTTAGCTTTACGAATTGTATC
>JALSQG010000133.1 GCA_026985565.1 Deltaproteobacteria bacterium
GCCCTATGCGCTGCCATATGAAGGCTGGTTGTGGCTTAATCACCCGCCGTAGTTTTTCCAGAAAAGATCTTGTATTATCTCCCTGATACTTGCTTCCTGGTCAGGTGTTAGCTTTACGAATTGTATCCCGTATAGATAGTGCAGTCCCTGTTTTTCTTTCCATCTTACCGTTCCCTTTAGTTTGAGGGGCCTTTTCCATTCGATGGTAAATGTGATTTCTTGTCCCTTTTCTATCCTCGTTTCGGTTTCAAGACGCAGACCCCCCGGACTTATGTCGCCTACATACGCCTTGAAAAGTTTTTCCCCTGCCTTACAAAGGGCCTCAATGGCAAGATTTAGACGTTGGGTTTTCCTTTTTTCAAAAGCCACATGAAACCTCCGTAAAAATTACAACTCCAACTACTTCATCTATCTATTTATTCGGTAAGAACCCTTGCAAATATTAGGCATTTATTTTATCTCAACCAAGAAAGTCCATTTTTTGTTTTCATCCAGAAACAAAATCTGAAAGAAAATCATGCGAAAGGCGGTAAGTGGCAGGCATGCGCAATATCATAAAGAAGATTGTGGAAGATACTTACAAAGAGCTGGTAAAAGATGGCGTACTACCTGATGGGGAGATAGGCTCCGGGCATCTGATTTCTGTTCCCAAAATGGAAAAGCATGGAGATTATGCCAGTAATTTTGGACTTGTCATGGCAGCGTCCTTGAAGATGCCTCCTCGCAAACTGGCTGAGATCATGAAAAATGCCCTGTCAAATAATCCTGATTTCCAAACGATTGAGGTGGCAGGGCCTGGTTTCTTGAATTTCTTTTTTTCCAACGAGTTTTGGCAGAAAAGGCTTCTCAAGATCAAAAAGGAAGGAGAGGCCTTTGGCCAAGGCTCGGAAGGGGCTGGTAAAAAGGTCCTTGTGGAGTTTGTCAGTGCCAATCCTACTGGCCCGCTTCATGTCGGGCATGGAAGGGGTGCAGCAGTGGGAGACAGTCTCTGTCGAATCCTGAAGGCTGCCGGCTTCCAGGTGGATAGTGAATACTATATAAATGACGTTGGAAACCAGATGAATACCCTGGGGCGATCAGTGTATCTTCGTTATCAGGAGTATTTTGGAAAAGAGGTGGAATTTCCTGATGAGTGCTATAAGGGAGAATACATAAAAGAGATCGCCAAAGAGATAGCTGAAAGGCATGGTGACCGGTTCTTGCACAAAGATATGGAAGAATGTTTGGATTTTTTCACCAGGGAGGCGGTTGATAGGATTTTTGCAGGTATCAGGGAAGATTTGGACATTTTCAGGGTTCATTTTGACAACTGGTTCAGTGAGAAGACCTTGCATGATTCTGGTTATGTTGAAGAGACCATCTCCATGCTCATGGACAAGGGCGTGATATATGAAAAAGACGGGGCCCTATGGTTCAAGACGTCTGAGTTTGGAGACGAAAAGGACAGGGTGGTAAAGCGTTCAAATGGAGTGCTTACCTACTTTGCGGCAGATATCGCCTATCATAGGAACAAGCTTGAGCGAGGCTACGATATGCTCGTGGATATATGGGGGGCCGATCATCATGGCTATGTGCCAAGGGTGAAGGCTGCCATAGAGGCCCTTGGCCATGATCCTAAGCGGTTAAGTGTCCTTCTTGTACAACTTGTAAACCTTATAGAAGGGGGAAAATTAAAGGCCATGTCCACAAGGGCCGGGGAGTTTGTCACCCTCAGGCAGGTACTTGACGATGTTGGGGTCGATGCAACAAGATTCATTTTCCTTACCCGAAAATGTGACAGCCATCTCGATTTTGATCTCGACATTGCAAGGAAGCAGAGTCAGGAAAATCCTGTCTATTATGTGCAATATGCCCATGCAAGGCTTTGCAGTGTATTTGCCACGGCAAGGGAAAGGGGTGTAGAAATTCTTCCTCACAGTAAGATTGACCTAACCCTCCTTAAAGACCCCGAAGAGATCCGGCTCATGAAGTTTCTTGTGCGCTTCCCAGAGGTGGTCACTGCAAGCGCAGTCAACCTGGAACCCCATCGGGTAAGCTACTTTTTGACAGAACTGGCAGGGATGCTGCATAAGTACTATACTAAACACAGGTTTATTGGAGATGACCCTGAGCTGACCCAGGCAAGGCTTCTTCTTGCAGATGTCACCAGGACGGTTCTAAAAAACGGGCTGACACTTCTTGGAGTGGATGCGCCAGAGAAGATGTAGCCAGGTTGCGAGGTAGATATGGCATCAAAAAAGAAAAAGGGTAAGGCCATACAGTTTCAGATAGGTTGGGCAGGACTTATAGCCATAGTCGTGTCATGTGTATGTGTGCTTCTTTGGACGTTTGTTTTGGGTTTCTGGATGGGGCAAAAGGTTGCAAACGGCCCATCCAGTGGGCCTAAGGTCTCTGTCTATTCTCCAAAGAAACAGCCGGAGATGCCGTCTGTCCAGGCCAAATTCGACCAGGTTGAAAAAGAGGTAAAGATTGGTCCAGAGGAAGAACAGACCCTAAAGGAGTTCAGCGCCATAAAGGAAAAGCTGAAACAGGAGGCACAAGAACAAGGTGACAACATAAAGACCGAGGTCCTTCCTGGAACAAAAACAGAAGAGGGCAGCAACGAGAAAGTTGAGGAAAAACCCTCGTCTCAGGTCTCAAAGGAGTCTAAGACAAAAGAAGAAAAGGGCACCAAAGAGGCCGCCTCCGAAAAAAAGGAGAAAAAAGAGGAAAAACCCTCTAAAAAGAAGACAGCCAGGAAAATAAAGACAGAGAAGGTATCTGGAAAGGCCAGTCAGGTATCAAGGCCTTTTGCCCTACAGATTGCATCCTATCGTACCATTACCCAGGCCAGGAAAGAGGCCAAGAGATGGAAAAATAAGGGATACTTTGTACGCATAAGAAGTGCCAATTTGGGCAGAAAAGGTATATGGTACAGGGTTTATCTTGGAAGGTACAAGAGCGTTGATGAAGCAAAAAGGGCCTCAGTCGCCTTGGCACAAAAAGAGGGAATAAGATCCTACGTAACAAAGGTCTCAAAGTGAGAATGAAAGTCTTCAGGAAGGGTTACAACATAGGGCTTTGACACCTGCGTGGCCTATCCCTATCTTTTAGAGGCTGAACATAGGAAATTTTCTGTTAGATGATCGTCACGGATACGTCCTGACCTTCCCCAAAAAGAACAAATGAAGATAAGAAATGCAAAAATAGGAGATATCAAGGCCATCCACGGCCTTTTGTCGCACTTTGCCCAAAAGGGGCTTTTACTTCCGCGCTCTCTTAGTGATCTTTATGATCATCTAAGGGATTATGCTGTGATTGAGAACGGCTCTGGGGAGATAGTGGCAGTGTCTGCCCTCCATGTGTGCTGGGAGAATCTTGCTGAGATCAGGTCTCTTGCAGTTAGGGAGGATTTTCAGGGAAGCGGCATAGGAAGAAGCCTTGTGGAACACTGTATCTCAGATGCCATTACCCTTGACATATACCGGGTTTTCACCCTGACTTATCAGCCAGAGTTTTTCAGGAAGCTCGGGTTCAGGGAGGTGGACAAATCGGTACTTCCCCACAAGATTTGGGCAGACTGTGTCAAATGCCCCAAGTTTCCAGAATGTGATGAAACAGCTCTTTTAATAGAGGTTTAAACATAAAGAGGAATAACGGATAAATAAAATGATAGGCAAGGTACTTACAAAGGTTTTTGGAACCAAACACGACAGAGAGATAAAAAAGATAAAACCCATTGTGGATCAGATAAACGGCCTTGAGCCACAGATAAAGGGCCTTTCCGATGATGAGCTAAAGGCCAAGACCCCTTATTTCAAGGAACGGATAGAGCAAGGGGCCAGCCTGGACGAGTTATTGCCAGAGGCCTTTGCAGTGGTGAGGGAGGCATCAAGACGCGTTCTTGGAATGCGACATTTCGATGTGCAGCTTATTGGTGGTGTTGTACTTCACCAGGGAAAGATTGCAGAGATGAAGACAGGTGAAGGAAAGACCCTGGTGGCAACCCTTCCTGTGTATCTGAATGCCCTTCTTGGAAGAGGCGTTCATGTCGTGACTGTGAACGACTATCTGGCAAAAAGGGACGCAGAGTGGATGGGGAAGGTGTACAACTTTCTTGGCCTTGATGTAGGCGTGATTGTCCACGGCCTTGATGATGATGAGCGGAAAAAGGCCTACGCAGCAGATGTGACCTACGGCACCAACAACGAGTTTGGCTTCGACTATCTCCGAGACAACATGAAGTATGCCCTTGAAGACATGGTCCAGAGGGACTTCTACTATGCCATCGTTGACGAGGTGGATTCCATCCTCATAGACGAGGCAAGAACCCCTCTTATCATATCTGGCCCGTCTGATGAGTCCACGGAGCTTTATTACAGGGTGGATCAGATTATCCCGTTTCTAAAGGAAGATCATTACACCATAGATGAAAAGGCCAAGGCAGTGACCCTTACCGAAGAAGGCGTTGCCCAGTGTGAAAGGCTCCTTGGCGTGGAAAACCTGTATGACCCGGCCAACACGGAGCTTCTTCACCATGTCCAGCAGGCCCTTAAGGCCCATAAGCTCTTCAAGAAGGATGTGGACTACATTGTAAAGGACGGTCAGGTGATAATAGTTGATGAGTTCACAGGCCGCATAATGCCTGGAAGACGCTACAGTGACGGTCTTCACCAGGCCCTTGAGGCAAAGGAAGGGGTTAAGATAGAAAGTGAGAACCAGACCCTTGCCTCAATCACCTTTCAGAATTTCTTCCGCATGTATGAAAAGCTTGCCGGCATGACCGGAACTGCTGACACAGAGGCAGCAGAGTTCAAGAAGATATACAATTTGGACGTGGTGGTTATACCCACCCACAAACCAATGATCAGGGTGGATCATCCAGACGTGGTGTTCAGGACGGTTGAAGAAAAGTTTCGTGCAGCCGCCCAGGAGATAAAGGAACTTCACAAACAGGGGCGCCCAGTGCTTGTGGGCACAACAAGTGTGGAAAATTCAGAGAAGCTTTCTGACATGCTCAAGAAAATGGGAGTGCCTCATGAGGTTCTAAATGCCAAACATCATGAAAGGGAGGCAGAGATAGTTGCTCACGCAGGTGAGCGGGGCAGGGTTACCATTGCCACCAACATGGCAGGCCGTGGAACAGACATCGTTCTTGGAGAAGGAGTCAGGGAGCTTGGTGGGCTCCATATCCTTGGCACAGAAAGGCACGAATCGCGGCGAATAGACAATCAGCTTCGGGGCCGCTCCGGCCGTCAGGGAGATCCTGGTTCATCCAGGTTTTATCTGTCTCTTGAGGACGACCTTCTCAGGATATTCGGTTCAGACAAGATTGCTGGGCTCATGGACAAGATGGGGATGCAGGAAGGAGAGCCCATTGAGCACAAGATGCTTTCAAAGGCCATAGAGAATGCCCAGAGGAAGGTTGAGGCCCACAACTTTGAGATAAGAAAGCACCTTCTTGAATATGACGATGTCATGAACAAGCAGCGGGAAGTGGTTTATGGCCTTAGAAAACAGATAATGAAGGGGGAAAATCTCAGGGATGAGATCCTTGCCTATATTGAGGAAATAAGCCAGTCCCTTGCAAGGAGCTATTTCGATGAAAAGCTTCCTCCTGAAGAGTGGGACTGGAAGGGCCTTGATGAGACCTTAAGGGTCAGATACGGGGTGGAAAGGTCTATCCGCAAGATTGAAGAGCTTCCAACCACAGAGCAGGAGCTTAAGGAGCTCATCGAATCCTTCCTGAAGGATGCCTACCAGCGCCAAGTCGAGATATTTGGTGAAGATGAGATGGCCATGGCCGAAAGATTCATTATGCTCCAGAACCTTGACACCATCTGGAAGGATCATCTCCTTAACATGGATCATCTAAGAGAGGGAATTGGTCTAAGGGGATATGGCCAGAAGGACCCGCTCCAGGAGTACAAGAAGGAAGGATATGAGATGTTCCTCGATATGGTGGGCCGTTTCAGGGAGGAAACGGTAAGCCTGATGTTAAGGATTCGCCCCATGCGTCCTGACGAGGTTCAGGAACTTGAGGAGAAGCGCCGCAGAAGACAGGAGCAGGAACTCAAGATGAGCCATGGAGATGAGGAACATGCAAAACGAAAACCAGTCAGGAGAAAGGGTAAGAAGATAGGAAGGAATGAGCCTTGTCCGTGCGGCAGCGGCAAGAAGTACAAAAAGTGTTGCGGGAGGAAGTGATGGAGGTCCCTGGTTTTTTGGCAGGTGCGGCACGTGCTGGCATAAAGTATGAGGGAAGACTGGATCTTGGCGTCATTTTCTCAAACAGTCTTTGCACCACTGCCGCGGTGTTTACCTCAAATCTTGTAAAGGCAGCCCCTGTCATTGACTCCATGAATGTACTTATGGAATCTGAAGGCATAAGGGCCCTGGTGGTAAACAGCGGAAATGCCAATGCGTGCACAGGGGATAAGGGGCTTGAGGACTGCATGGCCATAAGGCAAAAGGCGGCAGAATTGTTGGATTGTAATTCCAACGAGGTGCTTGTTGCATCAACCGGTGTCATTGGCACGTTTTTGCCAATGGAGCGCTACATGAAGGGCATTGAAGATGCCTGCTCTTCCATGGATGCCATGGGGCTTTTAAAGGTCTCGGAGGCAATCCTCACAACAGATACCAGGCCCAAGGTTGCCATGCGCGAGGTGGAAAGCAGGGCTGGGACTATAAAAATATTTGGAATGGCAAAGGGTGCCGGAATGATAGCACCCAAACTTGGACCTCCCCAGGCCACAATGCTTGCCTTCATTCTGACTGATGCAGTGGTGGAAGGTGCATACCTGCAAGAAATGGTTCAGGAGGGAGTGGAC
>JALSQG010000134.1 GCA_026985565.1 Deltaproteobacteria bacterium
CTTGAAAACCAAACAGTTAGGGCCTCGTTCTTGCTAAGAAATTCATTGAATAGACGCGCTTTTTCCATATCAGAATTTGCAAGGTAGGGAAGGGTCGGGTTTTTATTGCCCAAAGGCCCTTTTATGCAAATCGAAAGGCCGTCCTCAGGAAACTCTTTCTTTAAAAGCCTTAAGGATGCCTCCACAATGTCGTTGTTTGAGGCAGAAGCGGGTTCGAATATGTATATTTTCATGAGACGTCAAATCCTTGACTTTGTAATGGCACGGCTTACTGTTTATTATGGTTCTTTAATATACTCGACAACCTGTTTTTTATCCGAAAAATCGGGTAAAATCCAAGAAACAAAAGGGATAAAGGGTTAAAAAATGGTTCAGACAAAAGATTACTACAAGATATTGGGCGTATCAAAGGATGCAAGTCAGGAGGAGATAAAAAAGGCCTTCAGGAAGCTTGCACTCAAATATCATCCTGACAAGAACAAGGGGAACAAGGAGGCAGAGGAAAAATTCAAGGAGATTAATGAAGCCTATGCAGTCTTAAGTGATCCCAAAAAGCGCAAGGAATACGACGCCTTTGGTTCCCAGGAGTTTCATAGGCATTATAGCCAGGAAGACATTTTCAAAGACTTTGATCTTTCCTCCATTTTTGAGGATCTGGGGCTTGGTGGAAGAGGTTTTTCCCGGGTCATATTCCGCACTGGAGGTGGAGGTACCGGCTCCATCTTCGATGACCTTTTTGCCAGCCATGGCGGAGCAGAATACACTACGGGCAGAGGCCGTTTTGGAGGGGGTGATCAGTTTGTTTATCAGCAACCTCAGCCAAAGGGGCAGGACGTCATTCTCGATCTTTATGTCACTCCCCAAGAGGTGATAAATGGAGACAAAAAGATAATCTCGCTGCAAACTGGTGGCTTTCCCGAAAAGATATCTGTCAAGATTCCAAAGGGAATAGAGCATGGAAAGAAGATAAGGGTTCCTGGCAAGGGTGTACAGGGTCCTGGTGGCAGAGGCGATCTTTATTTGCGTATTAACATCACTCTTCCACCGGGGTTCTATTTCGACAAGGATGGAAGCCTTGTGTATGACAAGTTTATCAGGTTCTCAGAGGCCTGTCTTGGAACCAGGGTGGATGTGCCTGGAGTTGACGGTAAAACTTTAAAGCTCAAGATACCTGCAGGGACAAGATGTGGCCAAAAGATGAGGCTTCGCGCAAAGGGCCTGCCAACATCAAGTGGAACAAGAAAGGACCTGTTTGTAAGGGTCATGGTGGATATACCAAAGGCCCTGTCTGCTGAGCAGAAGAAACTTGTCAAAGAGCTTCAAAAAGTAGGGCTGTAAGATGGAACTTGCAGAGCGACTACCCTGCTCTTTCTGCCACTCCACATAGGGCCTTTTGGTTTCCTTGACATTTTGCAATAATCTGTGTTAACAGTTTCAGCCAAATTCCTGCCGTGGCCCCCGTAGCTCAGGGGATAGAGCACAGGATTCCTAATCCTGGTGTCGCACGTTCGAATCGTGCCGGGGGCACCACTCATGAAAGCCTTTGTCTCTACTTCCTTCACACGCATGTGCTTTTGGGTTAGTCTTTCCCTAAAAAAGAAAAGTGAGAACCTGCTGAAATGAAAGATATTCCGGTTAAAGACAGGCTGATCTTTGCCCTTGATGTGGCATCCTTTGATGCGGCAAGAAGGTGGTTGGATCTTTTGGGAGACCATGTCAATTTCTATAAGGTGGGCCTTCAACTTTTCCTTGCAGCCGGTTGGCCAGTTGTTGAAGAAATCCTTGAGCAAGGCCATAAGGTCATGCTTGATCTTAAATTTTTTGACATTCCCGAGACTGTGCAAAACGCTGTAACCCAGTTGCGGGACAGGGGCGTTACCTTTGCGACTGTTCATGGCAACGAGCCCATCATAGAGGCGGCAGTTGCAGCAAAGGGGCCGGTCAAGATACTTGCTGTCACTGTCCTTACATCCTTTGATGAATCAGACCTTAGGGCAATGGGCCTTACAGGCACAGTGGAGGAGCTTGTTCTTCGAAGGGCAAAAAAGGCTGTTGAGCTTGGTTGTGACGGTGTAGTGGCCTCAGCCAAAGAGGCAAAGGCCCTAAGAAAGGACTTTGGCGAAAGTTTTATTATTGTAACTCCTGGCATCCGGCCTGGCATCAATCCCAGTATCCAAACAGATGA
>JALSQG010000135.1 GCA_026985565.1 Deltaproteobacteria bacterium
AAGATGGTTTGGGGTGGTTTGATTTTTTAAGAAACCTTGGCTTTGGAGGGATCCTTGCAGACGATATGGGCCTTGGTAAAACAGTACAGGTCCTTGCCTGGCTTGATAGGCTTAGACAAAATGGGCGCAAAGGCCTAAGCCTGATCGTCGCCCCAACATCCCTTGTCTTTAACTGGCAGGCCGAGGCAAAAAAATTTACTCCAGAGCTCAAGATTTCTTCCTATGTTGGTTCTGAAAGGAAGAGGGTTCTTGATAACATTGAAGGAACAGACATCATTCTTACCACCTACGGGATTGTAAGAAGGGACATACGCCAACTATTGGACCATGAGTTTTTCTACTGCATACTTGATGAAAGCCAGTACATAAAAAATCCAGATTCCATGACAGCAAAGGCCTGCAGGCTCTTAAAGGCAAGACACAAACTTTGTCTTACCGGAACCCCCATTGAAAACCACCTTGGGGAGCTTTGGTCTCAGATGGAGTTTCTTAACCCCGGAATCCTTGGATCTAAAAGCCGCTACATGGCAAACTATGCAAAGCCGGCATCAGAAGGTGATAAGGAGGCCGTATCCCATCTAAAGAGATTGGTTAGACCCTTTATCCTAAGACGCACCAAGGAGGAGGTTGCAAAGGAGCTTCCTGACAAGATGGAGACCATTGTAAGATGCACCATGACCAAGGAACAGATGGAGCTTTACAGCCAGATGCGCAACCATTACCGCTCATCCATCATGCAGGCAGTTGAAAAAAAAGGCATGAATCGTTCAAAGATGAAGGTCCTGGAAGGGCTGCTCAGGCTTAGGCAGGCAGCCAATCACCCTGCCCTTCTTGGAGCCACAGATTGTCCATCTGGCAAGTTTGAGCAGCTCCTTGAGCTTCTTTCAGAGGCCATGGATAGCGGTCACAAGGTACTTATTTTTTCACAGTTCACCAAGATGCTAAAACTCATTAAAGACGAGCTCATTAAACGTAACATGACCTTTGAATATCTGGATGGCAGAACCCCTCAAGCAAAACGCAAGGAACGCGTAAAAAACTTCCAGGAAGATGACAACATTCGGGCCTTTCTAATAAGCCTTAAGGCAGGAGGATTTGGTCTCAATCTGACTGCTGCAGACTACGTATTCATAGTGGACCCGTGGTGGAACCCTGCAGTTGAGGTCCAGGCAATTGACCGCACCCACCGTATTGGACAGACAAAAAAAGTTGTCACCTACAGGCTGATAACAAAGGATAGCGTTGAGGAAAAGGTGCTGGACCTTCAGGAGAAGAAACGCGAGATAGTAGGCTCCATACTAAGCGGCAGCAAAAACCTCCTGAAGGATCTTACCCCCAAGGATCTGGAAGTGCTTTTTTCTTAATAAGTCCCCTTCTTACAAACTCCCCTCAAATAGAATCAAGGTAGATATTCTTTTCCAAAGTATATTCCTGTCCTGGATCAACCACCACCTTGTCGTCCATGACACCGCTGTTTGCTGCTTCAATGCACACCATGTTTCTATAACCATCATCAGGAAAGTCAGGCAGACTGCAAGCCTTTTCCTTCCACGGATTCCACACCACAGTGGAACCGCTGCCCTTTGGCTCAACTGTAATGGTACGGCCAATGCTTTTGTCAACGAGCCTGCATGTCGTCTTATGGCGGTAGATCCTATCTGTTTCGCCATCTATTACTAATGGGCCTTTTTGCACATGGCTTTTTCCAGTGGTGACATCCACATACTCCTTGCCATCAAGGCCATCTATCTCCACCTGACCAATATCTCCAACAAAGAAATAGGAGTGAAGGGCCTGGGTTATTTCAAAGGGCCTTTCGTCTTTATTTTTGGTGACAAGACGAATCTTTAGGGCCTTTGAGACCTCGACATGAAGGGTTAGCTCAAAGCGATGGGGCCACATATTCATGGTCTGTTTCGAGTCTGTGAGTTTAAATGATGACACCGTGACCCCTTTATCTGACTCGTAAAAGTCTTCAAGCTCCCAGGGCATTATCCTTGCAAATCCATGCTGAGGCAGGCTTTCATCTTTGGGATGCGGGCCAAACCAGGGCCAGCATATAGGAATTCCACCCCTTAAGGCAACGCCGCTTTTATAGATTGCAGAAGGACTTATCCACAAAACAGGTGGTTCCCCTACCCTGTCAAACCCGAAGATCTGACCACCGTTTTGAGCAACACGAACACTTGCGTTACAGTTTGATACGTCAAGATATGGAAAGTTTACTGCCATGACCCATCCTTTTATTTTTAATCTGACAGACTATGCTTCATCACACTTAAGGTAAAGAAAAATCTTGCTGCCACCTCCAAACCACCTTACAAATGGAAAAATCTTATCTCCAAATACAAGACCTAATTATCAGAAGGTTCCATCTTTTTCAGATAGATCTGGATGGCTGTGATTGCAGCAGGCGTGATACCAGATATCCTCGATGCCCTTCCAAGGCTTTCTGGCCGCACCTTTGAAAGCTTTTCCACAGCCTCTTTGGATAGCCCTGGAATCTTGGAAAAATCAAGATAATCCGGTAAACGAACCCCCTCCCACTTCCTGAACTTTAATACGTCTTCCTCCTGTCTCTTGATGTAACCCTGATATTTTGCCTCTATCTCCACCTGATCTGCAATGTCAGAAGGAGGAAGAGGGAGGTTAAGAAATGAGCAAAGGTCCCCAAGACCCACCTCTGGCCTTTTAAGAAGCTCTGAAGCCGTAGTCCCTTGCTTAAGAGGAGCAGATCCAATTGAGGAAAGCCACTTGTTTATCTCGGTGCTTGGGCTTAACCTTTGTGATTTAAGCAGGTCCATAAACTGACTAAATCTGGAAGATTTCTTCTTAAACCTTTCCCACTGCTCGTCTCCCACAAGACCTATCTGTCTGCCTATGGGAGTTAGCCTATGTGCTGCATTGTCTTCTCTTAGAAGAAGCCTGTATTCTGCACGGGATGTGAACATCCTGTAAGGCTCCTTGGTGCCCTTTGTTACAAGGTCATCAATGAGCACGCCTATGTAGGCCTGGCTCCTGTCTAAGATAACCGGCTCCTCGTCCTTTACTGCCCTTGCTGCATTTATTCCTGCCATAAGCCCCTGTGCTGCTGCCTCTTCATAACCTGATGTGCCATTTATCTGCCCTGCAAAGTAAAGTCCGCGAATAAGCCTTGTTTCAAGGCTTGGCCTTAGTTGTATGGGGTCGCAGTAGTCGTATTCTATGGCGTAGCCTGGCCTTAGTATCTTCACATTTTCAAGGCCCTTTATTGTACGAACCATACCTATCTGCACATCTATTGGAAGGCTGGTTGCTATGCCGTTTGGATATACCTCCACTGTCTTTAGCCCTTCTGGCTCAAGAAAAATCTGATGGCGCGGCCTGTCTTTAAATCTAAAGACCTTGTCCTCTATGGATGGGCAGTACCTTGCCCCCACCCCCTTGATCACTCCAGTAAAAAGGGGTGAACGCTCAAGGCCTTTAAGTATTATTTCATGGGTCCTTTCGTTTGTATATGTGATAAAACATGGCCGCTGGGGAAGTTCTATCCTGTCAGTCATGATGGAAAAATATGGAGGAGGCGAATCCCCATCCTGGCGCTCAAGGTTACTGTAGTCTATGCTTTGTCCATGAAGACGCGGAGTGGTTCCCGTCTTCAGCCTTCCCATATCAAAGCCAAGCTCCTTCAGGGAGCGTGAAAGCTTGTTAGAAGGCGGATCTCCCAAGCGTCCTGCTGGAAAATTTTTAAGCCCAATGTGTATAAGCCCACGCAAGAATGTACCAGTTGTCACCACAACCTTCTTGCCATGAATCTCCTGGCCAATGGTGGTCTCAATGCCATAAACCCTGCCATCTTTTACAAGGAGCCTTGCAACCATTGCCTGGACCACGTCCAGATTTGGCTGCCCCTCTATCACCTCTTTCATGCGAAGCCTGTAGAGAAGCCTGTCTGACTGGGCACGCCTTGCCCTGACAGCCGGCCCCTTGGACATGTTGAGCCTTCTAAACTGTATGCCTGTGGCATCGGTGTTCCTTGCCATCTCGCCTCCAAGGGCGTCTATCTCGCAGACAAGATGCCCCTTTGCAAGCCCTCCAATGGCAGGATTGCAGCTCATGGCACCAATACAGTCAAGATTTATGGTGAGAAGACACGTTGAGACTCCAAGACGCGCTGAGGCAAGGGCGGCCTCACATCCTGCATGGCCTGCACCAACCACTATTACTCCATATTTTTTGGGAAAGACGGACAACTGCTACTTGACCTCCTGCCAATAGGATTCAAGCTCATGGATTCCAAGATTTGCCATCTCCTTTCCCTCCCTGTTTATCCTTTCCTCCATCTTCTGAAAGCGCTCCACAAACTTCTTTAAGGCCTTTTTGAGCACCTCTTCCGGATTGTAGTCAAGCTTTCGACAAAGATTGGAAACGGTAAAGAGTACGTCTCCAAGCTCCTCTTCCACTTCCCTGCTTCTTCCATTTTTTAGCGCACACTCTAACTCCTTGATCTCTTCCCTTAGCTTGTCCAAAACCCGAGAAGGCTCATCCCAGTCAAATCCTACTCGTGATGCCCTTTCTCCAAGCCTGAAGGCCCTTTGAAGGGCCGGAAGGGCAAGGGGCAGATTCCCCAAACTGCTCTTTTTCTTTCCCTTTTTCTGCTGCTCCTTTCCCTTAATGGCCTGCCAGTTTGCAACAACGTCTTTTGAATCTTTCACCTTCACTTGGCCAAAGATGTGCGGATGGCGCCTAATCATCTTCTCCCTTATTGCACTTAGGGCATCAGCTAATGAAAAGGCGCCCTTCTCCTCATATAGGTCCGATAGGAAAAGAAGGAGAAAAAACAGGTCTCCGAGCTCCTCCTTCACCTCTTCAGGATCTTCATTTTCAATGGCTTCGTATAACTCGTAGGCCTCTTCTATCATGTATTTCTTGATGGTATCTGGTGTCTGCTCCCTGTCCCAGGGGCAGCCGTCTGGTGCCCTAAGCCTCTTAAGCACGTGCATCAGCTGAATGAACTCATTCACATGTCTTTCACCATTTAGTTCGTTGTGCTTGCACAAGATATCTGTCTCCTTTTTAAAAATCCTCTTATTGTTTCATTTGATAAAAGAAGATTAAAAATTAACGTTAGTGACCGGAGGATTTTAGAAAAAATTCCACGTTTTTGCCACCTAAATTCTGATGAAGCTGATGAAGGTCATGAAGGAATGTAGCAGGTAAACTCCCTTGCCCCCTGAAGGGGCTCGGGCCCTTTAGGCTTTTGCATGTCCTGTTCGTTCAAAACCTCCTTCAAAAAAGGCGACACTGCATAAATAAGGCTTCTTTATTTTTATCATCTCCCATTGTATCCTTCCTTTGCAAAATAACAGATGTGGAAAGAGGATAAGAGATGATAACCCTTTTGGATTATGGTGCTGGAAACGTTAGAAGTGTCGTAAACGGGCTTGAAAGCCTTGGGGCATCTGTAAAAATGGTCAAAGGTCCTGAAGACATCCTTTCTGCCAAAAGCCTTGTTTTTCCAGGAGTTGGAAACTTCAGGAGCATGATGAATATCCTGGATGGAAAAGGACTCATAAAACCCTTGTGTCAATACATCAAAGAAGACCGGCCCTTTTTGGGTATCTGTTTAGGCCTTCAGGCCCTTTTTGAAGAGAGTGAGGAGGCCCCAGGGGTTAGAGGGCTTGGGATACTTAAAGGAAAGGTGAAAAGGTTTCAGGGTGAGCTTGCAGTTCCCCATATAGGATGGAACGGTCTTATCTTCAAAAAACCTTCCTTCATCTTTGATGGAATAAAAGGAGATGAAAAATTCTACTTCGTACACTCGTACTTTGTGGCCCCTGAGGATCGGGATGTTATCCTTACTGAGACAGACTATGGCCACCGATTTACAAGCAGCATCCAGAAAGGAAGATGCATAGCAACCCAGTTTCATCCGGAAAAAAGCGGTGTAAAAGGGCTACAGATACTTGAAAATTTCATAAAGGGTGGCCAAACAGATTCCATCCCTGAGATAAGGCCTGAAAAGACCAGGCTTGCCAAAAGGATCATTGCATGCCTTGACGTAAGATCTAACGATCAGGGGGACTTGGTGGTTACCAAAGGGGATCAGTATGACGTAAGGGAAAAGGGCCAGGTTCGCAACCTTGGAAAGCCTGTTGAACTTGCCGCCCGCTACTACAAGGAAGGGGCAGATGAGATCACTTTTTTAAATATTACCGCATTCAGGGACTTCCCCCTAAAAGACATGCCAATGCTCGAGGTTCTAAAACGTACGTCAAAGCAGGTCTTTGTTCCCCTTACAATAGGTGGCGGAATCAGGGACTACACAGACAGGGACGGCCACTTTTACTCTGCCTTGCAGGTGGCTGCAGAGTACTTTCGATCAGGCGCAGACAAGGTCTCCATTGGCAGTGATGCCGTTCTTATTGTGGAAGAGTACCTTAAAACCGGAAAGGCCACTGGAGAAAGTGCCATAGAGCTCATCTCCATGGTTTATGGAAACCAGGCAGTTGTCATCTCCATAGACCCAAGACGTATCTACTGCAAAAGTCCAGATGAGGTGCATCACCATGTGATAGAAACCGAAATACCTGGTCCAAATGGGGAAAGGTACTGCTGGTACCAGTGCACCATAAAGGGCGGAAGGGAAGGCAGAGACGTGGATGCAGTCACCCTTGCCAAGGTTTGTGAAGAGCTTGGCGCTGGAGAGATACTCCTAAACTGTATAGATAGGGACGGCACGAACAAGGGATTTGACATCGAACTTATTAGGAGTGTCAAGGAGGCCGTATCAATACCGGTTATTGCATCAAGCGGTGCAGGAAGCCCCGAACACTTTCTCGAAGTCTTTGAAAAAACCGGTGTGGAAGCAGCCCTTGCAGCAGGAATCTTTCACAGAAACGAGGTCTCAATTGGCGAGGTAAAAGAATACCTGAAAAAACATGGCATAGAAATCAGACCCGCTTGAAAAAACCTTTCAGATTGCCCCACAAGGGGCCGAAAACGATAATAAAAGAGGGGGCGTCATGAAAGTCCTGCTTACATTACTTGTCATCATTTCCGTTGTCGCCGTATGGTTGGTTATAATCTACAACCGTCTGATAAAGCTTAGAAACCTTTGCATGGAGGGCTGGAGTGGCATTGACGTTCAGCTTAAAAGACGGGCGAACCTTATCCCTAACCTGCTTGAAACCGTAAAGGGTTACATGCGCCATGAAAAGGACGTTTTCAGGGAAGTGACCGAGGCCAGGGCAAAGGCCCTTTCAGCAGGAAGTGTTGCGGAAAGGGGCCAGGGCGAGTCCATGCTAACTGCGAGTCTTAGAAGCCTCTTTGCCATTGCTGAAAACTACCCTGTGCTGAAGGCCAACGAAAACTTTCAGGACCTTCAAAGACAACTTGCAGAAATCGAAGACCAGATTCAAAAGGCAAGGCGTTACTACAATGCCACAGTCAGGGATTTTAATACTGCCATAGAGGTATTTCCAAACCTGATCGTTGCCTCTTTGTTCCAGTTCAAGAAAAAGGATTTCTTCGAGCTTACAGACCCGAGGGAAAGAAAAGTTCCAAAGGTGGACTTTGGCAGTTGAGAAAGGAAATGCGCTCCTTTTTAATTGGCCTTGTCATATTTTTTCTTTTCTGTGCATTTTCAATGGATCTTTGTAAGGCCCAAGGGGCCGAACAGATCACAAACTTTCAAAGCACTATCCAGGTTGAGCCTTCTGGTTCCGTACTGGTTACAGAGACTATCACTGCAAACTGTCTTGGCAATAGAATAAGACATGGCATATACCGAGATATTCCCATAAGGTATAGAGAAGGCTTTTGGCTTTCCTTCAAACCAACATTCCGTATCGTTGACGTACAAATTGACGGGGCCCGGGCTCCTTTTCATACCAAAGGAAATGGCAGCAGGATCCGCATATACATTGGCTCAAAAAACAGGCTCATCTCCCAAGGGCTACACACCTTTTCCATCACTTATGGAATGTCCCGAATGGTCCGTTACTTCAAGGACTTTGACGAAATCTACTGGAATGTAACAGGGAATGAGTGGGCCTTTCCAATCATAAAGGCCAAAGCCACAGTACTACTTCCAACAAGGGCCAGGTTCCTTAAGTATGCCACCTACACTGGGAAAAAAGGGCAACGTGCCACCATGGCCAAAATGACGGACATGACCGAAAAAAGTATCAGCTTTGAGACCACAAAACCCCTTTACCCAGGCCAGGGCTTTACCATTGCCGCTGCTTGGCCAAAGGGCATCGTGGTTGAACCGTCATTTTATGAAAAAATCCTGTTTTTCTTAAAGGATAACCTTAGCATTCTTTCAGCAGTAGGGCTTATATTGGTTTGTGTTGCATATTACGGATTTGCCTGGATGAAAGTGGGCAAAGACCCGGATCTTGGCCCAATTGTGCCAAGTTTTGAGCCTCCCAAGGGAGTTGGGCCTGCTGCGGCTAGGTTCATAAAACGAATGGGCTATGATGACAAGACCTTTGCCACAACCCTTGTAAACCTGGCGGTAAAAGGGGTGATTGCCCTAAAGGCAAGAGGCAGCTCCTATGAAGTGCAAAGGACCGATCTTGCGCCAAAGGAAGTGCTATCTGATGAGGAACGAGGGGTGCTTGGAATCCTTCTTGGAATAAAAAGAGTCATAAGCCTGACGCAAGCAAACAAGAGCACCATAGACTCTGCCATAAAAAGGCTAAAAAACGCACTCAAACTTCAATATGAGCAGACATACTTTAAGACAAACAGCCTTTATCTCATTCCAGGCCTTTTGCTAAGTTTATGCGCCATGGCCGCTCTTGCTTTAGGTGCACAAGAGATTCCACCTGCCATTTTCATCACCTTTTGGCTAACAGTATGGTCAATTTTTTCTCTGTTTCTTCTTAAAAAAGGCTTTCAAGGCCTGTCTGGCTTTTTCCACGTGCCGTTTAGACAGAAAATTGCGGCACTTTCAGGCATGGTCATGGCCCTTGTGTTTTCTGCCGGAATGGTATTAGGAGGCCTTGCCTATACCGCTCTTGTTGGACCCTTCTCCCTATTCCTCTTTTATCTTATCATCTTTATCAATCTCTTCTTCTACAGGCTAATGAAGGCCCCCACCATGAAAGGGGCCAAGATCATGACCGAGCTTGAAGGATTCAGGATGTTTCTTGAAAAGGCAGAGGCCCCAAGGCTTGAAAAATTTATTCCGCCTGGCAAGGCACCCGAGATATTTGAAAAATACCTACCTTGGGC
>JALSQG010000136.1 GCA_026985565.1 Deltaproteobacteria bacterium
GTAAGGAAGGTGGTTGGAGTAAGGGGTTGCGCCTACATGTTGTTAAAAAAGGTGGACATGGCAGGCCCGAAAAACAGTGTCAAGGCCTATGCGGTTGGTGCCATGAAGGATTTTCTGACAGTGTTCGACTATCGGATAGACAGGGGTCGTCCGTTTACAAAAGGTGAATACAGCCACGGGACAAAGATATGCATTATAGGAAGAGAGCTTGCCAAGGATCTTTTTGGCAACCAGGACCCTCTCGGAAAGACCATACGGATTTCAAAGACAAATTTCAGGGTAGTAGGACTCTTTGCCAAAAAGGGAAGGCTTCCAAGCGGAAGGAGCCTTGACAACAGGGCCATCCTACCAATAGGTGCCTACCGTAAGTTCATCGAACCTGAGTACAGGCGGTTTTTCGCAATGAAGCTCAAGGTGGATCCACAAATTCCATATGGCTTCATTGTGGAGCAGGTGAAAGGGGCTCTTGCCACCAGGCATTCGCCCGAAGACTATGCAGTTATCACGCCGGAAACCATAAGAAAGTTTCTGAACATCTTCAACATAACCCTGTCAATATACCTTGGACTGGTGAGCTTGGTGGCACTTTTCATCAGCGGTTTTGTCATGTCAAACATATTTTCCATAAATGTTAAGGTGCGTGCTTGGGAGATTGGAATAAGGCGGGCCCTCGGGGCCACAAGTCTTCACATCGTCATCCAGTTTCTTTCAGAGGCAGTGGTTGTTTCCACTTTTGGGGGGCTCCTTGGTACTATAATAGGTCTAACTGGAATAAGGTTCCTTATGCCCTTGCTTAATATTCCAATTGTTTACCCCAGGGTGTCCTTCATTGCTGCAATCTTTTTTTCAGTTGCCACAGGTCTTCTTTCTGCTGCTTTTCCAGCCAGAAAGGCTGCCAAGTTAGAGCCAGTTAGGGCCTTGAGGTCACGGTTATGATAGTCGCCTTAAGGCAGCTTGTGGCATATTTCAGGGTTGACAGGAGGCGAACCCTTATTGCCATTTTCGGCATAGCAATGGGTGCAACCTCTTTGGTTCTCATGGACAGCATCAGTGGGGCCATGAAGAAAAAGGTGGAGCTTGAGCTTGGCAGGCTTGGCTCTTTGCTCGTCATGGTGGTGCCAGGAGAGGTAAAGGCAATAGGTCAAAGGAGGATCCAGTTTTCCAGATATACGACCCTCAAAATGGGAGACGTTGAGGCCATAAGAAGACTCATACCCTTTGTCCGGGCGGCAAGTGGGCTGAAGAAGAAGGCCCTTTCCGTAAGAAACAGCGTCACAGAGTCCAATTTGGTGGTAAGCGGGGTTGAGCAAAGCTATTTCAATCTCCTTGACTATGAGGTAGAAGCAGGGCGAGTGCTCGTTAGAGACGACCTTCTTCACAAAAAAAAGGTGGTGGTCCTTGGTGCCAAAACAGCAGCAACCTTTTTCCCAAAGATATACGATGCAATAGGAAAGGATCTAAACATAGGCTCTGTTACCTTCCGAGTGGTAGGAGTACTGAAAAAAAGGGGAAGTTTCAGTAACGAGGATTTTGATGAAACCCTTTTTGTGCCCCTTTCAACGGAGATGACCGTAATTGAAAACGTGGATTTCCTCGATGGCGCTGTAATTGAGGCACGATCAGGCAATGAGCTGAAAGCAGCCATTAAAGATATTGGAAAGCTTCTTGAAACAAGGCATGGCAAAAGGGATTTTACCCTAAATACGTATCAAGAGGTACAGGGAACGGCCTCAAAGACCCTGCGTCTTTTCTCTGTCTTAAGCCGTATCGTCGCCTTTGTGGCCTTTTGTGTGGGCACCCTCGGGATACTTGCTGTCATGGCCCTTTCCATTTATGAAAGGCTTCTTGAGATTGCTGTAAAAAGGGTGACCGGAGCCACAAAAAAAGACATTTTCCTTCAGTTCCTTGCTGAATCCATGATACTAAGCATGGCAGGTTCTTTTCTTGGTGTCATCTTCTCACTAACCGTGGCACTTGTGGTACAGTTGCTGGCTGCATGGCCCTTATATCTTGCAATAAAGACAGTTATGATCTCTGTATTTCTGTCTTGTTTAACTGGTATTGGAGCAGGGATATATCCTGCCACAAAGGCCCTTGAGTTTGAGCCAAGGACCATTCTTAAGCTGTTCGAAGAGCTTTGAGTTATTCA
>JALSQG010000137.1 GCA_026985565.1 Deltaproteobacteria bacterium
AAGGGCCCGCACTTTTGCCTCATCCATGGTCTTTGATCTTTGAACCGACATGGCCAATCTATTACCAAAGGCGAAATTTTGACTAAAATAATGGGTAAACTCCTTTAGCCTTCCAAGCTGTCTTTCCGTGGGAAAAAGTTTTTGAAGGTATCCAAAAAAGCCAAGCCACACCCTTTCCAAATCTGGCAGTGAGCAAGCCTCCTCTTTGTCATGAAAGAGTCCATTTTCGATGTCCCGGAAAAGCCAGGGCCTTACTGCTGCTCCTCGACCAATCATGAGTCCGTCTGCCCCTGTAATTTCAAAACATTTTTTTGCATCCTCCAAGGTGAAGATTCCGCCGTTTAAAATAAATGGGATGGAAAGGACCCTTTTGGCACATGCTGCAAGATTCCACCTGGCAGGGCGCGCAAACGGCTCCTTGTCAAATCTTGCATGAACGTAGATGGCATCAATACCAAGGTCCTGAAGCAGCTGGCATCTTCTTAAGAGGGGCTCAACATCAGGCCCTGGGCCAAGCCGTATCTTTGCCGTAAGAGGCGTTTGAGTGCGCTTTCTAATGTATGAGACGATCTCTTTTAGCCTTTTTTCATCCTGGCAAAGCCCCAGACCTCCCCCTTTTTTCACCACCTTTGGGGCGCTGCAACCAAGGTTTATATCAATTGCGTCTGCGCCCAGACCAGTAACCTTTTCAATTGCCCTGTCTGCATGTTCAATGGAGTGAATAAGAAGTTGATAGCTTATGGGCCTTTCCCTTTCTGTTCTCAAAAGATATGGAGATACTTGAGGATTTTCATGGGGAAGACTCGAGGCAGAAAGCATCTCGGTAGATAAAAGGCCAACTCCTCCAAAATCAAGAAGTAACTGCCTTAGGGCACTGTGGGTAAGCCCTGCCATGGGCGCAAGAAAAAGTGGAGGGCTGATTCTTAACTTTCCTATTCTTACACTATCCTTGAACATCGCTTCTTCCTTGGCCCATTTTCTTCATAAGGGATTCAAGGATTTTTCTCTGGGCCATTCTATCCTTTCTCCGTTTTGCAACAAAGATTGGCTGCTTGTTGTATCTGTCAAGCCCTGTAACATACATCGCCGTAGAGATGGTGCCTGGTGTTGGAGTAAAATCCTGAAACTGCCTTACTGGTAAGCCAAGCCTTTTTAGCTTTCGTCTCATTGCCTCCATGTGGGAAAGGGTGCAGCCAGGATGGGAGGTCATGAAGTAGGCCGTGATGTTTTCTTTCTTCCCACCTTGGTTAAGGATACTTCGGGCCTTTGAAAGAAATCTTTCAAGCACCAAGGCACCCGGCTTGTGCATAAGCATAAGAACCTCTTCCTCTGTATGCTCAGGTGCTATCTTTAAGGCGCCTGGCGTGTGCCTTTTGAGTATGTCCTCAAAAAGTCGAGGGGTTTTAAGAAGAAGCTCCATTCTAAGACCTGAAGAGATGAATACCTTCCTGACCCTTGAGTGTGATTGTACCTTTTTTAAAAGGGTGCGCATGCAATCTTCATCAAGCTCAAGGTTTTTGCACACCTTTGGAAAGAGGCAGTCTCTTTTCTTGCAGCGGTAAGAAATCTTGCAGGTTACTCCATAGAGATTTGCCGTAGGGCCTCCAAGGTCTGTTATGGTGCCCTTAAAAAACGAAGAATTTGAAAGCCGCTCCACCTCTTCCATGACAGATTTCTTGCTCCGCGATGTGACAACCGGCCCCTGGTGTCTCGAAATGGCACAGAAGGAGCAGTTACCTGAGCAGCCCCTTACTACCGTTATGGAATCCTTTATCATTTCCCACGCAGGCACCTTGCCTGATAGGGGATGAGGCAGGCGGCTGAAGTAAAGCCCATAGAGGCTGTCCATCTCTTTAGCAGAAAGGGGTGCGGCAGGTGGATTTTGAAAGACCATGATGCCACCTTTTTGTTCCTGCAAAAGGGAAACGTCCTCTCCACTTCTTGCAATTTCATCCACCATGAGTTCTGCATCGAGAAAAAGCCTTATATCAGACTGGATTTTTTCCCAAGACGGAAGGATCCGATGGGAAGTGTCTATCAAAGCCAAGGCTTTCGGGTTTACTTTCGTGCAAGTGCCCTTGATGCCTTTTAGATCCAAGCCCTTTTCAATGCGTTTTGCTATTTGAAGTGAGGCACGCTCTCCCATGCCATATACGAGGATGTCCGCCTTTGAATCGGTGAGTATGGAGCTTCTTAGTTTTTCCTGCTGGAAATCAAAATGTATGAAACGGCGAAGAGATGCCTCAATGCCTCCAAGGACTATTGGAACACCAGGATAGGCACGCCTTGCAAGGTTTGAATACACGATGACTGCCCTGTCTGGCCTTCGTCTGTTTGCTTTAGTTTTGGGGCCCTTGAAGTAAGGGTCACCAAAGGGGCTGTACGCGTCTCTGGTTCGTATTCTGGCATTGGATGTATAGTTGGAAACTATGGAATCAAGGTTTCCAGAAGAGATGCCAAAAAATAGCCTTGGTCTTCCAAAACGCTTGAAATCCCTTTCGTCATGATGGCGGGGTTGAGCCAATATCGCAACCCTGTAGCCGTGTGCCTCAAGCCACCTTCCAATAAGTGCGATTCCAAAAGATGGATGATCCACATATGCGTCCCCTGTTACAAGCACAATGTCTGGCCTGTCCCAGCCAAGACTCTCCATCTCTTCCCTTGTGGCTGGGAGAAATTTGGCATTAAGGGCCTTGTTGATAGAAAAAGATGGGCTCATTGGTTAAATTTCACCCTATGGACAAGGCAATATAGGGTTGGCACAAGAAAAAGGTTTGCAAAGGTTGCAGCAAGGAGACCGTAACCAAAGGAGACCGCCATGGGGGACAGGATCATGGCCTGGCCGGTTGCAAAGAATATAAGCGGTGTAAGGCTAAGGATGGTGGTTACAGATGTAAGGATTATGGGTCTTAGTCTTATGGCTGCCGCCTTCAGGAAAAAATCCCGCTCAGGACGGTCCTTGAGATGCCTTTTTAGAAAATCCACCATGATGATGGCATCGTTGACTGCAACCCCACAAAGTCCGACAAAGCCCAAAAGAGATGTGATGGAAAGATGAATGCCCATGATAAGATGTCCAAGGATTACGCCAACAAAGGCAAAGGGCACTGAGCAAAGCACTATGAAGGCATCGCCGAAGGAGTTGAACTGCAGCAGCAAAATTATGAGGATTCCGAGTATGGCAACGACACCTGCCAGCATGAGATCCCTCAGGGTCCTGTCAGCCACCTTTTTCTCTCCCTTGATCTCGATTTTGACCCCGAGTGACCGTATTTTCTCAAACATGGGCGCAAGTCTCTGCATAATTTGGCGGCTTGTGGTCACCTTTTTGTCTATGGATGCGGTAACAGTAATCTGACGAATGCCGTTTTCTTTCCAGATGCGACTAAGCCCTCTTTTTGGCACTATGTTACAGATATCCGTTAGGTAAACGAGCCTTGAACTTCCAGGCACGGCAAGTCTAAGAGCAAGAAATTTTCTAAGCTCCTTTCTGTTTTGCAGATAGGTTCTTACAACCACGTCTCTGCTCACATCCTTCATGATTCTTGCTGTTTTGATGTTCAAATAGTATGGGATGAGAGAAGAGGCCAGGGATGCCTCTGAAAATCCAAGCTCCCTGCCCCTCTTGTTTAAATGGAGTTCAAGCTCTATCTTTCCTGGGTCGTAGTTGTCAGCAATGTTTTCCACGCCCTCCATGTCTGCAAGGGCTCGTTCAAGCATGTGGGCGGACAGAACCATCTTCTCTATGGCTTTTGCCTTGTCTTTAATCGGGCAGGAAAAAGATACCTCCACGTCTGCCCTTACAATCCCTGCCTTTGGCTTGGTAACGGTAAGACGCTGTATGTGGATGTCTTTAAGATGCTTTTCTATAACCTTTACGAGCTCCATGGCGGTATGCCTTCTTGTGCCAAAGGTGTAAGTACCAAACATGATGACCGGGTACACAAATCTTTCCAAAAAGTTTTGTGGTGCTGGTTTCTTCAGATTTACAAATATCTGGAAAAGGTCCTCTCCGATATCAAACTCCATCTTGTCATTGAAAGAGGTTCCTATGTGGGTGGCAATTGAATCCAGATCCTTTGGAGGCAGACACTCCTTTACCCGTTTCTCAATTATTGAGACCACCCTTTCTGTCTCCTCAATGCCGTATTTTGAAGCAAGTTTTCCCCGGATATAGATCTGGTCTGCATCGAACTGGGGAAGCAGGGTAAAGGTTAAAAAAAGCTTCATGGCCAAAATGGTCAGGATGAAGAGGCAAACAGCACACGAGATGGTTTTTGCCTTATGATCTATTAGCACTCCAAGAAGCCTCGAATAGGCCCTTCTAAGCGGCTCCCAGTTTGAAAAAGGGCTTTTTCCAATACCTGTTCGATAAAGCTCAACAGCATGTACTGGTAGTATGAAAAGAGACTCCACCAAAGATGCAAGAAGTGCAGTGCTCACGAATACAGGAATTATCTTTAGAAACTTTCCTATATCTCCACCCACTATAAGCAAGGGAATGAAGGCGGCAACCGTGGTGAAGGTGGCTGCACATACTGGCCAGAAGACCTCTGCCGTTCCTTGGATTGCCGCCTCGGTGTGGGAAAGGCCAAGTTCCATCTTCCTATAGATGTTTTCTCCAATGACAATGGCATCATCAACAACCATTCCAAGGGCCATGAGAAAAGAGAAAAGGGAGAGCATGTTAATGGTCTCGCCCCTGTAATAAAGATACACAAAGGAGATGAGAAAGGCCGTTGGTATGCCAAGAAGAACCGTGATGGAGACCCTGATGTTAAGGAATAAGTATAGGGAGAGGGTTACGAGGATGAGTCCCACCACTGCAGATGATTTTACCGTGTTCAGCCTGTTTCTGATATAGATGGAAAGGTCACTGTAAACAGAAAAATCAAGCCCTCTGTACTGTTTTTTCCATTTCTTTAACATCCTTCTTATCTTGTTTGAAAGAAAGATGGATGAACCCTTTGCGGTCTTGAAAATGGTAAGGGAAATGTTCCTTTTGCCATTGAAGTGAGAAAGGCTCTTAACTTCCGAAAGCTCTATTTTTATGTCTGCAATACGTGAAAGATAAAGTTTTTTGCCACCTGTATGAAGGATTATGGAATTCCAAAAGGAAGGTTTTGGACGCCCTCCTGGCGTAGTTATGAAAATGTGGTTGCCCTTCTCCTTGATCTCACCAAGGGGGCTGTTGTTAACCCATGACCTGATAAGTTCCTTTATCTGCATGGGCGTTATTCCAAGGGCCTCCAAGATGTCGTTTTTAAGGAATATGTGCACTTCCCTTTTTGCCTTACCGTTTATGGTTGCCTTTGAGATATCCGGGATTTTTTCTATTTCCTTTCGTATATCTTCGGCAACGTCTTGGAGAATGTCTTCTGGTGCTCCGCTTATTGAAAGGGTGAGCAGTGGATATTTCTCTATCTTTCGCACAACTGTGGGGTCGTCCATGTCTTCTGGGAAATCGGATTTTACCCTGTCTATGGCGTCCCTGACCTTAAACAGGGTATCTTCCACAGGGGTTGAGTCGTCGAGGGTTATGGTTATGAGGCATGAGCCTTCCCTTGTCACAGACTCTACAAGCTTGACCCCCTCGATATTTTGCACCTCGTCTTCTATCCTGCTTGTGACTATGTCATCAAAGGTGTTTGCTGACGTGCCCTGATAGTATGCGGAGACCTCTATCTTGTTTGTGGGAATAGGGGGAAAAAGCTCCTGGGGAAGCTGAAAGTAGGAGATTATCCCTGTAAGCACAAAAAGAAAAGTAAGCGTGTGGGCAAGGGGGCGCCGGTGTACGAAAAAGGCAACGAGAAAAGCGGGTATCCCCCTTTGGGTTGTTGACGAATCTGCCATGAATCGTCCTTAAAGCTCCAGTTTCACCTGAACCACTTGCCCCCATACAAGGTCCTTTATGGGAGGAAACACCAGGTCGAATCCGTAGCTGTAAAGGTAGTGGTTGTCGGGATCGACCTTTAACTTTTCCACATGTCCCTTGGCCCTGATAGTTTGCTTGTCGGCAAGTATTATGGAAAAGGATATTGGCTTGCCCTTTTTAAGCCTGTGTTCGATTTTCTTGAAACACGAAAGGGAAAAGACAAGGTGTATCTTTGCCTTTGAGACATCAAGAAGCCTTGACAGGTTCTCTCCTGGAACCACTGTTTCATAAAGTTCCTTAAAGTTTTGCGAAACGTAAAGTGGAATGGCAAAGGAGGGCCTTGATTTTTTTATCCTGTCGGTGATTTCTGCAATAGATCGCCTGGTCTCTGCCTGTTTTTGTCTGTTTTCAACAATTGCCATCTGGGCGTTGTTTACCACAGACTCCATATCCTCGAGGCTTTGTTCTTCTATGTGTCCTGCTTTTTTGAGTTTTAGGTACCTGGCATACTTTCTTTTTGTAAGTTCAAGGTTCTTTTTGAGGATGGTTTCCTCCAGGATGAGGGCATGAAGGACCTGTTTCAGGCTCCCGAGTTCCTTTTCAAGGGCAGAAGAGTCTATTTCCATGATGGGTACGTTTGCAGGAAGTATCTGCCCCTCTCTGGCATTTATCCTGACGATATGCCCGGATGCCTCTGCCTTTATAAGATGCACACTGTACGGGGAATAAGCCCCCGAAAGGGTAACAGATGTGCCATCTGTACACTGCTCGGCCTTTCCAACGGTATTTTGAGGTGAGTCTATGAGCGTTTCGGCAAGTGTTTCCATTTGGCCTAAAGACAGGGAAAACATTAAAAGGATAAACAGGATGTGCGCAAATAGATGATTAGACTTCATAGCCCCTTGGTGTAATTATTTTTCCATCCCAAACAAAGCTTTTAGAATTGCCAACAATAAGAAGCGATTGCATGCCAATATTCCATCTTTCTGGACCTCGTTCGGTAATCTTTGAAAGGGTGGTAACATGCACTTCCTGTCCGTCTCTCATGGCCCTTGTAACGATCCCAACAGGAGTAGTGCCTTCTCTACGGCAAGCCACCAGTTCAAGGGCCCTTGGAAGATGTCTTCTTCGTTTTTTGCTCATGGGGTTGTAGAACACAATGACGAAGTCTGCCGCGGCTGCCGCCTCTATCCTTTTTTCTATCTCCTGCCAGGGAGTCAGAAGATCGCTAAGGCTTATTACTGAAAAATCATGGACAAGGGGTGCGCCAAGAAGTGACGAGCATGCGCTCAGTGCAGGAATGCCAGGAATCACTTCTACTTTTAGCCTTTCTGAAGATACACCCATCTTTTTAAGGATTTCAAAGACAAGGCCAGAAAGGGCATATATTCCAGGGTCTCCGCTGCATATGAGGGCAACCTTTTTGCCGGAAAGGGCTTGTTCTATGGCCTTTTTGCAACGCTCTTTCTCCTTGGTCATACCCGTCTGGATGATTTCCTGCTTCCCATCCAGGATACCCTTGATAAGGTCAATGTAGGTCCTGTATCCACAAACCACCTGGGCGTTTTTGATGGCTGTGGTTGCAGGGGGGCACATCCATTTCACTCCAGACGGCCCAATTCCAACAATGCTTAGATGCCCCTTCATGAAGTCCCTTCCTCAAGCACGTTAACGAGAGGTGCCAGAATACCTTGCACCTTGTCAGACAAAATATCCTCCCCATAAGGGATTGGCCCATACACTCTGGTTTTTGAAAGAGTCCCAACTATTGCGAGGTTGTCTGCCACTATGGTCTTGTGGGTTTCGTCCCTTTTGCCTTGAAAACCGATCTCGTTCATCACGATTGCCTTAAGCTCAAGGTCCCTTGCAGAAATGGCCTCGGCAGAAAGAAGCGTGTGGTTTATGGTGCCAAGACCTGTTCGCGCAACAAGAACAACCGGATAGTTCACCTCTTTCATAAGATCAATGAGAAGGGTTTCTTGGTTAATGGGAACCATTAGCCCGCCTACACCTTCCACCAGGACTACGTCACACTGGTGTTCTAACTGCTTGGTCCTTTCGATTATCTCATGAACATTGATGTCTTTTTTTTCAATGGCGGCAGAAAGATGAGGGGAGGCTGGAAACTCAAGGCAACAGGGGCATGAAACAGAAAGCTTTGAGCCCCTACACATTGTGGCCCGTTCTGCCCACCTGATTACACAGTCTATATCTGCACTTTTTCCCTTCGCACCGGTACTTATCCATTTAATCACCCCAACATGCAACCCTTTTTGGAGCAAGAGGGCACATAGGGCCGCTGTGACATGGGTCTTTCCAACATCTGTATCTGTACCAGCTATGAAAATCTTCATTGTTGTCACCATGTAAATTTTTTTATCATAATCCACTTGACAGCAGATGGCCAACTCATCATGACCAAGTCCTTTTATGATTAAGTGGCCCTTTGGTTATTGGTGATTCCAAAGAGCTGAATTTGAAACAACCCTTGAGGTTTTTCCAAACCAAACCGGTTGAGAAAACGCTTTTGTGTCTTATCTTTTTCTGGTTGCCATGAAGAAACTCATTGTAAGGGGTGCAAGCCAACATAACCTCAAATCAGTGGATCTTGATATAGATCCTGGAAGCATCTGCGCCTTTTCCGGGCCTTCTGGCTCTGGAAAATCCTCCCTTGTCTTTGATACTATATATTCAGAGGCACAAAATCGTTTTATAGAGACCTTTTCGCCCTATGCAAGACAGTTTCTTGAAAGGCTTCCACGGGCGCGCGTTAAAAAGGTGGAAAATCTGCCTGCTGCAATAAGTGTAGGTCAGACAAATCCTGTTAAAAATTCCCGTTCCACCGTTGCAACCCTTTCTGAGATAAGTTTTTCAGCGCGCATGCTCTATCACAGAAATGCCACCTCCCTTTGCCCAAGATGTGGAGTTCCTGTAAGGGTATCGGGATGGAAGGATGTGTTGGGATATCTCGTCCACTGCTCCAAAATGGGAAAAAAGAAGGCCTTCGTATGTGTCAGAACGGATGAGGAGGGGTTAAAGGGGCTTTTAAAAGAAGGCTATAGCCGTTTTTTCTTGGACGGTAAGCTTATTGATGCGTGTGAACCTTTTAATTCATCAGCGGCGGAAAGGATCCATGTGGTGACAGACAGGCTTTCTCTTAGTTGCCTTTCTGATAAGAGGGTTAAAGAGGCGGTCGAGATAGCCTTTGGCCTCGGTGATTCTTCCATTTTCGTTGCAGT
>JALSQG010000138.1 GCA_026985565.1 Deltaproteobacteria bacterium
TAAGCCCTGCCTTTGAGGAGTTTCTTAGCACCTGTTCCATGGTCTCAACCGTCGTTCCCTTATTCATGAGATCAAGTATCTTTTGAGACCCGGATTCCACCCCAAACAGCACGCATCTGGCACCTGTATCAAAAAGGCCCTTGCAAAGGTTGTGGTCAAATGAGCTGGTCGGTTTTGCATAAAAACTAAAGCGTATAGCGAGATTTTCCCTGTTAAGCTCTTTGGAAAGGCTTTTAAGCCTTGAAGGAGGAATCATTTCATCAAAAAAAGAAAAATGTCTTGCGCCATAGCTCCTCTTTAACCCCTTAATTTGTTTAACAACACGCTCGATGCTTATGTTCCTGTAAGCTCGATATATCCTGTGATGGGTGCAAAACGTACACTTTCCCCAAGCACAGCCTCTTGATGTCAGATAGGGAAGAACCACAGAAGGGGTCATGTAGGAAGAAAGGTCAAGGCCGGAAAAATCTGGTGTTGGAATAAGTTCAGGCAAAAGCGGGGGAGGACATGGATTTGTTATCACCTTGTTTGCCCTCTTAAAGATCATACCAGGTACATTTTCAAGGGCCATTGATGGCAGATTCTTTAAAAGCTCAAGTAAGGGTATCTCTCCCTCGGCAGGAATAAGTCCGTCTATGAACCAAAGATCCCTAAGCCTTTCTTCATGACCCTTGGCCTTTATGGTAACGCCTTTTTTGAAGAGTCTTTCTGGCTCAGGGCATGTACCAAACCTGGCACCTCCTGCAACCACGAAGGAATCTGTCCTTTGCTTTATGGATTTTGCCACTTTAAGGGCAAAGGGCATCTGGGCATCAAAAAATATTGAAATGGCACAGATGTCTGGTGCAAAATCCACCACATCGTCAAGAAGCCTTTGGAAAAAGTGACAGACAGCCTGGGGGATTTCAAGGCCAAGAAGATCCCTTGAGGCCATCTCTGCCATAAAGCCATTAAATATATTTTCAAAACTCAGAAAGATTGTTGCTTGTTCGTGCCATCTTGAAGGGTCTACCTGGGAAAGCCTTTTTTCTTTTAAATAATCAAAGGCTGCCCTTACCATCTGAAAGGTTTTGTTTTCATTCCAGCCATAGAGTTTCAGGCCGAAGCTGCCCTTTTGAAGGGCCTTCAGGGCCTGCTGGTAATAGGCCATGTTAAGGTCAAAGACCTTGATCTTCGCCGTAGGAGCATGCCTTTTCAAAAAGGCAGAAAGGCATGCTGGCCCAAGGGCAGGGCAGGTGGGGTGAAGCCACGGGGGGCTTACAATGGCGACCTTCATACATTAAAGGATACCACAAAGCGGGTAGATAATATATCCAATAAAAATAAAAAGGGCTGCTAAAAAGCAGCCCTTTCGAGATTGGACGTACTAGGCTGATGTCGTCTTATCTCATGAATGGTAGAAGTTTTGTATATTTCATGAACACTATTATAAGAGCTAGGGCAAGCATCCTTTTTAGAAAGATTTCAGGAAGCTTTTTCTGAATCCTTGGGCCAACCATTCCGCCTCCGATTGCTCCTCCTGCAATACAGGCAGCCATTATCCAGTCAGGCTGATAGCCCATGAGAATGTATTTTGCAATGCCGCCTAGTGAGGTTGAAAATGCACCGGCAAGCGCAATTGGTACGGCAAGATACATGGGATAGCCCATAAATGTGGTCATAAATGGCATGAACATGAACCCTCCACCAACTCCAAAAGAGGAGGCGATCATTCCCATTACTATACCACCAATGAGCATGGTTAGGGGTTTTGCAACAAAGGTTTCACCCCAGAATCTCATATCAAATTTTATTATATTGAACTTGTCAAATTCAACCTTTCCAAGTTCAGCAGCCTTTCCCGTTTTCTTGGCTTCCTCAACGGCTTTGTTGAATTTCTGAACAATTGCCTTAAGGGCCTTTTTCTTTTCAATGGTGCTTGGCAGAGATTCGTGAAACAGCTTGAAGCCTATAAGCAAACAGATAATACCGAGGTAGAACTTGTAAGCCTTGAGTGGCAGATATTTGGCAGAGAATGTTGGGCCGATGAAAAAGGCGCCAATCAGGATGCCAATTGCGAAAAACAGGGCAACAGGCCATGCAAAGCGCTTACTCTTATAATAGTTTATGAGACCTGTTAGTGGTGAAACCAGGGTTAGAAACAGGTTAGTGGGTTTGATTGTATTGGCTGCGTTTATGCCAATTGGCCCTTTTGTGCCAATGACCGTGATTTGGTATGCAGCAGTGAAAAGTCCTCCGGCAGCACCCATTATGACAAATAAAACGCCTATTACAAAGGCTCCCAAGAGAACCACCAAAGGATTCATGTAGCAGCATGCAGTCTTGAAATAGAATGTGGATGGTATAATGGTGAAGGTTGTGGCCTTCTGACCATTTACCCACACTGCCATTTTTGTATGAGGGGCAAGATTCTTGTATGGCGTCATGGTCATTTCGAACTCGCCGGTTTCCTTGTTCAGCTTAAGGCTCACCCCCTTATTCCAGTCCTCTTTCTGTGTCTCATAATCTGTCAAAACCATTCTGGCGTTTCCACCCCCAATGGGTCTTTCCTTGGAAACAGTATTGATCCCAAACTTTTTTTCATGGGTGAAGATGAGAAACTGCCACTGTTTTTCAGTGTTTATAGGGCCAAGTTGGGTTTTAGCAGCCTCAGGAATGGCAGACCATGGCTTTATTTTATTTACACGAACCATAAATTTGAAAGGTGGAAAGGCAAAAGGACCCGAAGTCTGTCCCATGGCGACACTTTTGGGAGTGGCCAGGTCTTCTGGTCTGTTCGTGATGACATAATAAGTGGGTGGAATGGCTGTGTCGCCGAACTTCTTGGTAAGTTTTTTTCGTTCCTTGGCCCCTGGAGCGTCTGATGGTTTAAACAATTTGTCATTGCAAACCACAATATAGATATCTTTTCCTGGTTCTATCTTTCCCTTGACAGTAATCGCTTTACCAGCCTTAACTTCTTGGGAGTTGATTTGTACATTTACCGCTCCTGCCTGAGCTGTAAAAAAGAACATGGCAAGAGCGGTTAGTATACCCCCTAAAATATTTATTTTCCTCATAAACGCCTCCTCATCCTTTTGTACTTTAATTTTTTAGCTGTTACAGGTTACGCTGTAACCGTTTGAATTGGATTGAACAACAGGCCAACTATGTTCACTGCCCCATTTTAATTTTTGAACATTTTTACCTTCCTGTGTCTTATCGACCCCCCTTCTCCCGTTTGATATGTTGTATGTAAGACTGTCCAGAAGGATGGTGAAATCTACATATTGAATGCTGACGTTTTTAGGTACCTTGATACGGTTAGGAGAAAAGCTCAAAATACCTTTTATGCCTGCATCCACGAGAATATCGCCTACCTCCTGTCCTTGTTCTGAGGGAACAGCGATGACAGCCAATTCCACGTTTTTTTCCTTAACGATTTCTTTAAGTTTGTTTAAGGGTTGGACCTCCATGCCATTGTCCATAACGGTTCCTATATTACGTTCATCCAGATCAAACACGGCCTCGAACCGGTAACCTTGTTGGGCGAATCCTGGGTGTCTCAGAAGTGCCTGGGTTATTGGCCCTGCCCCAACCAGTATCACATTCCTTTCTTCCATTACCCCAAGGATGGAAGAGATGCTTTGGAGAAGGGTGTTAACGGAATAACCCACACCCCTGACTCCAAAACGTCCAAAATAGGAAAGGTCTTTACGGAGTTGGGCTGGATTTACATTGGCTTGGCTTGCCAGTTCCTGTGATGATACTACCTGCACACCGTTGGTTAGAAGTCTTTTAAGATAACGTTGGTATACTGATAGTCTGATAATTGTAGCAGCTGGAATCTTTGCCTTTTTCACTGGTTTGTCCTCCTGTTACTTTTGTTGAGGCCTTAAGAGCAACCGGCGTGCCTGATTTGTGATATTTCTTTCTTTAAATTTTTTTATTGATAAATCAGTAGATTATGTCAGTAGGTTCGATTTCGGTCTCAAAAAATTAGCATCGAAATGCAACTTTTAAATTGCAGGCCATAGGGGGGTAATCTCATGATTTTTTTAAAAAAATTTCAAATACAAATAGATAGTGGACAAAATAGCAGCCAAATTTTGTTCATTTTTCAACAGGTTATGAGCATTTAATCAAAAAGAATACTTATATAAGAATGGGCATGTGGAAAAAGGTGCATTTTTTCTGCTGCCACAAGAAAGATGCACTATTTTGATTTAATGATGCACCCTGAGCTAATTTTAATTCCCCAAATTGTTAGGAGTAAAAACACTATTGCAAAAGGTCAGAAGACAGGAAGTGAGAAATTGGGACTGGTTCAATATGTAGCAACAGGCTACGGTCTTTGAAGCTTCAAATAGCAAGTGGCTTTTTTCTAAATGAAAATAGATTGGTTTTAAGTGACAGATTTTTCCTGCTTGGTTAGAAGTGCTTTTTCATAAAGACTTCGAGTCTGTCATAGGCCTCATTAAGGACCTTCTCATCCGGCAAGAAAACCAATCTGAAATGAGGAGTTTCAGGAAGACTGCCAAAACCGCTTCCATGCACCACGACCACACCAGTTTCTCTGATTAGTTGTTTTACAAATTCCTGGTCGTTTACTGGTAGATCGATTCGAGGGAAGGCATAGAAGGCGCCTTCTGGTTCCTGGCAGAAAATGCCTGGAATGGCATTCAGTCTTTGAACGGTTAGATCACGTCTGCTCCTAAGCTTTTGCCTTGTATCTTTAAGGTGTTCCTGATTGCCGTTAAGTGCCACCGGGATGGCGAACTGTTTGGGATGGCTTGCACAGAGCCTTGCCCTTGCAAGCTTTCTCATTGCCTCTGTGTAGTCTTCAACAAGCTCAGGTGCCCCGCTTACAATTGACCAGCCTATCCTGAATCCAGGGGCAAGATAGCTCTTTGAAAGGCCGTTAAAGGTGACCATGGGCAGGTCATGATCTAAAGATGCAATACTTATGTGTTCCTTCCCGTTTAAGATGAGCTTGTCATAAATCTCATCGCTCATGATGAGGATGTTGTGTTTTCTTGCAAGCTCAATGACCTGGAGCAAGGTCTCCTTGCTGTAAACAGCACCGGTGGGATTATTGGGATTTATAAGGACAATGGCCCTTGTTTTTTCATCTATCTGGGAGGCCATGTGGTCTATGTCCGGCTGCCATTCATTGTTTTCATTAAGCAGATATGGCCTTGCCTCACCAATGAGTCTGCTTAGAAGCGCATTGTAGAGAGGGTAGCCTGGGGAAGGTACAAGAACGTTTTCTCCCTTGTTGACAAGGGCAGAGAGTGCAAAGTCTATGGCCTCGCTTGCACCGGTAGTGATAAGTATCTCATGGGGTCTTATGCCCTTTCGTTGAGCCTCCTTCTTGATGGCCTCAATTGCCTCAGGAACCCCTTCTGATGCGCTATAACAGGTGTGATCTTCAAGCATTGCCTGGTATGTGGCATCAAGCAGATGTCGGGGGGTATGAAAGCCAAAAAGGACAGGGTCTCCGATGTTTAAGTAGATCAGATCGCCTCCAGATTCCCGGCGCCTGTTGGCTTCCTGAAGGATGTCCCGGATGGCATATTCTATATGTTCTGTTCTGTGAGAAGGCTCAATCTTTCTTAGCATTTTGTTATAACCATTTTTTTATTACTTCTTAAACGCCTATGTTTTCACCCAATTAAAAAAGTTGTCAACTGCTTTTTTCATCTCCGACAACCGCAAGATTGTGAAAAAGCATACCTTGAGTCTCCCTGATAAAAGATCTTACATTTTTATTGCTTATTTATCTGATCGAAATGATGACTTATTTTCTTGACTCATGTCTGTGTACATGGGAAATTCAGTTGTGCTGACCAATTTTTCAGATTCAAGAACCGAGGTCTAAGAATGGAAAAGAGGTGGCCCCCGTGGCCAAAGGATGTATTTCTTGCTGATTTTCATATCCATTCAAAATACAGCAGGGCAACCAGCAAGGAGATGGAGCCTGTCAGGCTTTCCGAAGTCGCAAGGCTAAAAGGCATAGCCCTTGTAGGTACGGGGGATTTCACTCATCCAGCCTATCTAAAAGAGCTTGAGGAAAAGCTTGAGCCATTGGGCAATGGCCTTTTTGTGCCAAAGGGAGACCAAGATGGCACAAGATTTATTCTAACTGCAGAAGTTTCCAACATTTATACATGGAAGGGTAGGGGAAGGCGAATCCATACGGTTATCTTTGCCCCCAGCTTCCAGGTGGCAAAAGATATACAGATGCGGCTAAAGGCAGTTGGCAACATAAGCTCTGACGGGAGGCCCATATTTGGCTTTTCCGCCAAGGATCTCGTCAGACTCGTAATTGAAGCAAGCCCTGAATGTTTCATTGTTCCTGCCCATGTTTGGACCCCGTGGTTTTCACTTTTTGGTGCATGCTCAGGCTTTGATTCTGTAGAAGAGTGTTTTGAGGAACTAAGTGAGCACATTTACGCCCTGGAGACAGGGCTTTCCTCTGATCCTCAGATGAATTGGAGGCTATCAAGCCTTGATTCCTACACCCTTATTTCAAATTCCGACGCCCATTCGCCATGGAAACTTGGGCGGGAACTAAATGTGTTTTCTTGCAAGATGGCCTACAAGGACATAATAGAGGCCATGAAGAACCCGGCCCTTGGCTTTGAGGGGACCATTGAGTTTTTTCCAGAAGAGGGAAAGTACCATTTTGATGGACACAGGAGTTGTAACGTCTGTTTTTCTCCAGGTGAAACAAAGAATCACAGGGGGCTGTGTCCTGTATGCAACAGGCCTCTGACCATAGGGGTGTGTCACAGGGTGGACGATCTTGCAGACAGACCCGAGGGCTTTGTACCGGAAAACGGCCTTCCAAACATACACCTTATTCCCCTTGAGGAACTTATTGCCCAGAGCTTTGGTGTAAAAAGCATAACCAAAAGGGTGCGCAAGGAGTATCTTCATATCCTTGAAATGTGCGGCCCTGAGTTTGATCTACTCCTATGGAAAGCCCAAGAGGAGATGACAGGTCTCGTTCCAGATGGCCTCTTAAAAAGGATAATGGCCATGAGAGCGGAACAGGTAAGGGTAGTTCCAGGCTATGACGGGGTTTATGGCAGGATAAGCCCAGTGATTGAAGATGAGGGCTCATCTTCAAATATACCAAAGACCAAAGGGACAAAAGCAAAAAGGGCAGGAAAATCAAGGCAAAAAAGCCTCTTTTGAAAAAAACATGTGAGGCTTTTGCGAAATGTTATTGTCCTTTGAATGAAAGAGTCTAACGGATTTAAAATCTCAGAAACCTGCATGAAGCCAAATCCTGTTCATCAAGACCAAAAAGTGCCTTTATTACGTCAAAGGGCTTTAGCCGCGGGGATGTGGCCTGGTCTATTTCAAAGAGTAATACTGATTTTTCCTTGGCACTTATCTGCTCCATAGCCTTTGATATCCACAACTGCGTATGAGGTTCGTATTTTCTAAGAAGAGCAATCTTTACTATTCTTCTTTTTATATCAGTGGTAATTTCTTTGTCTTTTTTCCTTATCAGGATATTCACGCTGTTTTTTTCATTTAAGGCCATTAAGTGCCTTTCGGCACTGGTGTTTCCAAGGGGAACAATGACCATCAACTGATCAAGTGCAGGGCTTTCAATCTTTTCTTTTTTTGTGCAGGCTGTGACCTTTTTTATGCTTAAATCCAGGCTAAGCTGTCTGTTTAGCCTTGTTTTTAGCTCCGACTGGTCAACTTTGGTGCAAAGTTCCATGACGAATCTTTCACGCATGCTTTCCATGCCAAGGGGAATCGGGTCCTGAAAGGATACCTTGGGCATGGGATGAAATCCCTTTGAGTAACAAACCGGAATATTGGCACGTCTTATGGCCCTGTGAAAGAGCCTAACTGTATCGAGGTGGCCAATGAAACGCGAGTCAAACACCTTTTGGTATTCCACAAGATAATGATATGATTGCTGTGGCAACGGCGGCTCGGCTACCTGCTTGCTTACCTTCAAGACCTTTTGATTCCTGCCTTTAAGAACATTTTTTATGGTTTTGAAATCACATACTCCGCAACCCTGACAGTCGTTGTAGCGACAGTCAGGAGTGTATGCAAGCTTCTTAGCCCGGCGTCTTTCAAGCCGCAGAAATGACTTACTGATACCAGAGTCGATATGGTCCCAATATAGGGGGGCATCCTCATCTCTGGCTTTAAGATAGGTTGTGAGATCTATTCCAAGCTCTGAGGCGGCCTTTTGATATATTTCTGGTCTAAGATTGTCTGTCCAGGCATCGAGCCTTGCGCCTTTTTCCCATGCAAGGTGTAAAAGCCTTGAAAGCCGCCTGTCCCCTCTTGAGAAGACACCTTCAAGAAAGGACTGTCTTGGATCGTGCCACTTTACCTTAAAGGCACGATTTTTAAGGCCCCTTTTTATGATTTCAAGGCGCCTTCTTGATTCGTCAATTGGTATCTGCCCTTCCCACTGAAAAGGCGTTTGGGGTTTTGGAACAAAGGTCCCTATGCTTGCTGTGACCTGGACAGAGCCCTTTAGGCCCTTTATCTTTTTTGCCTGGGCCCTTACCTTTTTAACAAGTTCTATCAGCTCAAAAAGGTCTTGGTCTTCCTCGCCCGGAAGGCCGATCATGAAGTAGAGCTTTACGTTTTTCCAGCCCATTTGAAAGGCATTTTTTACTGTGTCAAGCAGGTCTTTTTCAGTTATTCCCTTGTTGATGGCAGCCCTTAGTCTTTCGCTTCCTGCCTCTGGGGCAAGGGTGATGCCTGTCTTTCTGACCTTTTTTATCTGCTCCATTATTTCTGGCGTAAGGGTTCCTACTCTAAGGGAGGGAAGGGATACGGAGCAGTGTCTGGGCACAAATTCTTCCATGACATTATGAATAAGGGGCTCTATGCCAGAGTAGTCGCCAGTACTAAGGGACAAAAGGGAAAGCTCTTCCCATCCTGTTGCATCAATCCCCCTTATTGCCCCTTGAGTTATCTGTTCAATGGACTTTTCCCTAACGGGTCTGTATATGGAGGTGGCCTGACAGTATCTGCACCCCCTGGTGCAGCCCCGTGCAATCTCAACCCCAAGCCTGTCGTGCACTATTCGTATGTTTGGAACAAGGGGAGCGTCTATTTCATATTCAGGCCGTAGCTCTGGTATCAGCCTGCGTCTTATCCTGCAAGGGGCGCCATGTTTGACCTCCATGCCCTTGAAAGTGGTATCCTTTTCGTACACAGGGTTGTAGAAACTTGGGACATATACACCCCTTAGATGAGAAAGTTCCTTTAAAAGCTCGCCTCTTGATCCCTTTGATTCCTTTGCACGTTCAATTATAGATGCGATTTCAAGCAACACCTCTTCACCGTCACCGATTACAATTGCATCAAACATATCCGCTACGGGTTCCGGATTGAGACAGCAGCTTCCCCCGCCTATGATTATGGGCCAGTTTCCCTCTTGGCGCTCATTGCTGAAAAAGGGAATGTTAGAAAGACTTAGTATGGTAAAGATGTTGGTGTAGCAAAGCTCGTACGGAAGCGTTATTAAAAGGGCATCAAAAAGGGACAACGCCTTTCTGGAGTCAAGAGAAAAAATAGGGATCTTATTTTCGCGCAAAAGCCTTTCCATGTCCGTATCCGGGCAGTAACATCTGTCTGCGAGATAATGGTTTTGCCTGTTCAGGATGTGATAAAGAATGGCAAGACCCTGGTGAGACATCCCAATCTCATAAAGATCCGGAAAGACACAGCAAAACCTTGCTTTTGCATCATCCCACCTTTTTTGCCATGCGTTAATTTCCCGTCCAAGATAACGGCCAGGCTTTTTTACAAGAAAGAGTATCTCTTCAATATTCATCCGTCAGTCTCCAGGAGCCTTTTTAGTTGGTTCCAGTTGTGGATACGCAAAAAAGGTGTGTCATCCCTGTTCCATGGCTGGTCGAAGACAATTGGCCTAAGCCCTGCTAAGTGGATGGCCTGACATGTCTCAAGGTGATCCTCGAGGAAATAGGTCTTTCCAATCTCCTTTAGAACCCTTGGCTTCATGGCATGTTGCCCAGTTGCCACCACCCTGATCCTCTCTTGGGGTACGTCTTCAAGGATGGTGTAAAGCCATTCTGTAATGGGTTCTTTTACAGGGCGGGCAGTGACGAAATATACTGGGCAGTTTTTACAGATGGCTTTTATGGTATCAACTGCTCCCTCTATGGGCTTAAGCTTTGTGCCAAAAGGGTCTTCAAGTATCTTGTTTATGATCTCTTTTATAACAGTCTCTGGAATATCGAGGCATTCTTCAAGCCAATATGAGGTGATGTCTTCCTTTCTGATGGAGTTGATTCCAAAATGATCTTTGGCAATTTGGATAAATGAAGACATGGTGTCTGCCACGACCCCATCTATGTCGAATGCAATGTCTTGAGGTTTGATCTTTATCATGGCTACCTTTTGGTGTAACTTTGCAGGGTTATTTCGTTTTTTTATTTTTTTCATAGGAGCAAAACATGTATAAACGCATGCTTGTTTTGAGGTTTCCCCCAGAAATTACAGACAAACCTATAGTTTGCAGCCTGAGCCGGGAATATAACCTTTGTTTCAATATACTCAAGGCCACAATCCTTCCAGGCCACGAAGGCATCATGATACTAGAACTTAGCGGTTACAAGAAGAATGTTCAGGAAGGTCTAAGATACCTTAGGGCCCAAGGGGTAAAGGTCAAGTCTGTGGCCCAGGAAATACGCAGAAACGATGAAGTCTGTTTCATGTGTGGAGCATGTACGGGCATCTGCCCTACCCATGCCCTATACATAGATGAGAAGACAAGAGAAGTGATCTTTGACCCGGATAACTGCAAAGGGTGCGGCCTTTGCGTTGCGGTATGCCCTGTGCGTGCCATGGAGATAAGGTTTGCTGCAGAAAAGCTTTTGAGCTGACATGAAGCCATCTGTGCTTATTCTGGCAAGCGGTGGTGTAGACAGTTCCATCGCTGCCTATTTGCTCAAAAAAAGGGGGCATCCTGTCACTGGTCTTTTTCTTCGCATGACTCGAACCCCTCAGGAAGATTCTGCCCTTTCAAATGCAAGACGGTTCTTTGACTGGTTGGGCCAAAGGCTTGTGGTAAGAGACGTTTCAGACAGGTTTTCAGGTAAAATCCTGAACTATTTTGAAAAAAGTTATCTTTCCGGTCAGACCCCAAACTGCTGCTGTATATGTAACTGGCAGATAAAGATCAGAACCGGACTGGAAGTGGTTGAAGACCTTGGCATCCCTTTTCTTGCAACAGGTCACTATGCAAGGATTTTGAGGGCAAGGCACACTTACCTATTAAGGGCAAGGCACAAGAAGAAAGACCAGAGCTATTTCCTCCACAGGATCAGATCTTACGCCCTTGATCGACTCCTTTTCCCCCTTGGAGATATGGAAAAGGAAGAGGTTCGAAAAATGGCCAAGGATCTTGGACTTTCAGGCCTTTTCCATAATGAAAGCCAGGACATTTGTTTTTTCAAAGGGGATTACAGGGAATTTTTGAAAGGCCGCTCCGGGCAATATTGTATGCCCGGCAAGATTGTGACAACAGATGGAAAGGTCCTTGGTAGTCACAAGGGGATTTGGGCATATACGGTTGGGCAAAGAAGAGGTCTTGGCCTTCCAGACAAGACGCCTTACTATGTGGTTGAGATACGTGCAGACAAGAATGAGGTGGTGGTTGGCAAAAAGGTGCAGCTTTTTAAGAAGGAAATGATGGTAAAGGACATCAACTGGCTGGTAGCGCCCAAAATGCCAGGTACTGCACCATGTAAGGTCAAGATAAGGTCTCGTCATGAGCCGGCAGAAGCCCTTGTGCAGGTAAACACCCATGACTTAGAAGTGGCAAGGGTGGTGTTTAAACAACCACAGCGTGCCGTAACCCCGGGACAGTTTGCCGTATTCTACAAGGGAAAGGTCGTACTTGGAGGCGGTAGGATTTGCAAGTAGCCTTCTATTGTCTTGGATGCAAAGTGAATCAGTTTGAGACCTGGGCCATGGAGGAGCAGTTTGAGGCCCTCGGCTGCAGAATTGTCTCATGGAAGGAAGATGCTGATATATATGTGGTAAATACCTGTGCAGTGACTTCAAAGGCCGCCTACCAGTCCAGACAAATTATAAACAGGCTGAAAAGGGAGCATCCTGATTCAAAGATCATTGCCACAGGCTGCCATGTACAGACTGATCCATCCAGGATAATAGAATCTGTAGGTGGTGGGGTCTGTCTTGCTGGAAACGAATTGAAGGCCAGGATCGCTCCCATGGCTTTGAAACATACTGGTTGCACCGGCATATTCATAAGTGACATCTCCAAGATGAAAGAGATAGCCCCCCTTACTGTTTCAAGGCCTCCAACGGGGCGTACAAGGGCATTTTTGAAGATTCAGGATGGTTGCAATGCATTTTGCTCTTACTGCATAGTCCCTTATGCAAGGGGCAGAAGCAGAAGCCTTCCCAAGGAGCTTGTTTTCAGGCAGGTCCAAGACCTGGAAGCTCATGGCGTAAAGGAGGTTGTCCTTACCGGCATCCACATAGGCCTTTATGGCAAGGATCTTGAAAAAGACATTGACCTTCTTTCTTTGCTGAAGAGCTTATGCGCAAGTTTTGAAAATATGCGCTTTAGACTCAGTTCCATTGAGCTTAACGAGCTTAGCAAAGACTTTATCGACTGGGCGGCCAAGACCCGAAATTTTTGCAGGCACTTTCACATCCCCCTCCAAAGCGGTTCAGACCGGGTTCTTAAAGACATGAACAGGCGTTATCAGGCAAGGGATTTTGTTGAAATTGCAAAAAAAATAAAAAATAGTATTCCCCTTTGCTGCATAGGTACTGATGTTATGACTGGTTTTCCCACAGAGGGAGACAAGGAATTCATGGAGACCCTGAATGTCTTGGAGAAGCTTCCCATTTCCTATATCCATGCCTTTCCATACTCTTTGCGGCCAGGGACCGTGGCCTCAGCCATGAAGTCTGTGACAACGAGAAAGGAGGCAAAGAAAAGGGCAAGGAAGATCATGGGGCTTGGACGTGCAAAAAAAGAAGAGTTTTGCAGGTCCCTCATAGGGAACCGTTTGCAGGTCTTACTTGAAAGACAGGACAAGGATACAGGTTATGTGGTTGGAAAGAGCGACAACTACATGGATGTCGCCGTAGACATAGGGCCTGAAAGCCTTGGAAATGTGGTGACAGTTGAGGTAATGGCCCTTGAGAATGAACGGCTTAAAGGGATACAGATAGATTAGGGTATTTTCAAAGGAGTTTTTGCACCGTCTCTTGTAACACAGTGATGGAATAGGGCTTTGGCACAGCAGCGTCAAAACCGGTTTCTCCTTTGACCATATCCATGTCCTCCTGGGAAAAACCGCTTGAGACAATGGCCTTTACGTTTGGATCTATCTTCCTTATCTGCCGTAATACATCTGCCCCGTTCATGTTACCGGGAAGGGTCATGTCAAAAAGGCAAAGATCAAAGGGGCGCCCCTGTCTGCTTGCTTCTTCAAAGGCGGATATGGCCTCTTCTGCACTTGTTACAGCCGTTACGTCAAAGTTCATCAGATTGAATATGTCAGTTACCAGTTGAAGTATCATCTCTTCGTCATCTAAGACTAATACCCGTTTTTTAGGGTTCATGGTTGCTCCTGGCGATTTCAGTGGTTAAGCTTGGTCGAAGTTATGTATCAGCCCCAAATTATCAAGTATTGATGAGACTATAACATAAAATAGTATAATTTAAAGAATGAAAATAAATTTTGTCTAAATTATTTAGTCTGGTTGAAATATCTGAAGGAGTTTTTTGGCCGTAGGCAAATTTTGGGGCTAAGACGTACAAACGCAGCATTAAAGGGGGATATTATGGGCTATTTTGCCAAGGCTGGGAGAAAAAACACCAAAGAGACCCTGGAAAAGGCCCTGTCCTTTGTAAAACAAAATGGGACCGAGCGCATCATAGTTGCCTCAACCTATGGGGATACGGCCATTAAGGCCCTTGATATCATGGAGGAAAAGGCAATAGAGGCCAAAAGGCTCGTAGTGGTGACACACAACTTTGGCTTTAAGGGTGAACCGACCCTTGAGATGTCTGATGAGACACGGAACCAGATACTTGAAAGGGGAGCCTCAGTGCACACAGGCACCATGCCATTTAGAAATATCGGGACTGCAATCAGGGAGACCCTTGGCTTTTCTCAGCAAGATCTTATAGCCAACACCCTAAGGCTTCTTGGGCAGGGTGTGAAGGTGTGTGTTGAGATAGCCCTGATGGCCTTTGATGCAGGCCTTGTGGGAAAAGAAGACGTAGTGACAGTGGCAGGGACTGGAAGGGGCGCAGATACCGCCTGTGTAATATGGCCTGCCCCGTCAAACAGGTTATTTGATGTGAAGATCAGAAAGATTATCGTAAAGCCCTCGGATTGGTAGATGTTTTGATGGAAACTTGGTATTGGGGAAGAAGATGGGCAGTCAGGGTATAAGGATTGTAAGCCAGAATAGAAAGGCTCGACACGAATATAATATCATTGATACGCTGGAAGCGGGGATAGTGCTTCTTGGCCCTGAGGTCAAGTCCATCAGGGAAGGGCGAATAAATATTAAGGATGGCTACGTAGATATAAGGGATGGAGAGGCCTGGCTTCAAAATGTTCACATAAGCCCTTATCCGTACGCAACCAACACGGCCAAGCCAGATCCCTTGAGGGCACGAAAACTCCTTCTTCACAAGCAGGAAATCAAGCGGCTTGCAGGCAAGGTTAAAGAAAGGGGTTTTACCCTCATTCCCTTAAAGGTTTATATCTCAAGGGGAAAGGTGAAGGTTGAGATAGCCCTTGCAAAGGGGAAAAAGCTTTATGACAAACGAGAGGCCTTAAAAAGAAAGACCATAGACAGGGAATTTGAAAAAAGGTTCAAGATTCGTTGAAGCGGGTTGATGAATAAAAAGGCCCCTGATTTAGGGGCCTTTGAAAAAATCAGTATGCGTTACTATTTGCCTTATCGGTGGCCTTGTCTATCTTCTTGGAAGCAGCTTCTGCAGCCTCATTTGCCTTTTCTACAGCCTCATTTTTGGTCTCTTCTGCCTTGTCAGATGTGGCGTTAACTGCCTTGTTCACTTCTTCTTTTGCCTTTTCAGAGGTGTTCGCCGCCTGTTCGCTCACACTCTCTGTGGCTTCTTGAACCTTTTTTGCAGCCTCATTAGTAGCCTTTTTTGCCTCGTCAGCCACTGCCTTTGCAGCCTCGTGTGTCGCCTCAACTGCTGAGCTTACAGCCTCTTTTGCCTTGTTTGAAGCCTTTTCACCATGTTCATTGCTGCATCCCAAAGTGACCAGGATCAATAGACTAAACAAGATGACCAATAACCTCTTCATTCCTTTTCCTCCTTTTTTCCTTACTTGGCTCAAAAGGGCAAGGGAGAAAAAAATCCCATTGTCCCACAAGCCTTAAAAACTAAAAAATCAGCACTGGAATAAATGTTATGTTAACGAAAATTTTGCAAAAGAAAAGGAAAAGTTGAAATAAAAAAGGCCTGCCCGATGAATTTGATGGCAGGCCAGGTCTTTTCAAGTAAAAGGTGTTTGTCAAAAATCTATCTGGCTTCTTATGCCCCAGATGTATATGTCATCTATCAGGGAGCTTCCACCTGCATTTTGGATCCATTGGAAATCACCTGTTAGCGCAAATCTGTCCACCACCATAAATCTGTAGTAAGCCTCAATATATTTTTCATTGGCTGTGTGGTCATGTTTCTTTTTATAATCGTCTGATAAAAGCGTCTCGGCAAAGCCAAAACCGAAGGCATCTCCCCCACGGTTCCACAAGCCGCCATCCAGCTGAAAACCAATGGACCAGCTTCTATCAACAGGCAAAAGGGTCCAGGAATGGTCGTCACCGTCCCAGTATGCCCTATCATCGGTAAGGGTCTGGCTGTAGCGGGCAAATCCAGTAATGCCCCTTAGGATCTCCTGATCAAAGGAAAGTCCCCAGCCAGCAAGGGAGTCGTCTGCATATCTGTGGCCTGCCTCATGGTCTGAAGCAGGAATTTTGGATAGCTCCCTTGCCTTTAGATAGCGTCTTTTGTCTATCCATCCGTAAAATCTGTAGTTTCCATTTTTTCCAAAAAGACGGGGCGAAAGATTCATTTGTCCTATGAGCATGCCATCGTCAAAGGGGTCTGTCCAAACAGAATCCTCTCCATGTCCTGCAACGCCAGCACCTATTACCTTGAATTCCAAAAGATCAACAGGTTGCGCCCGCAACAAGAAGGCAGGGCAATAGAAGCTGTCTGGCTCTGGTATGTTAACCCCCATGCTTTTTACAAAGATGTTTGAAAGGAACTGGGTGGTTTCGTCACCTGCCGCCTCGTTTTCGTCAAAAAGCACGCTTATATCCATCTTGCCAACATCGAAGCCGTATCTGTTGTCAAAAAATGAGAATTCATAATAGGCCTCTGATATTGTCAATGCTGCCTTGTCAAGGCCAATGGTTGTCTTGTATGCATCATAATTTGGGACACTGAAGCTTGGTACGTCGTTGTTCAGACCATCTCCATCTCCACCTTCAAAATGCACGAAGAACTTCCCCCACTTGGCAAAGTCTGCATCAAGGTTCACATCTATTGTGTATGATGCGTCCTGGGTGGAGCGTACGTTTTCCTCGCTGTTTGCATCACCAATGGTTCCCATCAAAAGGCCTGTGACACCTCCACCGAGGCTGAACCGTTCATACCATTCAGGCGAGGAAGATCCTGTTTCCTCCATGGAAGGCCCTGATTCCCCTTGAACCGTTGAGGTTTCCCCTTGTGCCTTAATCCTTGAAAGTTCCTTCTCTACCTTTTCAAGGCGTTCGTTTAGCCTACGATTTTCCTTAACGAGCTTTCTGACAAGCCTTTCAAGCTGTGTTTCCCTGTCTGTTGCGCCGTCGCCAAAGGCAGAAAGAGGCAGCATGACAGTCATTAGAACGAAAAAAGCCACAAGCATTTTCATCGCCGTATTCATAATTCCTCCCCCCTGTTTCATATTCTTAAAGGTCTGACATTGCTTGTTTTATGTGTTCTATGATGATCTTGTTCGTAATGGGGTAGAAACCAAGGCCTTTGTAGAGCCTTTGGCCATCCACGGTTATTTCCGGACAGGATACCTCCTTGCCGGCCTTCTCAAGTTCCACGGCCCAAGAAATTTCTCCCTCATTATGAGACTGTCTGCCCATTATGTCATTCATGACATGGTCTCCTGCAACAAGCATAAAGGGGATGATACGTACCTTTTTTCCTTTATACGCCTTTGCTCGATCAAGTGCATCCTTTCTGTCCGGTACCCCTTCCACACTGCCCAGGAAGCAGTTTGGATAGTGAACAGAAAGCAGACGGTCAAAGGCAAGATATACTGCAGTGGAAGGGGCAACATAGGTGTTTGGGGAGCCATGTCCTGCAAAGACGTTGCAGCCTTCATCAGGGCTCAGGAAGTCTTTGGATATGGATTTAAGAAGTTTGTGAACATCCTCCCACTGGGCTATGAGCGGCTCGCCTATGGAAACGCTCAGGCCATCCATTTGGGCCTCGTTAATCATATGGATGTATTCCTCACCTGGAAAGACATGAAGGGATTGCACCACAACCTGTCTGTAGCCCTTGGCCTTAAGGCTTGCGAGCACCTCTGGTAGGCTCTGTAGCCTTTTGTTCATGCCCCTTTTCTTGTATATGGCATTCATCTTGTTGCGTATTATCTGAGAGGTAAATGCCCATCTTATCTCATGCCCAGGAAATGCCCTCCTTATCTGTTTGTCCATATAGTCAAAGGTTATTTGCGCCTTGGTGCTGGTACCAAAGGCAGTAAGAACGATTGCCGGCTTCAGATCTTGTTTCTGAGGCTTTAGAAACCTCAAAAGGTGTTGTTCTGCAAATAGCACGTTTGCAGAAAAAGTAACACAAAAGATGACTGCAAACAACACCTTCAACACTACAAATGTCTTTTTCATTGGATTAAATGCCCTCCTTTTGTCTTTTTGGGGGAACGGTAACTTTTTCGTTGGGCAGGTAGGCGAAAAATAAAAAAAAACCCGTATCCTTCAAAGGGATACGGGTGCCCGCTTTCCCGCAACCTGTGAACCATCAGCCAGGTTCCCCGCTGGCTTCATGGGTTTTTTGGCAGCCTGTGAAAGGTATCCTGACTTGCGGATCACCCTACTTCCTGGGCCTTCCCATGACGCCCAGGCGTCACAGTGGCACGTTCCAGGTTTCGTCCCCGCTTACAGTGGCGGGCCCGTTCTGGATTTTCACCAGATTCCCTTCCACCGGCTATCTGATATATCATTAAATGGTGATTCTATCGGTGTCAACTGCCAATTCGGTAAATCACATATTGTTACTGGTTTGCCATACGGTCGCCTCTCCAAGCACCTTGTTAGCAAGTCGTATATGTTTTATATCGTACCAGTTTCTTCCAAGGAGCCATGCACCAAGTGCATCTACTGCCACTGGGTCAAAGCCGGCAACAAGGCGATTTGCCAAAGGAGAGCAGGTGGGACCTGAAAGGTGGCCTGATGACATGCCAACAGTAGCATCAAGCAAACAGAAATGCGGTTTTACCGCGCAATTTAGATCAAAGATGGATTCGTGGATCCTTTGATGAAACGAGGATTTTCTCCAAAACCCTCCATTTTGGAAGTGCTTTGAAGGGCATACACCTATCATGTTCTTCATACAAAGGGTAACCCCGGCAAGGGTGTGGGCCTTTAGGACCGGAACCGATATTATGAAGGCGCTTTCAAGGACCCTTGGCAGGAAAAGGCTCTTCCACCTAAGCCCGTTTGGAAGCTTGTATTCCTTGCAATCCTCCCTGTTAAGATCAACAAAATCCACCCTCTTTATGGATGCGTAGCCGTGTATCCGGAATAGATCCATTGTCTCTGTATCCGGGTCCCCGGTACCTTCTGCCACAACGATCGTTATGGAAGGATCTATTCCATGAATAAAATCAACAAGCCCTTCAACAATCCATTTTGGTGTGGTTACAGGAAACGGGCTGGCATTTACAAGGTTTGGTTTTATAAGAACAAATGCCCCTTCTTCAGGCCTCCAAGAGGAAAGAAATGTACCAAGTCCGGCATCTTCGAGAAGTTGTCTCAAAACATTTGTGTCCGAATCGAATCTCGAAGACACTACAGGCCTAAGCTCTTGGTTAGAAGGGGCACGAATCATTATGTTTTTAAATCATAGACCTACGGCTTTTTTGAATTCCTCAAGCCCTATTTTCTTTATCACCCTGTCAAGGCGTGACTTCATTCTCACATTTTCTCTGAATAGCTTTGCTATTTTAGAGAGTAGCTCCACTGCCTCATCATGAGACGTGATAAGCCCCATTTTCTCGCCTATAGCTGGTCTTGCACCACCATGGCCACCAATGAATACCTGAAAGCCGCTTTTGACACCAACGAATCCAACATCAAGCATGTTTGCCCAAGAACAGCATGCAGGGCAGCCCGCAATTCCCACCTTCATTTTTCTTGCAATTGGTTCCCTTGCAAGTTTGTCAACAATGGTTTGGGCAAGGGGAAAGGTTTCTTGAAGAGCAAGTTTGCAATACGGCTTCCCAACACACACCCTGGGCTGGGAAAGATCGAGGGCGGTTTTGGCATATAGGTTGGTGCCAGAAAGGATATCAAGGGCCTTTTTCCCTGTCTCTTCATTAAGATCAAGTATCAGGAACTTCTGGGCTGTGGTCAGATGTACCTTGCATTTGAGCTCATCCATCATCTCAGCCAGGGTCTTAATATCCCTTGAGCTTGGACAGGCACCATTAGGAACCTCAACATAGATGGCAAAGGAGCCGTCTTTTTGCGGGATAAGACCAGGAACTTTCACATCGGCCATTTTTTCTTCCTCCTTTTTGGGAAATTATTTCATAAGAGCTATCAACTTTTGTAATCATTGCCTTGACTAATATCAATCTGAAACGCTCTTCTGTTGCCTTTAATGCACACCTTTTCTTTGACATCTCTTTAAGGGCATATTGATCAGTAAAAAGCACATCCAGGCTTTACTGGTTAAAAACAAATCTTTGCAACCCATCTTCTTTTTTATTAAGTTTTCTTCTGTTATGAGCACATCATCCAAGGTCATTTATATTTTAGTGATAGTGCCTTTATTTTTGGCCGTATCCTGCGCTGTCTTAAAACGAAATGAGTTCAGGCCAGTTGAAAAGGGTGAGAACTGGCGGGTAAGACTCACCAAATTTGAATCCGGCTCTGATGTGGTCACAAAGGGTGGCTTTGACCATCCATACAATTTTTCCCTTTTGAAGCTAAATCGCATCCTTGGTGCAATCTATTACGAGGATGCAAATGTACTTGGTAAGGCCAGGAAATATCAAGTCTTTACCAGCAGGGTCAGGGTACAGCTTCTAAAGCCTATCCAAAAGGCATTTTCAGTGGCCAAGCCAGACGAGGTGGTGGACTTTTCCTTCATGTTGAAGGAACAGGTGATGGTGTTTTTTGCAAACGATTTTTTTACAAGCGGCATAATGTTCGTAAAGGATGGAAAACTTAACATCGTGTTCCGCACCATAAATTACAAGGGCGTAAATTACTCAGAGGCAGTGCGCCAGTTCGTTGGCGATCCAACAAACCGTCCAATTGCAAATCCGTGGAAACTGATTCCTGGCCCGGGCCAGACTCTAAAGAAGGCGCCCAAGTCCTCCTTTTCCTTTTTTGATATGCCTTACTATACAAACTGGCTCATCGTTGATCTTGACTACGATTTCAGGCCCGCACCGCTTAAGAAGAGGAGAAGGCATAAAAGACGAATAGAAAGGCTTTCCCCCCAGGGCGAGGCCCCAAGGATAAGATTTGAAAATCCCAAGCCTAACAGATCGACAAATGGCTCCAACATCTATTATCAAAAGTCCGGACATGGCCCCATTGATGATCCTGAAACAAGAAGGAAGCTTCAGATACTTAGGGAGCTATACAACAGCGGGCAAATAAGCAGATCCACCTACGAAAGGAAAAAGGATGAGCTTCTATCCCCGAGGTGATGCCTCAGTATGTCACCCTCATGATCTCTTCAAGGGTGGTTATTCCCTTTAGCATCTTTGTGCATGCGTCAAATTTTAAGGTCTTCATGCCTTCCCTCAAGGCCCGTTTTTTTATCTCACTTTCAGATGCCCCCTTGTGAATCATCTCTTTGATGGAAGGAGAGACAGAAAGAACCTCATATACTCCGATCCGACCGTAGTAACCGGTATTCCTGCAGGTGTTACACCCGCTTCCGTAGTAAGTCTTGGCACTGTCCTGTTTTAGCTTGCAACCAAAGGCCTCGAGTTCCTTTGAAGATATCCATGTCTCCTCCTTGCATTCAGGGCAAATGGTTCTTACAAGCCTCTGGGCCACTACTCCAATGAGGGTGGATGCAATAAGATAGGGCTCAAGACCAAGATCCAAAAGCCTTGTAACAGCACCGGCAGAGTCGTTTGTATGGAGGGTGGAAAAGACGAGATGCCCTGTCAAAGAGGCCTGTACGGCATAGCGTGCAGTCTCTGCATCTCTTATCTCGCCAATCATCACGATGTCTGGATCCTGGCGAAGGATGTTTCTTAGGATGGTTGAAAATGTAACATCAATCTGGGGCTGGACGGCTATCTGATTGAACTCCTCATAGACCATTTCGATCGGGTCTTCTATGGTGACTATGTTTACCTCCGGGGTGCTAAGGTATCTCAGGGTGGAATAGAGGGTTGTGGACTTACCGGAGCCTGTAGGCCCTGTCATGAGGATCATGCCGTTTGTATTTTGTAAAAAAGAACGATAGACCTGAAAATCCCTTTTTGAAAAGCCAAGGCCGTCAAGATCGCTCATGAGTATCTGTGCGCTTTGTAGCCTCAAGACGACCTTTTCTCCAAAGGCCACAGGAATGGTCGATACCCTGACTTCAGCGTCTTCATCCTGCCACGAAAGCTTTATTCGTCCGTCCTGAGGACGTCTTTTTTCAGCTATGTCAAGTCGTGACAGGGCCTTTATGCGGGTGCAAAGGGCATCATGGACAACCCTTGGCAGTTTGTAGATAGTGTGTAGGACCCCATCGATCCGAAATCTCACCACACACTCCTTGCGTTTGGGTTCGATATGGATGTCACTTGCCCTTTCGCTAAGGGCATACTGAAACAGGTGGTCTACAGCCTTGTTGATGTGCTTGTCGCTTGCATGAAGGTCCTTGCCGGAAAGTTTCACATACTGTTCCAGGTTTGAGATGTCAACTTCAGGGGTGCTAAGCACATTCTGGGCAGCGGCAATGGAGCTTCTAAAATCAAAGAACTCCCGGATGACTCGCTCTATGTCAGACTTGGGAGCTATGACAAAGGCAATGGTGGCCTTGCAAGCCCTCTCTATGTCTTCCTTTAGTTCCTGTTGCTCAGGATAGTATGATGCCACCTCGAGCACATTGCCATGCCACTCAAGGGGCAGTACAAGCCTTGTCCTTGCAAAGGATGAGGGCAGGGTCTTTGTTACCACCTCCATGTCAAGATTAAGGGGGTCTATCCTTTTAAAACGCCAGCCCTTTTCCTGGCATATAAGCTCAAGAACGTCTGCCTCGGCGAGTTCCTTGCCAGGGGCATCGGCCCTTCTTAGAGAAAGAGAGTCGATCCACTGGACCAGATCTATGCCCTTTCTTGATGCTATGTGATGCTTGCTCTGAAGGAAGGCGTAATCCTGTGCAGAGATCAGTCCTTTTTTAAAGAGCAGTTCAAAGATAAAACGTCTGTCATTGTATAGATTATCCATGAAGTTCCTGTTGTAATATGGGGGTTATGGGAATAACCTACTTTCCAATCCCATGTGCTCAGTTGCGTTATCGGAACAAGGATAAGTAATGATAAGCAAGGAAGATAAAAAGAGGCTGTGGGTTGAGCTCTCCATACAGTGCAGCAAGGAGCTGGAAGAGCCCCTATGTGATTTTCTTATATCTGAGCTAAGCCGCGGTGTGTTGGTGGAAGAGTCGCCTGACAACGAAGACATGCTTTTGATTAAGGCGTATCTTCGTAGGGAAGATCTGGAATCAGGTGCTTTTCAGGCAGTGGAAACCTACATTGAAGAACTTTGTCTGCTCCATCCCCATGCAACAGTCTCAATAGAGGGGGAACGGATAATCCATGAGGACTGGCATGATAAGTGGAAACGCTTCTTTAAGCCCTTGCGGGTGGGAAGAAGGCTTGTAGTCAAGCCAACATGGGAAGACTATATCCCAGGGCCAGATGAGATTGTAATAGAGATGGATCCAGGCAGGGCCTTTGGCGTTGGAAGCCACGCCTCTACAAGGCTAATTTTACAGAAACTTGAAAAGATGTCAGATGCTGGTCTCATCAAGAATATGCGGGTTCTCGATGTTGGCACTGGCTCCGGAATCCTTGCCATTTCGGCTGCAAGGCTTGGTGCCAGGGAGGTAATTGCCATTGATATAGACCTTGATGCAGTTGAAACTGCAAGGAAAAACGTTCACCTTAACAATGTCCACGAGCAGGTCTTTGTAAGTAACGCTCCCCTTTGGGAGATAGAAGGTCCTTTTGACCTTGTCCTTGCAAATATAGACAGGGATAGCCTGCTTCTTCTTTCAAAAGAACTTAGTGCACAGGTGGCATCTAACGGCTTGCTTCTTCTTAGCGGGATTTTAGACCATCAGGCAGATGGTATAGAGAAGGGTTTTGGTAATCAAGGGTTGAAACTTGTTTCTGTCGTACCTGATGAAAAAGATTCCAGATGGATACTAATGGAGTTTCAACAAGGCTCTTAGGACTGCCTCAGTTCATCGTTTCGGCTGATATTTTTGTGGTATCAGGAAGTGTAGTGCTCGAAGGCAGGGAAGCAGCACATCTTTTGGGTCCAAGACGGCTAAAACAGGGTCAGAAAGTGAGGCTTGCAGATGGAACTGGAAGGGTTGCAGTAGCAAGGATAGTGAACGTGTCAAAAAATCGTGTAGGTCTTGAAGTTGTGGAATATCTTGGACAAAAGGATGATCTTATTCCGTGTACCATATTTTTGGCTCTAATAAGGCGAGAAAGGTTTGAGTTGGCTGTCTTGAAGCTTTCAGAGATTGGGGTTTCAGCCATAAGACCAATTATTACAGAAAGAAGCATTCGTTATGACGGAGAGAATTTGAAAAAGCGGCTAAGCAGATGGCAAACACTGAGTCTTGAGGCCCTCAAGCAGTCGCGAGGCTTTAAGGCAACCATGATAGAGTCACCAGTTACCCTTGAAGAGGCGGTTTCAGAGGTTGAAGATTCCTGCTTCAAGATAGCACTCTTTTCTGAGAAAAGGGGTGGTGGCCCCTCCCCATTTTTCATGGACGAGGATTTGTTTCCTTTGGTTGTGGCAGTGGGGCCAGAAGGGGGCTTTAGTCCAGGTGAAAAGGATTTTTTGACATCAAGGGGCTTTAGAGCCGCTGGTTTGGGAAGGCGTATCCTTAGAAGTGAGACTGCCGCCATATATATGGCTTCTTTGCTTTGCGAAATTCATAGAAGGGGGCCATTTTCATGAATGCCAACTTTCACGCCTTGATTCTCGCTGGTGGTATAGGAGCAAGACTCTGGCCAAAAAGCAGAAGGAGCAGGCCCAAGCAGTTTCTTAGACTTTCAAAAACAAAGAGTCTTCTTCAGGGCACAATGGAAAGAGTAGAAGCCCTTTTGCCCCAAAAAAACATATGGGTGGTATGTAAGCCTTATCAAAGGGATGAGGTAATTCAACAGATACCTGATGTAAGGGAATCAAACATAATCGTTGAACCTTGTCCAAAGGGCACGGCAGCTGCCGTGCTCTTAGGGACTATGACAATAGAAAGGCATGATCCAGATGCTGTGATATCCGTATTTCCTTCAGACCATTTCGTAAGCCCCATGGAGAAGTTCATTGACACGCTAAGGGTGGGAATGGAGTGGGCTAAACAAACTTGTTCGGTAGTGATTTATGGTATCAGGCCAAGTGGCCCTGAGACCTCCTACGGATACATAGAGACAGGGGGCACGGCCGGTGGTTGCGGGGGCCTAAGCTGCATGGAGGTCACTAATTTTCATGAAAAGCCAGATCCAAGAACGGCCAAGGCCTATTTTCAGTCAAATCGTTTTCTCTGGAACAGTGGTATGCTCTCTTTTTCGGTAGCGGTAATGAAAATGCTTCTTGAAAAAGAACCATTTCGTATCTGGGCGCCTCTTTCTGAAATCATACCACAGGGCAGGCACGATCCTGAAAGGACCCTGGAACTCTATGCCAGGCTTCCAGATGATGCGTTTGACACTGCTGTTCTTGAAAGGCTTGCAAGGTGTGATGGAAGGTCAGGAGCGCCGGATGTGCCAGCCTTGGTTGTTTTTCCTTGTGACTTTCAATGGCTTGATCTTGGAGTTTGGGAAAGCCATTACAAGATGCTTGAAAAGGATGAAAACGGCAATGCTGTTTCAGGCAGGGCCCTTGTCCTTGATTCCAAGGGCAGTCTTGTGATTTCTGAAGGAAGGAGGTTGATAGGAGCCATTGGGCTAAGGGACATGGTGGTGGTTTGCGTGGAAGATGCCGTTCTTGTTTGCCCTCGAAAGGAGCTATACAGGGTAAGGGAACTTGTTGAAGCCCTTAAGAAAAGCGACTATGAAGATTATGTGTAAAAGGATGTGTGCATTTAACGAAATGGAAGGATTCTTTAGAAAAATCAGGGTGCTTTCACAATCGTCATGGCTATAATCGGATTTGATACAACGGTTTTTCCAAGGCTTGATTACAAAAACAAAGAGGCCTTTTGGTCCATGATTGAAGGACTTAAGGGGCTTTTTTCAAAAAATGGCCGTATGGTGGAACCTGTTTTGGAAAAGGCCCCGGCCTATCAAAAGGCCCTTGGTAAGCTTGACCCTCTGATACAGTCCTATACTGCACGGGTATGTCCTTACTGTGGCACTGTCTGTTGTGCCAACAAATTTGGCTTTCCTGAGTTTGCCGACGTGGTGGTGTTTCTTGCCCTTGGCCTTGATGTGCCAAGATATGATCTTGATGTTGATGAAGAGGCAATCTGCCAGTTCATAGGAGAAAAAGGTTGCGTTCTTCCAAGGATTCAAAGGCCCTACAGATGTACCTGGTATTTTTGCGATCCCCTTCTTGTCCAGCTTGAGATAGGCCCGGCAAAAGATTATCGAAACTTCATTAAGGATCTTCAGGGACTTAGTAGTGCAAGGGGAGATGTGCTAAGGACCTTTTATCAGATCTGGAAAGAGATAGAGGCCAAAAGCCAATGAGGATCTCGGCAAATCAGCTTACTGCCCTAAGGATCATACTGCTTCCCTTACCCCTTTTTCTCATATATGGAGGGGCAGCATCAAGGGTTACCGCACTCGTTATCCTAACCATCCTCGGCCTTACGGATTATCTCGATGGCCTTCTTGCCAGAAAATATGGAGTTACATCCCTTGGAAGGCTTCTTGATCCTATAGCAGACAAGATATTTGTGGCAGTCACCCTGGTTCCCCTTTTGGATCTGCAGATTCTTCCCATGTGGATAGTGTGGCCCATATTTTTCAGGGAATTTCTCGTGACAGAAATAAGACGTTTTATGACTCCGGGAAGCAAGGGGCTCAGGGTGACTGAGCTTGCAAAGATAAAGACTACCCTGCAGATGATAGGTGTTGGGCTCATCCTTCTTACAAATACCTTCCCCGACAAGGTTGTGACCATCGCCTTTCTTTCAGGCCTATTCCTGGCCACCCTGTTTCTTGCCGTTGCCCTCTACTCAAAAAATGGCGCATTGACCAGCAGGGTCAAAAGTGCCCTTTTTCTTGAGATACTTGGGCTTTTCATAGCCCTTATACTTCCTGCGAGGCAAGTGGAACTTGCCTATGGCCTCATAGTCTTGGCAGTTACCCTTTTATCAGGTGCCCAGTATGTTTTGGCCTGTCTTCCTGGAGTGATGAAAAGGGGTGCAGGTGCCATTTTAGAGTTGGTTCTTGCCCTTTTCACACCCCTTTTTACCCTTGCAATACTTCCTTTTTCAGCAGGAAAGGCCCATCTGCTTGTGGTTTTGATACTCGCCCTTGAATTTGCAGCCCAGGGCATAGACATGTGGGCCGTGCAGGAAGGAAAATTTGACCTTTCAAGATACAAAACGCGTGCTGTTGCCCCCTTTCTGCTTATGGTCTTTACTGCCATAATGGTTTCGGAGGCAGGGATAGTTGCTGCAACCACTTCCTATCTGATTCTTTGCAGCACCATTTCCATACTCTATCTCGCAGTGGATGTTTGGGTGCATAGGGAGCTTTTTAAACAGGGGAAATTCTTCCCATAGACTTTAAGGCTATTGCCTGCAACTTTTATTAAAGTTATAACAAACACCATGTACTTTGACTCTGGAACAGGCTTGAAGGTTAAAGGTACCCTTACCGTAAGGGATGAGCTTGAGCTGAGGGAGGCACAGATTCTTAGTCCCCATGCCTGTCTTAGCAGCAAGACCAAAGGCAGACGTTTTCCCTCCAGTCCCTGTTACATACGAACCGCCTTTCAACGAGACAGGGACCGGATAGTCTATTCAAAGGCCTTCAGGAGACTAAAACACAAGACCCAGGTCTTTTTATCCCCCATGGGGGACCATTATCGCACAAGGCTGACACACACCCTTGAGGTTGCCGAGATTGCAAGGACCATTGCACGCGCCCTTCGTTTGAACGAGGATCTTGCAGAGGCCATTGCCCTTGGCCACGATCTTGGTCACACCCCTTTCGGTCATGCAGGAGAGACCGTACTGAATGAGATAGTGCCAGGAGGCTTTAGTCATTGCAGGCAAAGTCTTAGGGTCGTCGATGTGTTGGAAAATGGTGGAAAGGGTCTAAACTTGACGTATGAGGTCAGGGACGGGATTTTAAAGCATTCAAAGGGCTTTGGAAACATCATTCCCAAGGAACCTGGCGAATCGGCCCAGACCGTTGAGGGCAGGGTGGTAAGGATAGCAGATGTTATTGCTTACCTTAGCCACGATCTCGATGATGCCATAAGAAGTGGAGTCATAAAGGAGTCCCTTGTTCCACAGGAGGTCACCTCGGTGCTTGGCCAGACTCACAGCAACCGTATCTCCTCCATGATCAAGGATGTAATCAGGACCACAAGGGTTACGGATGAAGGGATAGAGCTTGACATTAGCCCTCGGATGATGGAGACCATGCTCAGTTTAAGGGCCTTTCTTTATGACAATGTCTATCGTGCCCCCCAGGTCCACATGGAATTTGAAAAGGCAAGGAAGATACTTTTTGAGCTCTATGGATATTTTATAAAGAACAAGGACGCATTCTTACGGGAAAGAAAGAGACTTTTTGAGGAGGAGAGGGTGATAGAGGAGAGCCGAACCCCGTATGAAAGACACGTATGTGATTTCATAGCGGGCATGACGGATAGGTATGCCCAGAATCTTTATAACAAGATATTTATGCCCTCGTCGGTGGTTTAAGTCATGCCTGTGCCATGCCACGCCATGAGAGATTCCATGCTTGCCGCCCTTTTTTGTGTCCTGTTCTTATCTTTTCTATTTGTAAGTGATTCCTATGCAAAGGTGGTAAGGGATGAGCCGTGGCAAATAAAGGCAGAGAAACTGGTCTTCTTCCACAATTCCAAATCAGTCATCGCCAAAGGGGACGTGGAGGTAAGGCGTGGGAGGCTAAAGGTCTTTGCAGACAAGATAATCTACGATCAGGAGGCAGGAAAGATCTTTGCAAGTGGTCATGTAGTAATTCATCTTGGCCAGGACGTGTTGAGGGGACGCAAGGGAAGCCTTGATCTTAAGACCTCAACCGGCCGGATGGAGGACGCCTTTTTGTATCTTAAACGAAACAACATTCATCTTACTGCAAAAAGGTTGGAAAAGACCGGTCCGGAAGAATACCATGCAAGTGATGCCACCATCAGTACCTGCCCCATGCCAGATCAAGACTGGAGATTTGAGTGCAAGGATCTTACCCTGACTGTTGACGGGGAGGCAAAGGCAAAAAACACCTTTTTTGAGATAAAAAACATCCCGGTGCTGTTTACCCCTTGGCTTTATGTGCCAATAAATCGTTACAGAAAGACTGGTTTTCTCATACCAGAATACACTTCCTCAAAAAGAAACGGCATAGGCCTAAACGTTCCCTTCTTTTTTGTGCTAAACGACAGTATGGATCTCACCTTTTATCAACACCCAATGTCGAGTCGTGGCTGGATGGAGGGTATAGAATACAGGCACATCTTTTCCGAAAATGACAAGGCCATCTTGCGTTACAATTTTCTGGGCGACAACAAGAAGGACAACGACTTTAATGGAGATGGACACAAGAGAGGCAATGATTTCAGGTGGTGGATAAGGGGCAAGATGAACCAGACGCTTCCGTTTGGCTTTCAAGGCAAACTGGACGTGGACCTAATGAGTGACATGGACTATCTCCAGGAATTCGATAGCGGCCTCATGGGTTTTTCCCGAAGCGAGGAGGTGTTCAGGAAATGGTTCAAGAGGAATCTTGCAGAGGACACAGACAAGATCAGGCCATCTGTGGCTCAGGTTACAAGGGAAAGCGAGGACATGTTCCTTGGACTTCACGGCCGCTACAATGACAACCATTTCTTTGGACGAAGAGGTTTTACCGTCCAGACGCTTCCAAGCGTATTTATGCATGCGTTTAAACAGCCCATTTGGGGCAGGTATCTCTACTATGATTTTGACTTTGACTACACGGATTACTGGCGAGAGCAAGGAACCAAGGAACACAGAATAAGGCTAAATCCCTCCCTTTCCCTACCCTTGGATCTTTTTAATTGGGCGGATCTTGTTATTACAGGTTCCATGGAAGATGCCGTCTATGTAGCATATGGAAGAGAGGAGAGTGGAAGGAATCCGGATGACACTGCCAACAAGTTTCGATACTCGATAATGGCAGATATGACAAAGACCTTTGCCAGGAACTACTCCAAGGGCAAAAGTATTTGGCGTCATTACATAACCCCAAGAATACGATATGTCTATACGCCTTACAGGAGCAGCAGGGACATTCCTACGATAGACAGACAAGATCTCTACCAGGAAAGAAACAAGATTATATTTACACTTTTGTCCTTTGTAAGCAGCAAACGAAGGTTGGAAGGACAGCGCCTTTCCTATTCCGATCTGTTTCGGATAAAGCTTGAGCAGTCCTATAACTTTTACAAAGAACCAACCGTGATCTCTGCCAAGGCCTTTGACAGAAAAAGGTTGTCCGATCTTTATGGGGAATTTGATTTTACTCCCGTGCCCAACTTCTGGATCAGATACGATACAAGATACAATTTTTACGGAGACGGTTTCAGGACCCACAATGTGAGATGGAGATACGTTGGATACAGGGGAAGTACATTTGATCTGGATTATAGATACCACAAACTTGAGGACATAAACGAGTTGAACTTTGACATGAACGCCATACTCACCTCTGCCTGGTCCTTTAGATTTCACATCAAGCAGGATTTTGAAAGGGACAAGCAGATCGAGTCAAAATATGTTTTGCGCTACACTTCTGCATGTTGGGCAATAGAGGGAAAACTTAAGACCGACTCTGACGATACTTCCATACTGGTTAATCTTGAGTTATTAGGTATTGGGGGATGGACCCCAAAATAATATAAGAAGATGGGCAGAGGTTTTTTTTAATCATGCGTCTTGATGATCAAAGAGAGAGTCAAAATGTTGAAGATCGTAGGGGCCAAGGGATAGGACGAGGTGCAGGCCTTCAGGGCTTGTTCATGTTTTGGCCAATTATCCGCATGCTTCTTCAGACAAAGTTTGGCTGGGCCATAATAGCTATAGGGGTTGGTGCATATCTTATGGGATTTGACCCTTTTACACTTCTTTCTCCAGTAGAGCATGGTCATCCTGTCCAAAGGTCCTCTGATGACACCGATGCGGTCTTTATAAAAAAGGTGCTTGCAAGTACCGAGGACATATGGGGCACACTTCTTCCGCATTATGGCCATACGTATAAGCCTCCTGTCCTTGTCCTTTACAGGGGTGCGACTCGTAGCGGTTGCGGATTTGCAAATGCACAGGTAGGACCATTTTATTGTCCTGTGGACAAGAAGATATATCTGGATCTGGGATTCTATGACGAGCTTGCACGTCGTTTTAATGCACCTGGAGATTTTGCTCAGGCCTATGTACTTGCCCACGAGGTCGGCCATCATGTGCAAGACCTTTTAGGAATACTTTCAAAGGTCAGGGTCCTCCAGGAGCAGGCAATCAGGTCAGGTGACAAGGTCAAGGCGAACCATTTACAGATCCCAGTAGAGCTTCAGGCAGACTGTCTGGCAGGTGTTTGGGGCCATTATGCAAGGCAACATCTTGAACCAGGAGACATAGAGGAGGCCCTGAATGCCGCAAGTCGTATCGGGGATGATACCTTGCAGAAAGAGACCCAGGGATATGTTGTTCCCGACGCATTTACTCATGGGACCTCAAAGGAGCGAATGAAATGGTTCATGCGCGGATTTGAGTCTGGGCAGATAGAGGAGTGCAACACCTTTGAATGAGCAAACCTGTCATGTATGGGCGCTCATGACAAAAAGGATTCTTTAAACCGGATGATAGGTACAATCTTCTATATCGGATTTTTTGGAATTGCTGGTCTCATCGGTCTTTGGGCCATGGCATGTCTTTTAAGGGCACTTTTCAAAAGGGGCCCCCTCAGACTGTTGAAGGATTATATCAGCGCCGTCAGTGGCAAAACGGACAGTCACTAATCAAGACTAAGACCACAAT
>JALSQG010000139.1 GCA_026985565.1 Deltaproteobacteria bacterium
CTTTTCTGCAGGTGATTCATTCACTCAAAAAGATCGTGAACTGCTTGTAAGGCTCGATGAACGGCTCAACCAGATTGATAAACGTTTTGAGCAGATTGATAAACGTTTTGAGCAGGTGGATAAGCGCTTTGAGCAGGTAGATAAAAGAATATCTGAGCTAAGGGAAGATATGAACAAGAGATTCGAGCTGGTAGATAAAAGGTTCCAGCAGGTGGACAGGAGGTTTGAGGAGCTTAGGCAGGACATGAATAGCAGGTTTGCTCAGGTGGACAAGCGGTTTGAAGCCATGCAAAATCTCATGATGGCCATAATCGGGGCATTTGCTGCCATAGTCGCCGTTACCATAGGCTTTGCCATCTGGGACAGGCGTACCATGATAAGACCCTTTGAATTCCAGATGAAAGAAATCAATTCCTGTATCTCAGACGAACAGAAAAAGGTAGCCAGGCTTTTGGAGGCATTTCGCCAGCTTGCAAAGGAGGACAAAAAGATAGAGGCCATCCTGCGCAACCTATCCCTTCTTTGATAAAAGGCCATAGAAGACCACCCAATATCTGCATCCCAAAAACAGGGGCTGCCTTTCACCTTAGTTAGTCTTGTTTCCTGGTCTGTGTTTCATCCTGATGGCTGTGGTTCCATGCCTCGATCTTCTCAAGGAGCTCCTTCTTATTCCTGACCCCTGCCTTTTCGTAGATCCTGCTTGAAAGGGTCTTTACCGTACCAGTGGCAAGTCCAAGTTCTCTTGCAATCTCCTTGAGCTTACCTCCCCTTACAAGGCCGTAAAATACCTGTTTTTCCCTGGGCGAAAGGGCAAGTTTTTCTGAAATGGCAGCTACATGTTCGTTCCCCTGTTCCTCATGTTTCAGGACCGGTGGGGAAGACAAAGGATCGGGTTCAGTCATTTCATTCCCTTCGGATTCTGAAAATACGTTCTCTTTAATAGAAGGAGGCAGGGCAAGGATATCCCTTTTTTTGCGCCTTTTTATCTTTTCTATGGTCGTGGTGCTGTAGTAAAGGGGAATAAGGCCAACAAAAAGCAGGCCCAGGGCCCATATGCATACCATTGATGGATTACCTGAGCATCGATTGTTTGCCAAAAGTCCAACAATGAGGGAAAGGGGGAATATTGCAAGGCCTATTGAGCCCTGAAAAATGCTTGCTGAAAAGGCAAAGATAAAGGCTACAGAGAAGCAGTCCATTATACCAAAGCTTAGGTCCATAAGTGACAAAGGCGCCAAAGGGAAAGGCCTTACCTGGAGTTGCAGTATCAATGAAAGGCCCATTATGGTGGTTGCAAGAAATGGAAATACCCTGATGTGGTATCGGGAAAGCACTACCACCAAGATCAAACCAATCAAATAGGCTGCCAACATTACAATGCCAAAGGCCAACTGGTTTTCTTTCGGAGCTGATTTTGCAAGAAAAGAGAAATAAAGACCTCCAAGGCAATAGAAACATAGGAAAAAGGCCCAGAACCATGAGATGGTTTTGATGTTTTTCCATCTGCTATGGCTGGCTGAAAAATCAGGATCAGGGCGTTTTATCCTCCAGCCTGCAAGGGCAACTGCAAGCCATGCAAGCCCAAGTGGTTTGGGCATGTATTTAAGTAACATGAGCAAAAGGTTTCCCATGCATATCCCAAGGCCAATCCTTTTTGCCAGTGAATGAAAATCAAGCCCTCTTGCGAGACAGAGAAGGTGAATCAAAAGAGTTCCTAATACCATGCCCTGCATGAAAAAAAGCCACTCTCCTGTTCTCCAAGAAGCTGCCGCAACGACAAGCCCTGCCAACTGCCATGCATACAGTGGAAGAAGCCTTTTAGGATAAAGGTCTAGCCAAATCAGGTTTCCAACTACTAAGCCTGCAAGATTTCCTACAAGGAACCACGCCATCATGGAATCTGAAGGTGCAGGAAGGACAAGACTTTGCTCAAGCCCAACCCCAAGAAGCATGATGGTGGTGAGTATGAACCCCCTGATGAGAGAATCCCCCAAAAGGCTGTGGCAACAGGTTTTTAGAACCGACAAAGATGATCTCCCCATACCTTGTTTGTATGGCAGTTGGCACAAAAGTCAAGAGAGAGTGTGAACGGGTTTGT
>JALSQG010000140.1 GCA_026985565.1 Deltaproteobacteria bacterium
GCATAAAAGGGCCTTTGGGCAATAAAAACCCGACCCTTCCCTACCTTGCAAATTCTGATATGGAAAAAGCGCGTCTATTCAATGAATTTCTTAGCAAGAACGAGGCCCTAACTGTTTGGTTTTCAAGAGGAGGATATGGAACGAGCAGATGGGTTGACAAGATTTCCTTAAAAGCCACCCTACCAAAGATACAAGAAAAGACCTTTATAGGCTTTAGCGATCTCACATTTCTTGCCGCAAAGTGTATAAAGGCAGGACTTACGTTTTTGCATGCCCCCCTTGTATCCACCCTTACAAAGACCAGCAGCAAGGCGAGAATGGCACTCTACAGATTTTTGCTTAAGACAGCGCTTCCAGGGCTTAGTGGAAAGGCGCTCACTAAAGGCGCCTGCACAGGAAGACTTATTGGTGGAAACCTTACATGCCTATGCCACACTATTGGTACAAGCCTTGAACCTCCATGGCAGGAGGCCATAGTCTTTCTTGAAGAGTGTAACGAGGACATATACCGGATAGACAGGATGCTTACACACCTTGAAGGCAGCGGGGCACTTAGGAAGGTACGAGGAATTGCCCTTGGCTCATTCACCTTTGATAAAAAGGCGAACGAGAATAAGAAACTTCTGGTGGATCTATTAAAAGACAGGCTTTTTCATCTTGGTGTCCCAATAATATATGACCTTCCGGCAGGACACTGCCTCAACAACATGCCCCTTTTGCTTGGCGCTACCTATGAGTTGGATGCAAACAGGGGCATTCTTTTGCCAAAAGTCAAAAAAAGCTGCTAAGGGCAAGTATCCTCACGTTGTTTTCAAGGGCCTCAATAAGACAAAAGGCCTCTTTCAGGTCAGTGCCCCAGGCAACTACACCATGGGCCTTTAGGATGAAGATTTTGGATTTTTGGGCTGCCTCTTTTGCAGCATCTGCAAGCTCCTTGCTTCCTGGCTCATAATAGGGAACAACAGGAACCTTTGGAAAGAGAATGCGTCCTTCTGCAAGGGCAGAAAGATCAAGTTTATTCTTTTTAAGACTTAAAGCAGTGCACCACGGAGCATGGGCATGTATTACCGCCCCTGCCTCTTTCTGGCCTTTGTAAATTGCAAGATGCATGGGAATTTCAGACGATGGCTTAAGTCTTCCCTGCACTTTGTTGCCAGATGCATCCAGGGTTACGAGGTCTTGGCTTTCCATAAGTCCCTTATGCACCCCAGAGGCAGTAACTACGAAACCGCCATCTTTTTTTCTCGAACTCAGGTTTCCATCAGCACCAGACACCAGGCCACGCTTATAAAGTAGCTTACCGTATCTTATTATTCTGGCCTCTATCCCTTTATTCACGTCTGTAGAGTCCGCCATGTCCAACTCCTTTTTCTTAGTTTGCTTGACATTTCCCATTTTATGAATTAATGAACAATTTTAATGGTAATAGGTTCTTTTGTATTAGGGAGTACAAAAAAATGGAGGGAGTTGCCATGAAAAAGTTTCTGGGAATTTTACTGTTCTTAGGCCTTCTGTTCCCAGCTGGGGTTTTTGCAGGAGGGTATGCATCACCCAGCACCGATCAGCTCTTAAAAAAGATAGAGCAACTTAGCCATGAACTTGCACAGGTTAAGAAGGAGCTTAAAGAGGTCAAGAGCAAAGGGACCAATGCCGCACTTGCAAACGAGCTCGAGGCATTGAAATCGAAGCAGGAAGATACGGCAGACGATCTGGATGACCTTTCGGATCAGTTCCAAGACCTGATGACAAACGGCGTGGGCCGCTTTGAGGTATTCGGAGACTACCGCTTCCGTTTTGATTCAACAAGGGCCCATGCAAGGGCGTACTATGATGCCATTGAACTTGGCAAATGGATGCAGGGCGGAATGCAGGGGCCAATGCCATCCAAGAAAGAGGCAGATGACTTCAACAATGATACCCTGTACACCAACAGGCTGCGTCTTGGGGTTAAGGTTAAGGCCACAGAAAACGTGACCTTTAAGGGAAGGCTCACCATGTACAAGATCTGGGGTATGGAAAGCTCTGCCAAGACTGCCTATCCCTTTGGCGGCAACGGCTTTATGTGGGATCCTAACATCAGCCGCCGTCCAAATGACAATACCCTGCGTGTGGAGATGGCCTATGTAAACTGGACAAATATTATGGACCTGCCAATCTGGATTTCAGTAGGTAGGCGCCCAACAGTTGACGGACCTCCAGCACAGCTTCGCTACAACTACGACAGCCGCTATGCCACCCCTGTAGCCCTTGGCGTTGACTGGACCTTTGATGGAGCAACCTTTGGCTACATGTACACAAATCCATGGCCAGGAAAGATTCGTATCTGCTACGGCCGGGGTTATGAGGCAGGCTTTGACTCAAAGGACAACCCCACTGCCGGTCTTGATGATACCGATCTTTATGGATTCAGCTGGGATATCATCAACGACACTGAGAACCACAGGTTTGCAAACCTTCAGGTCTTCAGGGCTGCCGATATTCCAGATCTCATGGAAGGAAGAAGCATCTCAAGCAACACCATGGCCTTTGCAGGCATGACAACAGGTACCCCTGAAAGGGTGGATGCAACTGCAGATCTCGGCGATATTTATCATGCAAGTTTCGTATATATGGATCAGTTTCGTGGAATCGATTGGTTCGTAGCCGGTGGTCTTAGCCGTACAGACGACAGAGGAAGAAACTTCATGGGCTATGGTCTCCTGACTGACCCAACTGACACCACGAAACAAAATCACTGGGGATGGGCAGCCTACGCCGGTGTCCGTGTACCTCTGGAAAGCCTCAGAAGCAAGATCGGTTTCGAGTACAACTTCGGCTCCCGTTACTGGATCAACTTTACCCCAGCTGCAGACGATCTTTATCTTAGCAAGCTTGCAACCCGTGGTCATGTGGGTGAAGTTTACTGGATATGGGATGTACCTGCAGGGGAGGCCATATCAAAGTATGCAAAGGTATTCATGAGGGTAGGATACCAGTATTACTGGATAAATTACACAGGAAGCGGAAACTGGTTAGGAAAGCCGTGGGATGTGGACGATGTGGGCAAAGACCCATCTATGGCACAGTTCTTCGCCCCTGTTAATCAAATGGATAACATCTACGCTACCTTTGAGGTATATTTCTAAAAAGGTATCTTAAAAAAGACTTGTTAGGGAAGGAGGGGGCTTGACCACCTCCTTCCTTTTTTGTTTTGCCCTTAACAATCTGAACCTTACCGGAGGAACGACATGCCTATCTATGAATTTCAGTGCAAAAGCTGTGGCTACGTCTTTGAACTGCTTCTTATGTCAAAAGAGGAGATGGAAGACGTTAGATGTGCAAAATGCGCAAGTCCGGATGTTGGAAAACTCATGAGTGCTGCAAACGTTGCAACCGGATCCTCAGGCTCAGTTTCTCCTGCCAGCACAAGCACGCCTACCTACACCACAAACCAATGCTCATCTGGAAGTTGCACGCAGATCAATCTGCCAGGTCACACAAAATCCTGAAAAGGTTACAGCACCGGCCTTCCCGACAAATACAAGGATACCGGTGCTTATCTAATCCCGCACCAAAAGACAACTTTTACATGTTTACTATCTTTTCATAGGGCCAGGCCACAAGGCCGCCGTCCAGCAGCCAAATCTTGTCTTTATGGAAGCCTTCTGCCTCAAGGATCTTTGCCGCCTCATAACCACGAAGGGATATCTTACAAAGACACACTATTTCCTTATCCTTTGGAAGTTCTTCCGCCTTTTTTCTCACCATCCCCAAGGGGATATGGACCACATTTTCATAGGGCAGCCTCATTTGTTCAAGCTCTTTGGGAGTCCTCACATCGAGAAAGATGAAATCCTCCCTCTTTTCAAGTTTCTCCTTAACCTGTGCAGGCGAATATGCCCTGATTAGCCCGTCTCTCTTGTTTTGTATTACATTTGCCGCGACTATGAGATTGTCCAATGCCGGTGAATATGGAGGGGCATATGCCATGTCTGTTTCAAAGACATCATCAACCGTGCCCCTTGCCTTCAAAATGGCAGCAGCGGTATCCACTCTGCTTAGTACCTCACCAGGGCCAAGAATCTGCACACCAAGAAGCCTTCCAGAATACCTTTCTGCCACCATCTTTAGATGAATAAGCTTTGCATCCTTCATATAATGTGGCTTATCAGGTGCAGGGCACAGAGATGTGAGAACCTCAAGGCCCTCGTTTTTTGCATCCCTTTCGGTAATACCGGTTCTTGCAACATTAAAGCCAAGGATATTGCATACCCCAGTGCCACAAACACCGGAAAAAGTTGAATTCCAGCCGGCCAAATTGTTGCCTATTATTCTGCCATGTTTGTTGGCTGTGGAGCCCATTGGTACGTAGGCGGGTTTTCCTGTGACAAGACTGTATGATTCCACACAGTCTCCGCCTGCATAAATATCTGGGTCAGAGGTGCGAAGGTGTGCATCAACCCGTATTCCCATGGGACCGACATCGAGGCCCGCATCCTGGGCAAGTTTGGTATTGGGCCTAAAGCCAATTGCAAGAAGGACCAAGTCTGCATCTATCTCTGACTTTTCCGTAACAACCTTCTTCACCCTGCCATCTCCCTCAAAACGAACAACCCCATCTCCACAGTGAAGCTGTACGCCCTTTGATTGCAAATGCTTCATAAGGGGCACTGCCATCTCCTCGTCAAGAAGCGCTGGAAGGACAAAGGGTAGCTTTTCAACCACATGAACGCTGAAGCCTGCCTTAAGAAGAGGTTCAAGGCACTCCATGCCAATCAGCCCGGCCCCTATTACAACAGCATTCTTGCCAGGAGCCTGCTCCATGGCGTTCTTAAGACGAACTCCATCATTTAAGGTCTTAAGACAGTGTATGCCATCAAGATCAATACCTGGAATAGGTGGACGCACCGGACTGCTACCAGTTGCAAGGACAAGTTTGTCATAGGAGATGGCCCCTTCTGTCCCATCCTTGGTGTTTTTCGTCTTGACCTGCTTTTTCTTTCTATCTATGGATATGGCCTCTGTATTCAAAAGGATGTCCACCCCTTTTACTGCCTTAAAAAAGTTGACATCCCGCACCACACCTACTGGCGTTGTGGTAAGTTCCTTTACATCTGGCACAAGACCCTCGAGATAAAAAGGAAGGCCACATGCCCCATACGAAATCTCTTCCCCTTTTTCCAGAAGAACCACCTCTGCCGCTGGATCAAGCCTCTTTACCCTGCATGCAGCCTTCGGCCCACAGGCAACACCACCTATTACCACTATCTTCTTGCCCATCTTCTTACCTCCTTGATTATAACTATGAAGTTTTTATACACAGGCTCAATTATCTTTATATCATTAGTAATGAAAAATGAGAATGGATAGAAAATAATTTTTGTCATTTGCTCAAAAAAACGTTGACACAAAAGACCCATGTGCCTAATTTTCTCATTGGCCGTAGCAAGAAATAGTGACTCGATCTGTTGACAAATTAGATACGGAGGGCCAACCAATGAAGATAGCCATAAGTTCAACAGGGAAAAGTCCTGATTCCCCGTTAGATCCACGTTTTGGCAGGGCAAGTTACTTTCTGATATTCGACGTGGAAAAAGGCGAATTGATAGATGTGATCGACAATCGTGCTTCGCAAGAGGCGGCCCACGGTGCTGGCATAAATGCGGCAAGCACAGTTGCAGAGGCAGGAGTAGACAGCGTTCTTACAGGAAGGGTTGGGCCAAAGGCCTTTGCTATACTGCAAGCAGCCGGAATCAAGGTTATTTCTGAAATGGACGGAACCGTTCAGGAGGTCTTTGACAGGTTTCGTTTGGATGGAAACCTAAAACCATCAGGAGGGCCTGACTGTGATGCCCATGCATCTTCTCCCAAACCCAAGGATGGCTGGCGCGGTGGAGGCGGAAAGGGCAAGGGTTGCGGTTGCAAAAGGGGCCGACAGGGAAGATAAATGAAGATTGCAGTTGCAAGCGGAAAAGGAGGCACAGGAAAGACCACGGTGGCGGTAAGCCTTGCCCTATCACTGCAAGGCCCTGTTGCCTTTGCAGACTGTGATGTGGAGGAGCCAAACGCCCATATCTTCCTTAAGCCTGAGATTTTGGAAACGAGGGAATTTTCCCTGAGTGTGCCCAAGATAGATGAAAAAAAATGCAACTTTTGTGGCAAGTGCAAGGAAATCTGTCAATTCAATGCCATAACTCTATTTGGAAAAACCATCATGGCCTTTCCAGACATGTGTCACTCATGCAAGGGTTGCTTTCTGGTTTGTGACCAAGGCGCAATAGCAGAATCAAAACGCACGGTTGGTTTTGTGGAATCAGGCAAGGCAAATCGAATAGGATTTGTTCAGGGAAGATTAAGGGTTGGAGAGGCCATGTCATCACCTTTGATCAAGGAGGTCAAAAAAGAGGCAGAAAAGATGGAAAGCAAGTGGTTGATACTCGATGCGCCCCCTGGCACGTCATGCCCTGTAATAAAGACTGTCCGGTATGCAGATTTTGCAATACTTGTTGCAGAACCCACGCCTTTTGGCCTTCACGACCTAAAGCTTGCAGCTTCAACCATATCAAAATTGGGTATTGATACAGGAGTAATCATCAACAAGTCAGGGCTTGGTGATGTGGGTATTGAGAAATGGTGCAAGGATCAAGGCCTGCCTGTCCTAATGAAAATCCCCTTTTCCAGAGAAGCTGCATGGGCGTATGCCAAGGGGACACCCCTTGTAGATGTTCAACCGGAACTCGTGAATAAGTTTAGAGAGTTGGCAGAGGGGATCAGAAGGTGAAAGAGCTTCTCGTTTTAAGTGGAAAGGGTGGTACGGGAAAGACCACGATAACTGCCGGATTTGCATCCCTTGCAACTAAAAAGGTTATTGCAGACTGTGATGTGGATGCTGCTGATCTTCACATAATCCTTCGCCCTGAGAAACAGGTTCGCCACGACTTTGTTTCAGGAGTAAAGGCTACCATTAAACAGGAACTTTGCACCGGTTGTGGAACATGTAGCGAGCTTTGTCAGTATGAGGCAATAACCATGGACGATGCGGCAGAGGTGGATGATTTTTCATGTGAAGGGTGTGGCGTGTGTGCCCATTTTTGCCAGGAGAAGGCCATTGAGCTTGTGCCGAACCATTGCGGTTACTGGTATGTGTCAGATACCAGGTTTGGCACTCTTGTCCATGCTGAACTTAAACCTGGAGAAGAAAATTCGGGGAAACTTGTATCAATGGTGAAACAGAAGGCAAGAAGGCGTGGCGAAGACGAAGGTGCCAATCTTATATTGGTTGATGGGCCTCCTGGGATTGGCTGCCCTGTAATCTCATCCTTTTCAGGTGCCGACATGGTGGTTGCAGTTACAGAGCCCACCATGTCAGGACTTCATGATCTTGAAAGAATCTTAGAGCTATCTAAGCATTTCAAGGTCAAAGCGCAGGTAATAATCAACAAATATGACCTCAACAAGGACATGAGCAGCCAAATAGAAAGATTCTGCAAGAAAAGTGGTATTCCCTTGCTTGGCACCATCGAATTTGACCAAAGTGTAGTGGATGCCCTTGTTGCAGGAAAAACCATTTTTGAATTTAAACATTGCAAGGCAGCCCAAAGTGTAGCAAATATCTGGCAGCAAATAGAAAAAGCCTTATAGGAGGATAAAAGTGAGCCAGATGAAAAAGGAAAATGAAAAAAGGGCCAATCCAGTTCTTGATGAACAGGAACAGAAGATAAAAGAAAAACTTTCCAAGATCGAACACAAGATAATGGTCATGAGTGGCAAGGGGGGTGTGGGTAAAAGCACCGTATCCATTAACCTTGCAGTGGGCCTATCTTTACAAAATTTTTATGTGGGGCTCTTGGACGTTGACATCCATGGCCCAAATGTCCCAAAGATGCTTGGACTTGAAAGGGGTGAGCTTCAAAGAAGACCAGATGGGACTGTTGGCCCTGTGTACTACTCTCCCAATCTAAAGTTCATGTCAGTGGAACCCCTCCTTCCAGATAAAGACTCTGCGGTCATGTGGAGGGGACCAATGAAGATGTCTGCTATCAGGCAGTTCATCTATGACATAGAATGGGGAGAGCTTGATTATCTTGTGATAGATGCCCCTCCTGGAACTGGAGATGAGCAGATGACAGTTGCCCAGACCATTCCCGATGCCTACGCTGTGGTTGTTACGACCCCACAGGAAGTGGCACTTCTTGACGTTCGAAAATCCATCTCCTTTTGCAAGAAAGTGGGCATGCCAATAATCGGTATAGTTGAAAACATGAGTGGCATGATATGCCCCCACTGCGGAAAGGCAATAGACGTCTTCAAAAGAGGCGGTGGAGAAAGGCTCTCTGAGGAAACAGGCATTCCTTTTCTTGGGAAGATTCCTGTAGATCCAAGGATAGTGACCACAGGAGATGCTGGCAAACCAATAATGGCAATGTACCCCAACAGCCACACTGCAGAGGCCTTTGAACGGCTCTGTCAAAATGTCATTAATGTCACTCAAACCATGATTCTTAAGAAAAAGGAGCAGGAAGAAGAGAATAAGGAGGAAGAAAAACCATGAAGATAGCAGTTCCTATTGAAAATGGACTCCTTTGCAGTCACTTTGGACATGCACCCCAATTTGCCATTGTTGAGATAGAAGGAAGCGCAATAAAGGGAAGCTCCATTGAAACCCCTCCGCCCCATGAACCGGGAGTGCTACCAAGATGGCTCAAAGAACTTGGTGTCACCCAGGTAATTTGTGGAGGAATAGGAGCAAGAGCAGTGGAACTCCTAAATCAGGCAGGCATTCAGGTGACGGCTGGGATAGAGCCAGAAGATCCGGCAAAAATAGTTGAGGCATTTGTTACAGGATCCCTTCAGGGTGCAACCGGACCCACCTGTTCAGGCCATGAAGAAGGACATGGTCATGGTCACAGTTGCGCCCATTAATGATGCAAGCGATGTAAAGGCATAGAGGGGTTATCATTATGCCAATCTATGAATATGAGTGCAAA
>JALSQG010000141.1 GCA_026985565.1 Deltaproteobacteria bacterium
GGCTGGGTGACCCTGCCCGGAGGAATCTCAACGCCTTGTTCAAGCCTTTTTATCTCGCTTCTTTTTGGATGGCCCTCTACTGTGACAACATACTTTTTGGGCACCTTGAATCTTGGATGAAGGAGCCTGTAGGAAAGTTCTCCATCGTCTGTTAAAAGCAAAAGCCCCTGGCTTGCCTGGTCCAGCCTCCCCACTGGATAAACCCTTCTATCAATCCCTTTAAGAAATTTCCTTATGGTAGGGCGTCCGTACGGATCAGACAGAGTCGTTAAAAAACCTGGTGGCTTGTTCAGAATGAAATAGGCATGGCTACCAGAAAGGGTGACAGGCCTGCCATCAAAGCGCACCCTACTTGTTTCAGGATCCACCACTGTGCCAAGCTCAGTGACTACGCATCCGTCAACACTTACCCGTCCCTGTCTGATGAACTCCTCGGCCTTTCTCCTGGAACAGACGCCTGCATGGGCAAGAAACTTCTGTAGCCTTATGGTTTAACACCTCACGAAAGAAGTTTTTCAACTATCTTCCCAAGTTCCTTCTTCACAGGATGATCCTCTGGAAGCTCCGTCAGGGCCTTTCCCATATCTCCAGCCTGGGCTATGTCCTTGCTAAGGGGGATTGCCCCAAGATAGGGAACAGACGTCTCCTTTGCAAGTTTCTGACCAGTGCCGCTTCCAAATATATCCACGGTCTCTGAACATTTTGGGCAAACAAAACCACTCATGTTTTCGATGATCCCAGCAACCGGATTGCCCACCTTGTTGCAAAAGGTTATGGATCTTCTCACATCATCTATGGAAACGGCCTGAGGCGTGGTGACAATAACTGCCTTTGCATCCTTGCCGAGAATCTGAAGCACGGAAAGGGGCTCATCCCCTGTTCCCGGCGGGCAATCCACCACCAGATAGTCAAGGTTCCCCCATGCCACCTCTTCGACAAACTGCTTTATGAGACTTCCCTTTACAGGCCCTCTCCATATAACCGCCTCATTTTCATCTGGAAGAAGAAAACCAAGGGATATGACCTTGAGATTTTCATTCCATTTTACAGGTATAAGCCAAGGGGGCTTAAGTTTTGCCTTCTGCCCCTTAAGACCCATAAGCCTTGGAATACTTGGGCCATGCACATCCACATCAAGAAGGCCAACCTTCTTTCCTTTCTCTGCCAGGGCCACGGCAAGGTTCGCCGCCACAGTGCTTTTACCAACTCCACCCTTTCCAGAAAGGATCACAAGCTTGTTCTTTATATGATCCAGGCACACCTTCTCTGCATCTGGATTACCACGTGATTTGCAGCCTTCCACATTGCAGCTGCTGCATTTGCTCTCTGCCATTTTTTCGTCTCCTGCGGTTTTTATAAAAACGACCATTATAGTGAGACTTATTGGGAAAAAGTCAAGGCAATATATTTCGTCTGTTCATCAGAAAAACCTGAAAAAGGTTGTATTGCACTTTTCTTGGTAATAAACTTTTAATCGCCATGAAAATATCTCAATATGGACCAAGAGATTAAGCGAAAGGAGGAAAAACCACGTGTCAACCGGCTATGATACTCAGATTCAGGCACTTACCAAGATAGCTAAAAAGATTGATCCCCCTCAAAGGGTTAAAGACGAGGCATTTATAAAAGATTATGACTCTGTGTACGCATATTCCATTAGGGATCCAGAAGGTTTTTGGGGTCAGATTGCTTCTGAGCTTCAGTGGTTTGAGCCATGGACCAAGGTCCGGGACATAGATATTCCCAATCACAGGTGGTTTGTTGACGGAAAAACAAATATCACCCTGAACGCCCTTGACCGACACGCCGAATCTTGGAGGCGAAACAAGGTGGCATTCATTTGGCTTTCAGAAGAAGGTGAGGAGCTTACTGCCACCTACGGACAGCTTAGAGACAGGGTGAACCAATTTGCCAATGCGTTGAAATCTAAAGGGATCAAAAAGGGCGACAGGGTGGTCATCTACATGCCTCTTACCATTGAGGGCGCCATAGCGATGCTTGCCTGTGCGCGTATCGGGGCCATCCATTCAGTGGTCTATGC
>JALSQG010000142.1 GCA_026985565.1 Deltaproteobacteria bacterium
GTTGGTGCCAGGTTTTTTGACGGAAAAGGTGGTGTATCTATTGAAACAACTTCCAAGAAAGATCAGAAAGGCTCTCGAGCCACTTGATGAAGTTGCAAAGATATTTTGTCAGAGGCCCTCTTTCTCACAAGGGGGGCTGAGAAGGGATCTTGCCAAATTTTTGAGGGAAGAATTTGGATACCAGGTTGAAAAGGAGCCTCTTGAAAAATCATTTCCAAAAGAGCAGCAGCTTCCTTACCATCTAAGAATGGGATTTGAAATTGTTGGAAAAGATGGCTCTTGTTATGGTTTTGACAAGGGTCTTTCCGGCCTGAAAAAGGCCTTCTTGCAACAAGGCCAAAAGGAGCTTACAAGATGGATGAGATACCAACACCAAATGGACAAGATGGGAAGGGCCATAGGCGTAGATGATCTTTCATCCATTCCCCCAAAAGTAGAAATAGGTCATTGGGCAGACATTTTGATCTTTGGATTTGTTGGAATCGTTGATGAGAAAGGGGTCCCTGCTGCCAACCTTTTTTTGTCTAAGTCAACTGCCCTTAAGGAGAGTCAAGAGGGGCTATTTCTCCTAATGGAGACCCTTCTTAAAAAGGAAACAAGATACATTAAAAAGCTGATCCATCAGGATGTTCATGAGGCATTTTCAGGGCTGTTTCAAAAAGGGCCCCTCTATGCGGAAACCTATAAAAAAGAGGCATCGTATCTTAAGGAAAGAATATACCGCCATCTAAAGCTTACAAACTTTCCAAGATGGCAAAAGATTCCAAGCCCCAAAGTGTTTAAAAAACAGGCCTCGGCCCTCAAAAAGACCTTTATCCCAAATTCCGTATCTTTTCTTTCTCTCATAAGGCCAGCCCTTTGCGAGTATGTTTTGCTTAGGTTTTCAGAAGAAGGTCTCATAAGGCGGGCCGGCAACATCGAGACTTCAAGGAGTACCGTGGATACAACCAGGCGCATCAGGGAGGCATTAATGGAGCTGCTTCTTGATTCAAGGTCCGGCGAAGATTTTCTAAGTAACCTTCCAAGATATCTGAGAGCACTTAGAGTGCGTGTAGAAAGGGCGGAACACGAGCTCAGCAGAGACATGACCAAATGGAAAAAATTTGAGCCTTATTTCGATCATTTTCTCAAGGTGTTTGATTATGCCAAAAAAACCGATTCGTTTTCCTGGCAGGATAAAGGCTGCTATGGGCTTTACGAGCAGATATTTGAGTTAATGGTCTCTATCTTTGCACCTGAGCTTTCTATTAGAGGTAGGCTTTCGCACAAAAAAATCTCCTCCTTTTTGTCCAAAAATCAAAAAGGCCTTTAAAATTTTTACAATTATTCCGATTAAGAAAAGGAAGCAGCTTTTAGAGTCTTCATAGACGTGATTCGTGTCTTTGCAAATAAAGGAGCCTTTTTGAACCCATGGATTTAGGGACTGTAGTTGGCCTTGTACTTGGCATAGTCTTGATAGTTACTGCCATTTTCCTCGGTGGCAGCATTACTGCATTCATAGATGTGCCCTCTGTCCTGATAGTTGTTGGTGGAGCAGTAGCAGCAACCTTCATACGTTTTACCCTTCAGGACGTACTTGGAAGCATTGGCGTTGCCATGAACGCCTTTTTTGCCAAGACCAAGCAGCCCCAGGAAATCATCAAGGAACTTGTCAATCTTTCCAATATCGCAAGAAAAGAAGGGCTGCTAAAGCTTGAAAAGCAACCCATTGAAGACCCATTTCTGAAAAAGGCCATAATGTACTGTGTTGATGGACACGAGGCGGATTTTATTCAGGACGTCATGGAAAAGGAGATAGAGCTTACCTTGGAACGGCACAGCCTCGGAAAGGGAATTTTTGATGCAATAGGAGATGCAGCCCCTGCCTTTGGAATGATCGGGACCCTGGTTGGACTGGTCAACATGCTTGGCAACATGTCTGATCCATCGAGTATCGGCCCAGCTATGGCCGTTGCCCTTCTTACAACACTCTACGGCGCCATCATGGCAAATCTCATAGCCCTTCCCATAGCTGATAAACTGAAAAGACGTAGCCAGGAGGAGGAGCTTAACAAACGTCTTGTACTCGAAGGCGTGCTTGGTCTACAAAAGGGACTCAACCCAAGGGTCTTGGAGGAACTTTTAAAGACATTTCTGCCTCCAAAGGCCAGGGGCTCTTCTGAAGAGGGAGGCGAATAGGCATGGGTAAGAAGTGCGAATGCCCAAAGGGCGCACCCATGTGGATGGTCACCTTTGGCGATCTCATGTCCCTTTTGCTTTGCTTTTTTGTCCTACTTCTTTCATTTTCAACAACCGATCCTGCCATGTACAAGGAGGTGGCAGGCTCTCTTGAAAAGGCCTTTGGCGTGCAGAGAGAGGATCTGACCTTGGATATACCAAAGGGGATAGACATAGTCTCAAGAGACTTCAACCCCCCTTTTTCCGTAGATATCATTCTCGAGAAAATAAAGTCAGCCATAAAACTTGAGCTAATAAAGGGTGAAATAGATGTGGAAGCCTTAAGCGACAGGGTCATATTACGTCTTAAGGATGATATAACCTTTCCTCCTGGAAGCGACAAGTTACTCGACAGATCAAAGCCGCTCTTGGATAAGATTCGAGGTATCATCGAGACGGTCCCTGGGGAGGTCTCTGTTCAGGGACACACGGATGACACACCGGTTACAGGCACCTTTGAATCAAACTGGCACCTTTCTGCTGCTCGGGCCGCAACAGTGGTAAACTATCTTCTAAGACTACATACCATTGATCCTCAGCGAATGGCAGCAGTTGGTTTTGGAGACAGCAGGCCCCTGGTCTTAAATGACAGCCCCGAACACAGGGCAAAGAATAGAAGGGTTGAGATAGTTTTTATGCAGCCAAGCAATCCTGACGATTTTGAAGTTAAACCCATGGACAAGAGAGGAATACTTAAACAGGAACCACTTCCAATGGACTAAACCATGAACGAAGAAAGCAGGGAACAGAGAAACTCGATTCGGATCAAGGACAGGGTGTTGTTGTCTTACCAGCCCGTTTCACAAAGGGAGTATGAAGAGACGATCAAGGACTATATGGACGGAGTGGAAGACCCGTGGGTGGATACATGCCATCCGGCCTTTCAAAAGGATATCAAACCCCATCTAAAAAACATCAGAGAAAAGGACAAGGATCTTGCCTCAGTCCTTGAAATACTTGATCAGAAACTAAACCTGGTTCTTGGGATGATAGGTTCAGATGATGCGTGTGAAAAGTCGAACGTGCCTAACAAGCTTTACAAGGTGGATCTGAGTGCCAAGGGGATAGGGCTAAAAAACGGTAAGAAGTTTGAAAAAGACACCCTTTTGAGACTAAACATAGGGCTTCTTCCTGAACACTACTTTTTCACCTGTTTTGGTAAGGTGGTCCGGATGGAAAAGAAAAAGGATGGGTACTTCATGGGGATAAAATTTATCTGGATCACAGATGATGATGAGGAAAAACTAATCGAACACATTTTTAGCCGTCAGGTCATATACCTTAGGATGAGGCGAAAACAGATGGAGGAAAAAAGGGATTAGCTTTGTTTGGGTAAAGGGCCCTGCATGCATCTTTTGTAGAGCTTATAGGTCATGGATGCGCTTTTTTCCCAACTAAAATCCTTTAGACGACGCTCCCCTTTTCTTACAAGCTCATCAGCCATAAGCCTATTTTGAAAGAGGGCCAATACTGCCTCTGATATGGCCCTTACATCTTCTGGGTCAACGATTATTGCCGCATCAGAGGCCACCTCAGGCATTGAGGAACAGTTTGAGGTAATTACCGGAACCCTTGCTGAAAAGGCCTCGAGTATTGGAAGGCCAAATCCCTCATAAAGGCTTGTAAAAACAAGACCTGCACTAAAGCGAAGCCAAGGATAGACATGATCCACCTCCCCTACTGACACGACATTTTTGATCTTTTTGACAACGGACCTGTCCTGTTTGTTAATGCGTCCGATAATGACAAGTTTTGTGTCCCTTGGCAGACGCTTGTAAGCCTCTTCAAATGCCTTTGTTATATTGACTATGTTTTTTCGTCTATCTTTTGAAGAAAATGCCATGAGATACCTTTTGGGTTTGATGCCTTTTTGATCAAGTACCCTTTTCATTGCCGTCAATTGGTCTTTTGTACAAACAAAATTAGAAGGCACTGCAAGGTGTATAACGTGGACAAGATCTTCGCGTATCCCAAATATGGAGCAAAGATCCTTCTTGGTAGCATGGGATACACAGATAAAAAGATCGGCCCTCTTAACAGCCCTTTCAAAAGGGGAAAGCCTAGAGCCTTCATATAAAAAGGAAAGCCTGTAGCGTCTTAGATCATGCACCGTAAGGATTTTTGTCCCACCAAAGGATCTTGGCATAAAATGGTGAAAACAGTGATATATTCCATGGTATCCAGCAAGAAATTCAAGGGAGGGAAGATCAAGGATCTCCCAAAGCCTTTCAATCCATCTGAACTTAAAAGGACACTCTTTTGATCTTAGCCTTGAACACTGACGGGTATCAAGGTTAGAAAGAAACTCCATTGACACAGGAGCATATCTTTTTTGATAAAAAAGTGTTATTTGAACATCTTCAGTAATTCTCGTGAGGGCATCTATAAGACCTGTTCCAAAGGTATAAAAACCAGAATGTCTGTTTCGAATGACTGCATCCCAGTCGAAAAGTACACTCAGGGTTGGCCGCGTTTTCATCTTTTGTGTTTAAAAAAAACTGATTTGATATCAGAATATCTTTCTTGCCAGGGAAGGTGATACTTGGAATAGGAATTTATAAGCTCTTCCATGGGGTCAATAATATGCTCAGGATGTTTTAATTTTTCCAAAGAGCGCCCCATGACCAAAAGATCCTTGAGTCTTTGTCTGTCAGACAGTTCACGGCCATATCTGGCAGAATCAAGGTCAAAGATGGCAAGATCTCTCCCATTGTTTCTCACAAGAAAGTTGGTGATCTTGCAGTCACTGTGGAAAATCCCCTTCTGATGCATCTGCCATATGAAAAAAGAAAGCCTGTCAATAAAGAGCTGTGAATATCTCTTGTTTGTAAGTACTTTTCTTACTCGTTCTTTGCTGTATAAGATATCATCCATCCATGGATAAGCTATAAGGCCGTATAAACCCCGCCACGGGTTACTTGTCTGGATAAAAAAAAGAGGAAGGACAGTTTCTAAACCTGTCTGGTGCATATACCAGGCAGCTTGCCAACAGTGAGCGGCCCTTGCTTGCCTAAAAAGATATGAAAGACTTTTCATGTGGCCTGAGCTTCGAAAACACTTTATGAAAAAATCCTTATCATTAACAGTGCAACTAAGACATAGGGTATGTTTTGAATCCTTCAATCGCTCCCCGACTTTAAATCCCCTTTTACTTAATTGCTCTCCTTTTATGAAAAACCTATAAAAAGGCTCGATTACCTTTTCGTCTACCTGAGTTAGTCTGCATATCCTTGTTCCACCCCTTTTTGATTCCTTAGAAACTTGGGCTATACGTCTCTTCCACTTTTTTATGCCGTTTTTTCTGACATCCTTATATGAAAGGGAAGAGATGAAAAATCTGCTTCCTTTCTTTCGTATTTCAGCATGCCACTTGGATATGAAGGAGCATGCCTCCAACATCTGACGTCTGTTTACATAAGGTGAGAAGGAAGGTATCACATATCGAAGCTGCTCTGATATCTCCACTTTTGAAAGCGGCCTCTTGACATACCAGGCCCTGTGAAGATCTATCATGACAAAATCGTTTCTTTTTTCATCGATAAATACATTGTCGAGATGAAAATCAGGCTGGATGATCCCCACCTCGGCAAGATCCTTTAAAAAGTAGGAAAACCTCTTTATGTACGCCCTTTTTTCATGAGGAGTCAATCTGTGCCAATCCCGGCTTAAAAAACCCCTAAGACTTTGCCCTTTCACAGCTTCCTGTATAAAAAACCTCAAGGAACCCTTCTTCCCATAAGCAAGTGGCAGTGGCGCCCTTTTATTTTCGCTAAGGGCCTTTGACAAGATAAATTCCTTATAGGCAGGATCCCTTGCAAAAAGGGCTTCAAGGGCTGACAATCTAAATGCCTTAATAAAGACAGGGCCCGCCCTAAACACCTTTCTGTAAGGCCGTTCCTTTATTAAAGACAATTCATCCTGGTTGCAAAAAGAAGGTTTAAATTGAGGATCCTTAAGATGCCACGTGACATCATTTAGGTCTTTTGTGCTTATACCATTCATCTTAGAGATCTAAACCAAGGGAGCCTAAAACTGCCCTTTCCACATCCTCTACAGTAATCAGCCCCATGCAAGAAGGCCTTTTACAATATTTCTCTACACATGGGGTACAAGGCTTTGGCCGTGTTATCACCCTGTGAAGATGTAGATCCTGCACCGGCCCTGTACCTTCAACATTACTTGGAACAAAGAGTGACACTGTTTTTGTCCCAACAGCAATGGCAACATGAAGGGGGCCGGTATCGTTAGTGACCAAAAGGTCAACAGCTTTAAGAAAAAAAGGCAAATCCTTCAAGGAGACCTTTCCTGCAAGATTGATAACCCCTTTTTGTTGTCCCTGGATCTTACCGATTATTCTATCCCTTATCCGTTCAGCCCTGCGTCTGTCCGAAGGGCCGCCTATTAAGACTATATTTATATTTTCTTGCCGTAAAAGCAGTCTATAAGCAAGCTCAACAAAGTGATCCATGGGCCACTCCTTGTAGTGACCAGATGCTGCAAACTGAAAAGCCACAAGGATTGCATCTTCCTTTGGGTTTGAGGTTCCATAGATTGCCTTTAGGAGCTGTGAACGATAGCGTAAGACCTCTTCATTTTTTACAGGAAGCTCCATCTTTAGATGGTCCTTGGCTGATAGCGGAACGTCAAAAACCCTTCGTACCACCTCAAGTCTTTGATCTATTGCGTGTTTTTCATTGTCATAGGGTATTCTGGCAGAAAGAAGATGAGCACATTTTTCATCCTTTTGCCCTATCCTGAAGATGAAGGGAACTCCAGCAACAAATGCTGCTTCACAAAGACACGGGTCACTGTCATGGAAGACAAGGCATAGATCATAACCCCTTTTCTTTATGATATTGGCAAGTTGCAAGGCATTCCTGTACCGGCCTTTATACGTGATGATTTTGTCCACAAGGGGATAATTGGTGAAAATTGGGGCCACCTTGTCCCGAAGTACAAAATCTATGGCAGCTTCTGGCACCAGGTTCCTGATGGCTCTTATAGCGGCAGTGGCAAAAAGGGCATCTCCAATGGCTGTAGATGATACCACAAGGACTCTTTTTACAAAGCCACAACGAAACTCTTTAATGTCTTTTGGACCGCCCCCTCTTTTCTTAATATAAACAAGGGCCTTTAAGGCCGCCTTTTGAATAGATTTCAACTGTACACACTACCCTTTTTGAAAGGGCAATATTACATGCCCAAAGATTTTTTTCGAGTGTTTTTGATTACATAAAAAGGTAGACTCGAGAACCGCTTTAAGACTGGCTCCCGAGGATTGTGGAGAGAGGAGTATACAATTTATGATTCTATGGCAGAAAGCCGTTCTTTTATGCGGTTTAGCTGTCTTTCAAGAAAAGACTTTTCCTCAAGTAGCTGATCTTTTTCACTGCCTCCAGTTAAAAATCCCCATCTACCTCTGCGCGGTCTAAAATCACAAAGACCTCTCATTCTTCGTCTTCCAAAACCCAAGAAGCCGCCTTCTTTCCCGTTTCTATCTCTATATCCAAAACAACGTCCCATTCTCCGTCCAGTACCTGGCCCTTGACCAAAAGGCCCCATTCTATCTAATCCTGGCATGATTTAATTCACCTCCTTGTTTTTAGCTTATGCTCAAAATATAATGAGCCTGTGACAAAAATCAAGTCCAAATGTGTTTTTTTAGGAGGTGATGTATGATTATGATTTAGTTAAGGCCTTCCAAAAAACATGCTGCCAAGGGGCAGACCAAGAAAATCAGCCACAACGTTACACTTAAGCTTGAATATGTAAAATATCTCTCGTCCACACTCTGTAAGGGTTTCAAAATTCCCCTGACCTTTACTGATGACAAGAGGGGCAGATTGGAAAAGGGCCTGAAACTCATCGGAACACCAATCAAGGATGATCCCAGGGGCCCTGCAACCTGTAGAAACTATTTGGGCAACAAGATCTATTCCTGCATCAACGGCATCTTCCATGGTCACATCGTTTATTATAGGCCCTGCCCTTACTGCATATTTTACTGGCCTTTTCAGTCTTTCTATTAGAAGTCTATCAAATACTGTCTCTCCACAATTATCCCCAAGGTATAGGATCCAGCTTGCCTCATTTAACCTGTTTACAAAGTCAGGGTACTCCCATTTTGAGAAATGGCCCTCAAGGGCCTTATCAAGTTCCTTTTTTATATCAAAGCTGGAAGATGTCCCGTAATCTATTACGTTGCCACATGCAGAAAGGCGAATGGCAGCCTCAAGGGGGTCCGTTGAGCCTTCGATCTTCTCCTTGAGCTCAGGATAAAGGGAAAGGACCTCTTTTGTGCTCTCTTTTTTAATATCAATGAAAGGATCGTCCAGGCCAGTCTTTTCAGATATCATATCGTAAAGGGAAACCGCATTTTGTGGCGGAGGCAGTTGGTGATTTATTTGAGATAGAATCTTTCCGCACCCTTTTACCATGTCCCACAGGCATGATTCATCACATCCAAGTAGCCTTCCTGTGCGAGCTGCCTGCTTCAAAAAACATTGGGCACAATCCAGATGCATTTTCATTTTGTTATCTCTTTTCCTGCTGCAGCTCCTCAAGCTTCTTTCTTACAAGCTCGGCATGTCTAATCTCTTGTCCCTTTCTCTTGCTCCTTACCCGGACGTTCCTCCAAACCCATGCGATTTTCCCATCTGGATCAATTATAAAGGTGGACCTGATTACACCTTCATACTCCCTTCCGTAATTCTTTTTCTTTCCCCACGCCCCATAGGCCTTGAGAACCTTTTTCTCGGGATCTGAAAGCAAAGTCACCTTTAGCCCGTGCTTTTCCATGAATTTTTTATGGCTTTCAGATGAATCAGGGCTTATTCCAAAAACATGGGCATCCATGTTTTTAAAATCAGGAAGAAGTTCTGTAAAATCACACGCCTCCTTCGTACAGCCAGAGGTGTTGTCTTTGGGATAAAAATAAAGAATCACCCACTTTCCTTTAAAATCCGAGAGTCTCACTTCTTCACCATGGGCGTCAACAAGGGAAAAATCTGGCGCCTTATCTCCAACATCAAGCATAATCTCCTCCTTTCAAACAGTTACAAACTCAAAAAATTCAATCAGACCGTCTCCACATTGATCAAGTAACCCTTCAAGGTCACGGTCATCCATCGGTTTTAGAATGTCTGGATTTTCCTTTACTGTCCATCCAAAAAGAAGCCTTGCTATCTTCCCCTTTTCAATTGCAACAAGAAAGGCCACATCCTGCTCGTCTTTGTAATCCAAGCCAAACTCGAACTCATCAAAATCCTCAGGCTCCTGTGGCGCATACCTTACCTTCATGCCAAACCTTTCAATCTGCCTTTCCTCAGTTGCCCTTGAAATGTCAAGGTCCTTGCCAAGGTATTTCCGAAAACGTTTCACCTCGTCCTCCTTTCATCCTCTTACCGCCCATACAAAAAAATTCTTCAATCTTTTAAGTCCAACACCTGTTGCACCCTTTTTCATATAAAGCGCCCATGCCCAAGGAGGGTCATAATAGCTCGTGGTAGAGGACCAGTAAAATTCCCTCACGTTTTCAAAAAATGAGTACTTGGGCAAGGCTGGAGAATGGGAAGAACCATCAACCAAGGATTCCAATTCGTTGATATTTGGAAGCCTCCAGTCTTTAAAGCCGCCATAGGCATTTGCATTAAGCCCTTTTATTAGATGAAGGGCATCCATCCATGACACAAGCCCTTTTGAAAGATCCGCATCCTTTGTCCAGATTAGACCAGTCAGCCTATCTTCTACCACAAGATCCATATGGTTGAATCTATCCTTGGGCCACGAAAGTCCCATCCTTAATTCTCCATCCTGACCAGTGCCCATGCACTTGATCTCATGGCCTTTTTCATCATAGCACTTTGTCTGACCTGTCACCGGTAAGATTTTTGACTCGCCCCTTACTAACCACAACATGCACTGCTGATCCTTTCTGCCATAAAACATCCTTGCTCCACCAAGATGGATGTACCAGGCGTATTCGTGATTTATTGCAGCAGTTGTGGATGTCCAGTACCAACCATTGAATATATTTTTAAATGGATGACCATGTGGAAGTGCGGGATTCTTTGCTTCAAGATAAATGATGGATCTCAACTCCTTACGGTTTGGCATCCTCCAGTCGTTAAAACCAAGAAAGGAGTTTTCATTCATATCTTGAACAAATTTAAGGGCATCTTTCCAGGAGACAGGGAAGGTAGTCAGGGCCGCATCCTTTGTCCAGTAAAGACCGGTAAGGTTGTCTTTTACAACACCTTTTTGATTATCATGGAACCGATTGACAAGATCGATCTCTATGCCTTTTCTATATTCTCCATCCTGGCCAGTAGCACCACATGGTATAATATCACCTTGCTCATCATAACAATTTTTTTGACCGGTCTGGAAATACATTCATTTCTCCTTATCTTCGAAAAACGTCCTCGTTATTGTAACACAAAAAAGGATCTGTCATATTCGTTTCCATGAATATCCCTGATAACAAGACGGCTATCAAACTTCTTAAGAGGTTTGAAAATCCTATACATATAATAAGGCACTGCGTACGGGTAAAAGACGTATCCACTTTTCTATCAGAAAGGCTTTGTAAAAAAGGGGTTCACCTTAACAAGGATCTTGTTAGGGCAGGTGCGCTTCTTCATGACATTTCCAAGTACAGATCCATTGTGTCAGGAGGGGATCATGCCATCATGGGTGGAAAGATACTTGAGGAGATGGGCTATGGTGAAGTGGCTCAGATTGTGGTCTGTCATGTGCATATTAGTCGGAGTCTGCTTGAGTCCGGAAATATCAACGAGGCCCTCATTGTTAACTATGCAGATAAACGGGTAAAACATACAGAAGTGGTCAGCCTTCGTGAAAGGTTTGAGGATCTCTTAAAAAGGTATGGCCTTGATGAATCAAGGCGAAAGATGATAAGAAGTATTTATCGTGAAAGCAGACAGATGGAAGATTTGATCTTCTCAAGGCTTGATATAGGGCCAGATGATCTAACTCAAAATTTCAGGAGGAAAAGTCAATGTCAGAGTCAAATATTATAACCTTCTATGGGCACTCTGCCTTTTGCATCACCACAAAGAAAGGGCTTAAGATCTGGATCGACCCCTGGCTTGATAACCCAAAATCTCCAGATAAGAGTAGAGGAGAGACAAGGGCAGATCTTATTTTGATCACCCACGGGCACAGTGATCATCTTGGAAACTGTATGGAGATTGCAACATCTTCTGCTACAGAAATCGTTGCAATTCACGAGATACAACAATACTTACTGTCCAAGGGATTTCCCAATGTCACTGGCATGAATATTGGTGGCACCTACGTAACCAAGGGTGTTTCCATCACCATGGTACAAGCCATCCACAGCTCATCTATTCAAGAAGGCCAGGACATTTTCTATGCAGGTGAGGCAGCAGGGTTTGTCATTGGCCTTGAGGATGGGACAAAGATCTATCATGCAGGAGATACCGCACTTTTTGGAGATATGGCCATAATTGGCAATCTCTACCATCCAAAGGTGGCTCTAATTCCCATTGGTGACCATTATGTAATGGGGCCAAAGGAAGCAGCATATGCCTGCAAACTCATCGACCCAAAGATTATAGTTCCAATGCATTATGGAACTTTTCCTGCACTTACCGGTACAGTTGGTGAATTTGAAAGACAGTTGAAAGCACATCACATAGAGGCAGATCTTGCGGTGATGGAACCTGGTCAAGATCTCGAAATAGCGTAAAGATCAAGGAGGTTTTCAATCCTTTGGGCTTGTTCATTAATTGCAAAATAAGACGGGTCCATCTCCAAAATAAAAACTAAGGCCTCTGGCAGGATTCCTCTGCTTGACTTGAAATTTAAAGCTGCCTTTGTTAGCTTAACAGATCGGTTCTTTACAAGTTTTTAAAGCCCTGATATTTACGTCAAGAAAGATGGTTCAATTCTTTTGACGGGGGGCCTACTGTGGCCTTCCCTTTTTGGATTTTCGTTTAACTCCTTCCCCAAGAAGCCGGTACAACTGCATCTTGACGTGATAAGACATTGGTTTAGGGCCCAAAAACTGTTCATAGCTGCTTACAAAAGGAGTGAAAGATGGGTGAAAACATTAAAAAAATGCTTATCGCCAACAGAGGGGTTCCTGCTGTCCGCATAATGCATACATGCAGGGACAGACGTGTTCCCACTGTTGCGGTTTATAGCACGCCTGATCGCCTGGCCTACCATGTGATGATGGCAGATGAGGCGATCCATATTGGCGAGGCACCTCCTGTGGAATCTTACCTCAATATGGAAAAAATGATAAAGGCTGCCCACAAGACGAAGGCCGATGCTATCCATCCGGGATGGGGATTTCTGGCAGAAAATGCCGACTTTGCAGAAATGGTGCAGGACGCAGGCCTTAAATGGGTGGGGCCAGATCCCAAGGTTATTCGCATGATGGGAGATAAGATAGAGGCCAAAAGACGCGCCCAAAAGGCAAACGTGCCTACCATCCCTGGAATCAGTGATGTTAAAGATGTGGAGCAGATCAAGAAATGGATGGATGAGGAGTCAGTGGACTTTCCCATTATGATAAAGGCAGCCTCAGGGGGTGGTGGAAAGGGAATGGTTAAGGTCTCAAACGATTCTGAGCTTCCCATGGCCCTTGCCCAGGCAAGATCTGAGGCAAAAAAGAGCTTTGGAGATGAGACCCTTCTTGCAGAAAAATATATAGAGAGGGGCCGTCACATAGAGGTGCAGATCGTATCTGACAACTATGGAAACGTTTTCCATCTCTTTGAAAGGGAATGTACCCTTCAGAGAAGGAATCAAAAGATCATCGAGGAGGCACCCTCTCCCTCCATTGATGAAAATATAAGACATGAGATCTGCTATACAGCCATAAGGCTCATGAGGGAAATAGGCTATAACACAGCTGGCACCGTTGAGTTCATTTTCGACAGTTCTACCAAGCGTTTTTACTTCCTGGAGGTAAACACAAGGCTTCAGGTTGAGCACGGTGTTACCGAGCTTATAACTGGCCTTGATATCGTGGGACTTATGATGGACGTTGTGGAAAACAAGGAGCTTCAACTGTCCCAGGACAGGATCCATATGAACCGCTGGGCATTAGAGGTTCGTGTCAATGCTGAAGATCCAAAGACCTTTAGCCCTTCCTTTGGAACCATAACAAGGCTTCAGTTTCCAACCGGGCCCTGGCTCAGGATCGCCACTGGGATTTACGAGGGTGCTGACATCCCTCCATATTATGACTCCCTCACCATGCTCATAATGACCAGTGGCAGGACAAGGGAAGGTGCCATTAAGGTCATGGACAGGACACTTAGCAGGAATCTAAGAATTGAGGGGGTTAAAACCCTCACTCCTTTGCTTCTTAGCATCATCAGACATGAGGCGTTCAAAAGAGGAGAGTTCTCAACCAGGTTTATAGAGAACCACCTGGATGAGCTCGTATCCATGTTCAAGGAGCGGGATACCCAGGATGAGGTTCTGAAGATTGCCAAATATGTTGCAGAAATAACAGCACTTGGTCCTCAGGAGTGGATGTAATCATGAAAGTACACGAGATAACCAAGGATAACTGGATTAAGCCAGGTATGTCACCTGCAGAGATTGTAAATTTTTTGCGGAACCTTGAAGGAGTTGCCCTTACTTGCACGGGAATGAGAGATGCGGGTCAGTCTGACTTCAAAAACCGTCACCGCATCCATGATCTTTCCTCTCTCTGCCCCTATTACGAAGACATGCTCCTTTTTAGTTCCGAGTGCCATGGAGGCGCCAGGTGGCATGTTGGAATAATGAACAGAAAGGAAAGTCCATTTGAGGAGATAGAGATCCTAAGGGAAAAGATGCCCAGTGTGCTTCTTCAAACCCTCATAAGGGAGACCAATCTATGGGGTTACAGGCCCTATCCCAAAAACGTTATTGAATATGTGGTTGAACGGGTTGACATAGATGTTTGGCGTTGTTTCTCGTTTCTTAACGATGTCAGGAACATGCGGACAGTTGCTGAAATAGTAATGAAGAGAAACAGGCTATTTCAGCCTGCAATCTCCTTTACTCAGGCAGAATGGACAACCAATGAATATTACCTTGGTGTTGTGGATGACATTGTAAGTCTTTGTGGTGGGGTGGACGAGATCATCCTTTGCATAAAGGACATGGCAGGTGTTGGAAGTCCTGAACGAATTCGAAGCCTCGTTGATGCCATAAAGCAAAAGTATCCGGAACTGGTGGTCCAATATCATCGTCACGCTACAGACGGGCTTGCCATGCCAGCCCTTCTTGCAGCAGCCCAGGCGGGAGCAAAAATACTTGATGCTGAGGAGGATTCCCTTACGAGGTTCTACGGCCAGGCCCCCATTCTTGGCCTTCAAAGCTATCTCGAAGAATCAGGCATCCCAGTGGTTTTGAACAGGGATCAGTGTATCGGTGCTGTGCAAAAGGTTAGGGAATGGATCGGCCATTATGAGTGGGCAGAATCACCTTTCAAGGGATTTGACCATCAGGTCACCTCTCATCGCATGCCTGGCGGTGCCTTTCCAAGTTCCTTTGAGCAGGCAGAAAAGGGAGGCTTTCTACATCTTATGCCTGCGATACTCAGGGTAATGTCCCTATACAACAAGATAGTGAAGTACTTTGATGTCACTCCAGGCTCGCAGATCACATGGGTTACCTGCAGCGGGATTGTAAACAAATATGAAAAGGAGCAAGGAGCTACTGGTGTCAAGCACGTAATTGAGCTTCTCACCAAGTTCGTTGAAGAAAAGGACCAGGATTTCGAAGCGATGGAGCCAAAAGAAAAGGAGGAGCTCCTTACACTTTTCAGACATGCCCCTGGAGACTTCAGAAACCTGCTTCTTGGCGGCTATGGGCGACTTCCCCAAGGTTGGCCTGCTGAATGGGTGTACAAAAGCACCTTTGGGGATGAATGGGAAGAAAAGATAAAGGAACGGGACGATTCCTCACCTCTTGACTCCTTAAAGCTTGACGATCTTGAAAGGATAAAAACAGATCTCGGCGTCACCCTTGGAAGGGAACCTACAGATGAAGAATTCACGCTATACCTGATGCACCCAAAGGATACGGTAAACTATATAGACTTTAGGGGGAAATATGGTGACGCTCCATTGGTGCTCCCTACGGACGTATGGAGACAGGGGCTTAAGAGCCCAGGTGACAAGGTGGAATTTGAACTCCAGGGTAAGCCGTACTGTATAGAACTTTTGTCCATAGGGGCTGAGCATGAAGGTCTCATCCACGTTGTAGTGAAGATCAATAACAAGACGAGGGTTTATAAGGTAGAAACCCCAAGGGCAAAGAAGGTCGAGATCCGCATGGCCAAGGGAGAAAACGAAATCGGTGCACCAATTAACGGAAATGTCTGGCGTATTGGTAATCCAGACAGAGGTACCATTAAGGTGGGTGATATAGTGCATCAGGGAGAAGAGATCGCCAACCTTGAGGCCATGAAGATGGAAAATGCCATAGTTGCACCCTTTGATGCAGTGGTTGAAGAAATTGCAGTAAAACTAAATGACCAGGTTCAAGAAGGGCAACTTCTGTTTGTTCTGAAAAAACTTGACTGATACCACTGTTCACCAAATAAGGCCGTTTTTAAGGGACCATGTCTATGCAGGCAGGTCCCTTCTTTTTTTGGAGGAGACAGAATCTACAAACCTTTTCCTGCTCAAGAACAAGAAACTTTTGAGCATGCCAGGCCTTGTGGTTCAAGCAGGGAGGCAGACCAAGGGAATTGGTCGAAGGAGCAGGAGTTGGTGTGGGGGTGCTGCTGAGCACCTTTTCTGCTCATTCGTCATAATGCCTCCCTCTTCTGTCACCTTTCTGCCGTCCATGACACTTCTTTGCGGTCTTGCGGTGTTTCGCTGCCTAAGGGACCTTGGAGTAAGAGATGTGGTCATTAAATGGCCTAACGATATCCTGATAAAAGGGAAAAAGGTTAGTGGCATCCTTTGTCATGCAAGCTTTTTTCATAAGACTCCAGTTATTGTTGCAGGAATTGGCATAAATGTGAAGGGAAGTGCAAGCCAATTTCCAGGACATCTTCGAAAAAAGGCAGGGACATTAGAAGATTTTGGCATTTTTACCACACCAAGTACCCTTTTAGTTGACTTATCAAGGCAGCTTGAAAAAATACTGGTCACGACGGAAAAAAGCGGTCTGCAAGATCTTATTGATGAATGGAAGAAAAATGCACTATGCACCGGATATTCCATTACTTTTAACTCTGTAGAAGGTGCTACAAAAGGAATAATTAAGGATCTTGATCAGATGGGAAGGCTTATAGTCCGCGACCTTAAAGGAGGGATACATATTGTTGATTCTGGTGACATTGACCACGACTATAGCCAATAGAATAAATTTCAGTTCTTCACGTGCCTGTTACTATGTACAAGTTTGAGGTTCCTTTCATGTAGGGGTGTCATCAGTTATATTGGACCAATACAGGAACACCATGTTTAATTCCTTGACACCTAAATCAAGCTATCCTAAACTTTTCAAGTTCAACAAAAAAGATGTAAAAACATAAGAAACTTACTTCTTAAAATATTTGGAAAAGGAGAAAAATTGTTATGGCTAATGACAAGATAATTCAGGTTTCCGATGCAGATTTTGATGAAACTGTACTAAAAAACGATCTTCCGGTTCTTGTTGATTTTTGGGCAGCATGGTGTGGCCCATGTAGGGCAATTGCCCCTGTAATTGATCAGTTGGCTGAAGAATATGATGGCAAGGTGATTATTGCAAAGATGAATGTGGATGAAAACCCTGCAACACCTGGACGGTTCAACATCAGGGCCATTCCAACCTTGATACTTTTTAAGGATGGAAGCGTTGTGGAACAGATTACTGGTGCTGTAGGCAAGACGGTAATACAAAATGCACTTAGCAAGGTTGCATAGATGATTCACGATGTGGTGATAATTGGCGGCGGACCTGCTGGGCTCGCCGCAGCCATATATGCTGGGAGGGCCAAACTTAAGGGGTTTGTCCTTGAAAAAATGAGTCCTGGCGGACAGGTCCTTGTTACCGACATGGTTGAAAACTATCCAGGATTTATGGAACCAATTTCAGGCTTCGAGCTGGTGGAAAAATTTACTGCCCATGCAAAACGCTTTGGAATGCCCATAGAGACGGGCGAAGTAGAAAGAATCGAACCAGTTGGAGATCAATTCAGTCTGATTCTTACTGATGAACGGACCATTACCGCCAGGTCTGTCATTGTTGCAACAGGTGCAACCCACCGAAAGCTTGGTGTAAAAGGTGAACAAGAACTTACAGGGCGGGGGGTATCATACTGTGCCACATGTGACGGCCCTTTTTTCAGGGATCAGGTTGTTGCCGTTGTTGGCGGCGGAGATAGTGCCGTTCAAGAGGCAATTTTTTTAACCAAGTTTGCAAAGAAGGTGTATGTTATTCATCGAAGGGACGAATTGAGGGCAATCAAGATCCTTCAGGAAAGGGCCTTTGCAAACGACAAGATAGACTTTGTTTGGGATTCCATCGTAGAGGAAATCGAGGGAAAGGACCAGGTTCAGGCGGTAAAGATCCTTAACAAAAAGAGCGGCAAGCAAAGCAGGCTCGAGGTAGACGGGGTATTTATCTTTATTGGAATCCAGCCTATAACAGATTTTGTTAAGGGGCTTGTGGATACTGATGAACGAGGCTTCATAAAGACTGACCAGTGGATGCGCACGTCATTTAAGGGCATCTATGCCGCAGGTGATTGCAGGCAGAAACCGCTTTTGCAGATAGTTACTGCAGTAGCAGAGGGGGCCACTGCTGCCTATGCGGTGGAACATGATTTGGCATGAACAAAAAAACTTTAGCGCTATTTCTTTCCTTGATAGTCCTTACTTTCCTGCCTCTAAGTGGTTGCTCCTCTAAATCGGGAGACTCCTGGCTTAAAAGGATTTTTTCTCCCCAAGAAGAGGAGGAAGGGCCAGTGCCTCCAGAGGCCCAGCTTACTGCCAAGGCCATGCACTATTTTGAAATTGGCAGGTATCTTCTTGCTGAAGAAGAGTTCAAAAAAATAAGAGACCGTTATCCTTTTAGCCCATATGCCACAGTTGCAGAGCTAAGACTTGCTGACTGCAAATATTACCAAGGTCTTTATGAAGAGGCAGTGCCTCTATACCAGGACTTTGAAAACCTGCACCCCACAAATGAGGCCATACCCTACGTCATATTCCAAATAGGAAGCTGCTATTATCACCTTATGGATACGCCAGACAGGGATCAGACAAACACCCATAAGATGATAGAAACCTATACAAGGCTGATAAGAAGATATCCACAAAGCGCTTTCACCATTGAGGCCCAGAAGCGTATAAAAGAAGGAAGGGCCCTACTTGCTGAGCATGAGTACGTGGTTGCCCACTGGTATTTTCGAACTGATCATATCCCGCAGGCTATAAAAAGGCTTGAAAATATCATCACCCTTTATCCTGACACACCAATCTATCAAAAGGCAGTGATGAAGATTGCAGAATATAAGGATGTGGCAGAGCATCTTGATAGGTATGTGAAACAGGAAGAGGAAGAAGAGGAAAAGGCCAAGCTTAATGCCAAGCCTTGGTGGGAAAAAATGTGGCCTTTCTAAGTATCGCGATCCTTTCTCTATGTCAGCAGACGTAGATTAAAAACGTAGTCATAAGTAGTCCTGCAAAAAACTGCTGCCAGACATGATCCTGACCTGTTCCATAATCTCGTTATTCATCTGGGTTGTTATTCTTGTGCTACCATGGAGGCCTTGGGGCACAAAAGAACATTTTGACCATTTAAGCCCGGAATCAGACATTAAAGAAGGCATGATCACGGTCCTCATTCCAGCAAGGAACGAAGAAAAGATGCTTCGCCACAGCATTCCTTCCATCCTTAGTCAGTCTCCCAATGTCAAAATGGTTGTGGTAGACGATTGCTCCACGGACAATACTTACAAAACGGCCAAAGAACTGATAAAAGACAGAGGTATCGTCATCTCAGGCTCTTTGCCTCCTAAAGGATGGAGCGGGAAGCTTTGGGCCCTTGAGCAAGGGCTTGACCATGTTGGAACAAAATACGTACTTCTTATGGATGCAGACATAGTTCTTGAAAGGGGCATTATCTCCCCTGCCCTGTCTTACGTGGAAGAAAATGGGCTCGATCTTTTCTCCCTTATGGCCCATCTCCACATGAAAAGCCCTGTTGAAATGCTTTTTATGCCTGCCTTTATCTACTTTTTCAAGCTCCTTTATCCCTTTGCCCTTTCAAACAAGCAAGGGTCTTGGGTGGCGGCAGCAGCTGGCGGTTTCATACTGACAAAGCCCTCAGCCTTAAAAGAAATAGGTGGTTTTTCCTCCATAAAAGGAGCCGTAATCGATGATTGCAGCCTTGCAAAGAGGTTCAAACTGTATGGGAAACGGACATTCATAGGACTTACCAAAAAGATAAGAAGCATAAGAAGATATCCGGGAATAGGCAAGGTATGGAGGATGGTAGAAAGGAGCGCATATTATCAACTTAGATACAACATCTTGCTTCTTGTCCTTACAACCATTTTGATGGCAGAGGCCTTTATCGTACCAATTTGTGGTGTTTTATCGTTTGATCTTTTGACTTTTGTCATTTCATCGTCTGCTCTTTTGATTATGTATATTTCTTACTTGCCTCTTTTACGCTATTATGCCCTTGACAAATGGCTATGTTTCACCCTTGGTCCTGTGGCAGCCATGTATATGGCCATGACATGGTCTTCTGCCATAAGATATTATTTTGGCAAGGGTACCAAGTGGAAAGGCAGACCGATTGTAGAGAAGAAATGAAAATGGAAAAGAAAAAACTTGAGATAGTGCTTGCACAGCCTCGCGGCTTTTGTGCAGGGGTTAAAAGGGCCATAAAGATAGTTGAGACAGCAATAGAACGTTACGGAAGGCCAGTATGGGTCCTTCACGAGATCGTTCATAATACCCATGTCATCAAGAATCTTTCTGAGGCAGGGGCAGTATTTGTAGAAGACATACAAGAAATACCCGAAGGCGCCATTACCATTTTCAGTGCCCATGGCGTTGCTACTAAGGTTGAAAAAATGGCCTTAGAAAAAGGGTTAAAGGTAATTGATGCCACATGCCCCCTTGTGAAAAAGGTTCATCACCAGGCAAAGCGTTACAATAAAATGGGGCATGATATTATCATCATAGGCCATCACGGCCATCCTGAAGTGGAAGGAACCCTTGGCCGTGTTGATGGTGATGTGACAGTGGTTTCAACAGTAGAAGATGTCCGTAGTCTTGTAATCACAGACCCGGAGAAGGTGGCCTATGTCACTCAAACCACCTTGAGTACAGATGATACCAAGGAACTTATAGAAGAGCTGAAAAATAGGTTTCCAAACATAAAGGGGCCTAATCTCAACGACATATGTTATGCCACCCAGAGCCGTCAGGATGCGGTAAGGAAACTGGCAGAGGAAGTGGAAATGCTTCTCGTTGTTGGTTCAAAGAACAGCTCCAACTCAAACAGGTTGAGAGAAACAGGTGAATCCAGAGGTCTTCCCTCTTTCCTGGTTGACAATGCAGATTTTGTGGATCTTAAGTGGTTTGATGGTAAATCAACCGTAGGAATAACGGCAGGGGCGTCTGCGCCAGAGATTCTTGTTCAAGACATTATTAAGATGCTTGATGGCCACTTTGATCTAAAAGTTAGGGCACAAAATGGTAAAAAGGAATCAATGCAGTTCAAGCTGCCGCTGTTTCCAGACTTTCAATAGGCTAATATGAAGTGACGATATGGAGAAAAACGCTTACCGAAAAGAAAACAATTTAGAAGAAAATCCATCCAAGGGGCTTTTTCTTGGTCTTGTTGCCCTAACCTGTCTGTTCATATGCATTTTTCTCATATCCCTATGGGTCATTCCCTACTACGGCTTTGACGCAATCCATCCAATGGCCAAATGGATTGCAGGTGCTCTGGTAGGGCTTGCACTCCTTGTAGTTCTTTGGGCAAGCATTGGGCTTTTGCTAAATGCCACCACTGGGAAGTATTTGCCATTTTTCAAGAAACTAAGAGGGGTTAGTGTAAAACTCTTTTTGCCTGTAATGACCTTGATTGGAAGGATCTTTGGAATTTCAAAAAACAAGATACGTTCCTCATTCATCAGGGTAAACAATGAGCTCGTTCTTTCTGAAGCAAAGACTTACCGACCTGATCAGATGCTCATGCTCATGCCCCACTGTCTTCAAAACAGTCGATGCAAGATCAGACTCACATACAATGTGAGGAATTGCAAAAGGTGTGGCAAGTGTTCAATTGCAGGCCTGCTTGAGCTTAGTGACAAATATAACATTCACCTTGCCGTTGCAACGGGAGGCACCATTGCAAGAAGGATAGTTGTTGAAAGAAGGCCCAAACTAATACTTGCCGTTGCATGCCAAAGGGACCTTGCAAGTGGAATACAAGATACCTATCCCCTACCCGTCTACGGGATTTTGAACCTTAGACCTCATGGCCCTTGCCTTGACACCCTGGTGCCTTTGGATCACCTTGAAGCTGCCATTAGGCGCTTTCTTGACACGCGTTTCTACCCTGAAAGCGTTGATAACAACCCTATTTCAGTCCCACCGATAGATAGTCAATAACAAACCTTTAACAGGAGTAACAATGGGCATACCTCTTATACAACAGCTCAAACTGGGAAGCTATATAGTCAAGAAGATGGCATCTGGAGACAGGCGTTTTCCACTGGTCCTGATGCTTGAGCCCCTTTTCCTTTGCAATCTAAACTGCAGGGGATGCGGAAAGACTGCCTATCCTCCTGAGATCCTAAAAAGAAAGATGTCGGTTGAAGAATGTATCGAGGCGGTTGAAGAATGTGGTGCACCAGTGGTCTCGATCCCAGGTGGGGAACCGCTCCTTCATCCTGATATTCATGTGATAGTGAGAGAATTAATTAAAAGGAAAAAATTTATTTATCTTTGTACCAACGCCCTTTTGGTCAAGAAACGTATAGACGATTTCAGCCCTTCTCCATATCTTACCTTTAACATACACCTGGATGGCCTTGGGTCAAAACATGACGATCTTGTAGGGGCAAAGGGCACCTTTGACAATGCAGTGGAATCAATCAGGCTTTTGGTATCCCGTGGCTTCAGGGTGACAACCAACACCACCTTTTTCTATGGAGAGACACCAGATTCTGCCGAGGCCTTCCTGGACTTTGTGACAGCTCTTAATGTCGAGGCCATGACAATATCTGCAGGGTTCAGCTACGAAAAGGCCAAGGATCAGGAAAATTTCCTTACAAGACAAACAACCATTGAGCTTTTCAGAGGTATCTTTGATATCCAGAAACGGAAAAAGAAGAAATGGCGTTTTAACCATAGTATCCTTTATCTTGACTTTCTTGCAGGCAACCAGGACTATCAGTGTACACCATGGGGCAACCCAACTCGAAACATGTTCGGCTGGCAGTGGCCATGTTATCTGCTAAACGACGGATACGTATCAACATACAAGGAACTAATGGAAAAAACTGACTGGAGCAAATTTGGTAGGGGAAAAGACCCAAGGTGTGAAAACTGCATGGTCCATTGTGGTTATGAACCAACCGCAGTCATGGATACTGTCAGGCGGCCCTGGAAGGCCCTTGGAGTCACAGTTAGAGGCATAAACACCAAATAAGAAAAAAGCTGCCGATCCTCAGGCCGACTTTTTCTCCGTTTTTCTTTCATATTGCCAAAACAGCTTTGCAAAGAGAAATCCTGAAAGAAATACCATGGTGGGGACAAGTATTATTTCTGGAAAGGCCCTATTTTCTGCATTTACAAGGGAGATGGCAGAAAGCACCAAACAGAAAAGATACCCTATTCGCCTGTATCGCATTATCTCTCTTAATATGTAAATGTTGACTGTAGGAACCACCATTGCCAGCAACATGACTATGCTCAACTGCCCAAAGGAAAGGGCAAAGTAAAGCTTCTTGATGGTTATGAAAAGAAGGATAAAAAACAGGGAAAGATTTACAAATTGATATCTCGTTCTGTCTGCAGGATAGGAAAGATTCCTTAGATAGAAATCAAGCTCTCCATCCTCGTCTTCCTTCTTCAATAGGGCCCTGATCTTTTCCTTGCTGTGGCCCTTTTGAAGGAGTTCCTCTACCCTGTCTTCGAGAAATCGTGCCATGCGGCTATTTTATGATCCCTTCTGATCGAAGATGTTTTGTAAAATCATCAAGGAATATAAAAAGATTGCGATTCATCTGTTCAAAGTCATGGGTATCTTCCAAAATAACCTCTGGCCTTTGGATATATTCTCCTTCTTCAAGCAATTCATCACCACAGTTCTTTACGAGCTTTTCAAGCCCCTCCCTTGTACTTTCTATATGAAACTGAAAACCGACAACACGCTCTTCAAAGGAAAATGCCTGATTTGCACAACCAGATGAACTTGCTATGTGAAGGGCACCCTGTGGGATGTCAAACGTATCACCATGCCAGTGGAGTGCATCAAATGTGGCTGGCATTCTTTTAAAGATGGGCGAGTTCCATCCAAGGGGTGTAAGAGATACAGGGAAAAAACCAATCTCCTTATAGAGATTTTTATGAACCTTTGCCCCCAAGGCCTCAGCGAGAAGCTGGGCACCAAGACATATGCCAAGGGCTGGCTTGCCGGCGTCTAATGTTTCTTTGATAAGCCTTTTTTCTTCATTCAGCCAAGGATATTTTTCTTCATCTTGCACTCCCATTGGCCCGCCCATGATTACAAGAAGGTCAAAATCTTCTTTTGGAGGGGGGCTGTCACCATCGAAAAGCATGGTATAGGACTCGGAATGATTGTTTTGTTTTGCCCATTGGCTTATGGCCTGTGGCTCTTCAAAGGGTACATGCATAAGGTAGTGTATCTTCATTTTTTATTTCCCCTGATTATGTCCGTGCCACTGTTTGAATAAGGCCTGCTGTGCAAGCTGGACCCTTTTTTGATAACATTCTCTTACTGCCTCTATGTCCGCAAGGTAATAGTCAAGCTCCTGCATTGTCAGGGCCTGATGTCCGTCACAAAGGGCCACCTCAGGCCTTGGATGAAATTCTGTAAGTACCATGTTCGCCCCAGCTATTATTCCCTGGGCGGTCACATGAAAGATATCGAATATTCCATCTGGTGCCCTGTCTTTGCTTCCAACCGAATGTGTCGGATCAATACAGACAGGAAGCCTTGTCAGCCTCTTGACAACCGGTACGTGGGCAAAATCAACCAGATTTCTGTGAGGATCACCAAGGCGAGACTGAACGCCCCTTAGGCAAAAAACAATATTTCTGTTGCCTTCACTTGCAATGTACTCGCATGCATTTAGCGAATCTTCAAGGCTTAGTCCCATGCCACGCTTATAAAGTACAGGAAAGTCCTTTTGAGACCCGGCAGCCTTTAAAAGTTCAAAGTTTTGCGCATTTCGAGTACCTATCTGAAGCATGACGCCAGTTGGTTGTCCTGACTCTTCAAGAGCCTTTGATATCTCTTCTATGTGGATTTCCTTCAGGACCTCCATGGCTATCACCCGGATGTCATACTTGCCCGCAAGTTCAAATAACCACGGAAGACAAGACTTGCCATGTCCCTGAAAATCATATGGACTGGTTCGTGGTTTGTAAACTCCCATTCGAGCCGTCCTGAGGCCTGTCCTCTTCATGTTCCTGAAGATGGTCTCCACATTGTCAGGTGTATCAACTGCACAGGGGCCAATAAAACAGTTGAAGTTTTGCTGGCTAAACTCCACTCCATTATAGATGAATCCCACATCGTCAACCTGCCCGCCATGGCGGCCTATCTGCCTATATTTGCTTGAGACCCTTACAACCTTTTCCACACCAGGCATTCGCTCAAGCACCTCTAAGGGTACATGATGGGTAGGCCCTATGAGATAGATTTCATTTACAACCCTGTGTGCACCCCTTATACCAGAAAACCTGGTCTGTATGTCCTCGAACTGAGAAAGAAAATCTAAGAGTTTCTGCACTTCAGGACCTGCTGGGTCCACATCCGGTTTCATGATCACAATCATGGCTCAATCCTTTATTTAGAAAAAGTCGTCTTTTAAAAAACAAAAAAAATTTACCCCACTTCCGCCTCCTTTGAAAGAGGAAGTAATCTTCATTTTTTAAACAAACACTATGGCATAAAAAAAGCCGGCTATCGCCGGCTTAAGAAATTTTTTACAGATAAAAACTACTTTGCGGCCTCTGACAGACGTGACCCTGGACGGAACTTTACTACCTTCTTTGCAGGAATCTTCATCTTCTTGCCTGTCTGCGGGTTTCTGCCAGTGCGAGCCTTTCTCTTTGTCACATAAAAAGTCCCGAATCCCACCAGAGTCACCTTGTCTCCTGAGGAGACCGCGTCCATGACTGCATCCATAAATGCATTTAATGCCCTTTCGGCTGCAGCCTTTGAAATTCCCGCTCCTGTAGCCATCTGTTCGACCAATTGTCCTTTATTCATGAAGGCCCTCCCAGTTGATTAAATTTTGCTCATAAATGAGCAGGTTTTCATTATCTTATGTAAAACAATAGAAAAGGCAAGATTTTTTTTAAAAAAAAGGTAAAAAAAGTCAAAAAAGAGGGTAAGGCCTGCATTTTTTACCACAAGCTCAAAAACATACGCCTTTAAAAAAGGGCCTCGCTGAGCCTAATGCCCTGTCTTATTCTGGTTGCAAGGCAGGACTTTGACGGATAATCCCAAAAAGAATAACCCCATTTTTTAAGATAGTCCCTTATGTCAGCCTTGGTAAATCCAAATGAGGCAAGGGGCGTCAGTATTCCAAGCTCCTGTAAGGCTCGTATTCCAGGCCTATCCCTAAAAAGATCATCATATTGGGTGCCATCAAGAAAAATCGGACTGAAACCAAAATAATCAGATGCCTTATCCTTTATTTTTGAATACATAAGCCTTTTGCAGTGGTAACATCTAAAACAATCGTTTCTTATAATCTCTTGGTAATTCAATGGCCTCCAGTACATCTGAATCAGTTCAATACCTATTTCTTTACACACCATTTCTGCATGGAAAAGATCAAAAGGTTCCAAAAAACAGGAAATGGCAATGTAGGCTGAAACGTCATTTCTTGCCCATCTTTTTGCAGAGGCAAGGAGAAAGGAACTATCAACTCCCCCGGAAAAGCCAATGACACATGGACTGTTAAGAGATTGCCAAAAGGACTTTAAACAACAAAGTTTATGCCCAGACGGATCTCTATGAAGGAAGTCTGTCTTGAGGCTCTCCAAGAAAGAATCTGCCATCTTCGATCCATTTTTTAAGAATAAGTGCTATTTCTCTTGCCCGAACGTAACTTGAAAGGGGTGCAGTCTTGACCTTTTTCCCCTCTATCTCGATTTCTCCCTTTTTTAGCTCAGAATATGTGACTTCCCTAATGATACCGTCTTCACCTTTCGGATAGGCCCTTCCATAATCAACCACTTGGGTCACTATCTCATCGTCTCCGACGCCAGTATATGCAGCCATTTCCTCGTTGAGTATAGGTATTGGAACGCCAACCCCAACAGCCAAGGAACAACCGTATCCCAAGATGCTTACTCCTACGAGCCATCTTGGAGACATCTGCTTCAGGTCTCCAGACACCATTAGTGTCCCTGCTGGACGTTTTGGCATGCCCTTTTCCGTTCGTTCAACATCTGGATTGTGCTGGGTGCCAGGACCAATGACATAGCCCATTCCACCTCCAAGAAATATCCTGGTACCGATGCCAATGGTCTTGTAATAGGGATCATTAAACAAGGGGCTAAGCTGCCCTGAAGTACAGTAATTTGCATTGCCCAGTCTGGGCTTCAATGTCCCCATATATGTAAAAACCGTCTTGTTAGTTACGTTTACAGCACAGTTATAGTTCTGGTAACTGTTTCTCGGGTTGCAAAGTTGTGCAAAAGGCAGATCCTTTAGATAAACCTTTTTTTCAACATGCCTTTTGGGATAACAGTGGGTTCCATAGGCGTCTGCCCTGAGATGTATTGGACGCCCTGCAACCAGATCGTGTATGACATGGCCGCCCCCATATAGGAACTCGCCTGGGTATATCTTGTTCAAAGGGTCATCTTCCCTTGGTTCTGTAGCTCCTATAAATGCATCCACAGCTGCAAGTCCTGCATAGGTTGGCACACCGTTAAGCCATATCCGTGCAGCCTTAATCCCGGGTTTTGTATGGCCTATATTGATAAATGCTCCAGACGAACACATTGGTGAAAAGGTGCCAGTGGTCACAACATCCACTTCCTTTGCAGCCTTGACGGCACCTTTTTTCCTGACAATGCCCACCATTTCCTCTGCTGTTACGACTACAGCCTTACCGCTTTTTATCTTCTCGTTTATCTCTTTAAAGGTCTTGTTTACCTGAAAAGCTGCCATGTTCAATATTCCTAACTATTCAATAATGGACAGGACCTTGTGACCCTGCTGTTCAATCTTGGCTATTATGGGCTCAACATCTGCCTTCTCAAGCCTTATATAATACACCTTTCTTCTCGATGACTGAGTATCTACGCCAACGCTAATGATCCTGCTTCCCATATCCCTTATTAGCTTTAGTACGTCGTCTATGCTTCCTTTTTTCTCATCAAGAAGCACATCAAGCCTTGCGCTTTCCTGCAGGAGACCCAAGAGTTCTATGAACGCTCCCAATATGTCTGTGATGGTAATTATGCCCACGAGCCTTCTCTTCTCAAGTACCGGTAGGCCACCAATCTTGTATTCGTGAATGAGTCTGGCGGCATAGTCAACACTGGCGTTTGAATCCACTGTTATTGGGTTTATTATCATCACATCAGATGTGGTAAGTTCGTTTAGCATATCTGTTAGCAGATACTGCCTAAGATTGCTTTCAGTGACAAAGCCGAGCATCTTTCCATCTTGCACCACAGGCAGGTGCCTTATGGAATGGTGGTGCATTATCTCTATGGCATCTCTCAAACCCGCATTGGGCGAGATGGTAACTACGTTTCTGTTCATCCAGTTCTTGACTTTCACTGTTTATCACCTGTTTTGCAAAACATAACCTTGTATGTTGTTACCAAAATCCAAGGATAGAACTGACATACATAATATGGCAGCAAAATTTTCATTTCAATGAAAAAGAATCCCATACGTTCAGTGATTTTTAAAGTATGTCCTTGTCCTGCTGTTTACACTTTGGGAAGAAGATATTAAATAGCCCTACAGTGAGTTTAATATATCAAAGAAGGAGGTTTTTTATGGCAAAGCATAAGAAAAGGGAACGGGAAAGGGAGATCGAAAGACGCAGACGTCGCAGAAAAAAGAGGATGAAGCTGAGGGCAAAGGGACTTCTTCCGCCACCTGAAGAATCCGCCAAAAAATGATGGGCACTATGGTTGGTTTAACACTTTTGGTTCAACGGTCTTAGTCGGCCTTTTTTGCGGCATTTAATATGGAAGCTGCAAGAAACGCTGCTCCAATACCGTTATCTATGTTTACAACCCCTATGCCAGGCGCACAAGAATTGAGCATGGCAAGAAGGGGCACCAAACCATTGAAGTTGGATCCATAACCGACACTTGTCGGAACACCAATTACTGGGGCCTTTGCTATTCCTGCTATCACGCTTGGAAGGGCCCCTTCCATACCCGCAACCACAATTATGACCCTGGCATCAAAAAGCTTATAGAGATGATCAAGAAGCCGGTGTATTCCTGCTACTCCAACATCTTGTACAATTTCACTATAAAAACCAATGACCCTTAGGCCCTGGGCTGCCTCGAGGGCCACTGGCATATCCGACGTGCCTGCGGTAATTATTAAAACCCCCTGATCAAGTGCCTTTCGACGTATTGGAACTGGGCAAAAGGACAGACAGCGAGAAAGTCTGTCATATTCTAAGTCATTCACCTTCCTCATGACACAAGCGGCCTTTTCTTCACTGACTCTTGTTGCCAAAAAAGGCCTTTGCCTTGACACAAACCTCTTTGCCATGTTTATGAGTTGTTCAGCATCCTTTCCCGGACCGTACACCACCTCTGGAAGCCCCTTTCTTGCAAGCCTGTGGTGGTCAAAAAGGATGCCATCCATATCTTCAAAGGGAAGCCTCCTTATGGCATCAAGGGCCTCTGAAACAGAGACACTCCCCTCTTTTACCCTTCTTAGGAGACTTTCAAGGGTCTTTTCATCCATCTATTTACCAATTATTTCAGATATGTCTTAAGAGGTTCGAGTTGTTTTTCAAACTGGCTTGTTATCTCTGCAGAAATCTTATTCCATTCATCCTGCATAGATGCCAAGGCATTCATCTCTTCTGGAGTCATTGCCATCATTCCACCTTGGGCCTTTGACCCAAGAGATGCCTTCAACTGTTGCTGAAACTGCTGTTTGTAGTTTTCAAGGGTCTGTTCGTAGTTTTTTAGCAGGTATTCAATCTGGGGAATAATCTGCTGGGCAATGGAGCCTCGAATCTCTTTTATACCTTCAAAGGCCCTGTTTATGGTCTCCCACTGCCCTTTCTCCCTCGGAAGTATTATGTTTCTTAAAAGGATTTCTATTGCCCCACTAAGACCAGTCTGGAGAAACTCGGTCGGGATGTCCGAAAGCCCTTTCTGAAGGGAATCCATTTCACCCTTTAAAAAGGCGGCTGCCTTCTTCTTCCCCTCATCTTGCCATTTTTGATTCTCCAACTCCTTTTTGGAAAGACTTCCAAGCCTTTCTGCCTTCTCTAATGCGATCTCAAGGGCACTTTTTATCTCTCCCATATTCCCTTTCCCTTTAATTGGTTAAGTCCAAAAAGAAATTTACCCTAATCCTTTTCTTATATTATTGTAATAAATAGATACTGCAAATCAATGTCAATGAAAGTCAAAGATATGATATTCTTGTTTGGCAAATCGTTGACTTTAACCCTTGCTTGACTTTATCTAAAGAAACTTCAAAAGGCCAATAAAAAGGAGCAAAACTTAAATGGAAAAGATAAACCCTCCATGGTTAGAAAGCCTTCTCGATCCGAGGTCCTATCCTGAAAGGCCAAAAGAGGTTCGCCTGATCCAGACCCATCTATCCTGGGTCTTCATGGCTGGACGATTCGTGTACAAGGTCAAAAAGCCTGTTGACTTTGGCTTTCTCGATTTTACCACCCTTGATAAAAGAAAATTTTATTGTAGCGAGGAAATAAGGCTTAACAGGCGGCTTTGTCCAGAGATTTATCTTTCTGTAGTGCCTGTAACCAGAGAAACTGATTCTTCTTATATCCTTGAAGGAAAAGGCGAGCCCGTGGAATGGGCAGTAAAGATGAAAAGGATGCCTGAAGACGGCCTCATGTCCACTCTGATAAAAAGAGACGAGGTGGACAAAAAGGATATGGACACCATTTGCAACATCCTTGTCCCTTTCTATGAAAAGGCAAAGGCAGGCCAAGACAAATTATGGCTTGGTGGAATAGAGGTTGTAAGAGAAAACTGTGAAGAAAATTTTCAGCAGACAAGGGATTTTGTGGGAAAGGTGATTCCAGAAGACACCTTTGACAAGATAATGAATTATACCAGGGCCTTTTTAGAGCAAAATGAGAAACTTTTTAAAAAAAGGCAGGCCAAGGGCTGGATTGTAGAAGGCCATGGCGATCTTTATTCAGCGAACATTTGCATAGATAGGAAAAAGGACAAGATTTACATTTTTGACTGCATCGAATTCAACGAAAGATTCAGATATGGCGATGTGGCTGTGGACGTTGCCTTTTTGGCAATGGATCTTGACTTTCTTGGACTTTGTGATCTTTCGGATTACTTCATAGGTTCCTTTAAAAAAATGATGAAGGACGAGGATCTCCAGGCCCTTCTTGACTTTTACAAGTGCTACAGGGCATACGTCCGGGGCAAGATCGGATGTTTCACTTGGGCGTCACCTGAGGTTGATGAAGAAACAAGGGATTCGAGCCTTTCCA
>JALSQG010000143.1 GCA_026985565.1 Deltaproteobacteria bacterium
CCACCTTTGATCAGGCGGCCGTAACCCCTGGAAATGAGGCAATTTAGCATCCAGATAAATCATGGGCGTCCCCACTGTTGTGAGGAAATGTTAGTTTAGCACATTGTAGCCTCTGTTTCTCATACATCTTATGTATGCCTTCTTGTATCTCTTTTCTGCTGAGATTGCAGAATACGTGCCTCCTCCTATTCCACCAGCTGCAGCACCAATTGCTGCACCTTTTCCTGCATGACCAAGTACTGCACCTATGGCAGCACCTGCTGCTGCGCCTATGGCTCCACCGACAAAACCGCCCTTTACAGCCTGTTCAGGAGTGTAGCCTGAAACCTGTTGCGCAAACATCCGGCATTGGAGAAGATCCCTCTGATACCGTGAATATGAGATGTTATTTGCATATCTGTATCGGGTACGAGAGATTGGCCTTCCACTTGAAGCGACCGGTCTTGTCCTTGACCTGGTTCTATTTTTTGAGGCAATTTGCCTGTTCTTATCAGCGTCTCTCTTTATCTTTTTTATGTTCGCCTTCTTTTTGGATCTGCTCTCAACCAATGCGGTTTTTTCTTTTGCATCCCTTTTCTGATAGAAATCCGAACTTGATACAACATAGCCAGTAATGGCAAGTGAAATCAGGAGAACAAAGGCCAAGACATAAACGATATTGTCCTTCCTGTTCATATTCTTCATTCCTCCTTTCCTTTAAAAAAAGAAGAAGAGGCTCCATCGCCTCTTCTTGCCTGGCCTATTTAAGACAAGGGCAAGTCCTCATGCCCAAGCCTCTTCCAAAGCCATTCATGATTTTTCCATTCTGATCAACAGGGCCCCTTTCCCAGCCCTTTGATATTATGCCATCTACCTCGTCCTGGGAAAGAAACTGGGCACTGTAAGAACCACCCATAACCCTTAGATAGGATGTGAAGGCCCTCATGTGATTTCTTGAGCCCCTCTCAAGGTTTTGAAAAACCATGAGCATGTCCTGATTGTCGCACTGGCCCATGAGCTCTTTAAGATCCTTTATGTCAAGGTCTTCAACGGTTGCGCCTACCTGAAGGGCCTGCTCAAGACTCTTGGCCCCCCTTGAGGTAAGGTTTTCATAAAGATCCTGCATGGAAGGTGTGACAAATTGTCCGGCTTCAAGCCCTTCCACTGGATTTTCAAGGCCATATTTGGAAATAAGAGCAGAAACGGCATCCATGTGTCTTTGCTCAGACTGGCTTATCCTGTCGAATATGACATTGCCCCATTGGCCATATAGAAAGGCATAAACATCCCTGGCAAGCTTTTCCTCTTCCACCATCTTCATTAGGGCCTCTTTTTCAGCCTGGCTTAGTTCCTGGGCAGGAATATTGGTTGCCGCTGTCTCAATGCCATATCCGACACGGCTCTTTTGTCCGAAAAAGCCGCCCTGCCCCATGAAGGCGAAGGTTGTGGTGGTGGCAAGGCCAACGAGAACAAAGCCTGACAAGACGAATTTCAAAATCGATACAGTTTTTTTCATTGAAAGATCCTCCTTATGATTTTTGTTTTTTTCATTGCATCACATGCCTTTGCCACTATCTCTTCACAAAGTATGCCACAAGGAGCAAGAAAAATTTTTCTTGTTATTCTAATAAGTTATAGATATTCAAAAGGCCAATTCCTTGGATTTTTTCTCGACAAATGGAGCCTGAATAGGACAAAATTGTCGAAAAATATCATCCTTTGTCAGGAAACAGATATCGTTTATGGAAAATTTCCTATATTTTCAATCAGTTAAAATTCTTAGGATTATGGTATCTTTTTTGATATTATCTTTTTCAACAAAGAGTTTGATAACAAGAAGGTTTTAACAAGATGAAGGCCCCATCCTGCAGACAAATTTCAGGTGCATTTTCAGCTGCCTTGGCAGTGGTACTTATCTTTGCTTCTTATGCCGTCTCGTCCAAACCTTTGGTGGGGCGGGTGCTTGAGGTTAATCCTTCAAAACATCGAATTAAGGTCTTTGATATCTTTGAAAAAAGAGAAAGGGAAGTGATTGTCACCGATACCAGCGGAATCGAGAA
>JALSQG010000144.1 GCA_026985565.1 Deltaproteobacteria bacterium
GCAATTCTTGGTATGGACGAACTTTCTGACGAGGACAAGATAACGGTTCAAAGGGCCAGGAAGATTCAGAGATTCTTGTCTCAGCCGTTCCATGTTGCAGAGACCTTTACTGGTATCCCTGGTAAGTATGTGAAGGTTGAAGAAACCGTCCGGGGATTTAGAGAGATCCTTGACGGAAAGCATGATGATTTACCCGAGCAGGCCTTTTATATGGTTGGAACGATAGAAGAGGCGGTTGAAAAGGCTCAGAAGTCCTAAACAAAGGTGTAAAAATGGCGAACAAACTCAATTTAGAAGTGGTAACGCCCACTAAGTTAGTAGTCAGCGATCAGGTAGACCTTTGTACAGTGCCTGGGACAGAGGGCGCCTTTGGCGTAATGGCAAATCACGCGCCCATTCTTTCCACCTTGACCATTGGCGAGATGCATTATGAGAAGGACGGCGATATGGTCAGAGTGGCTGTTAGCGGTGGTTTCGTCGAGGTCTCCTCAAATAGAATGACGGTATTGGCAGAGGCTGCTGAAATTTCAGAGGAAATTGACGTTGATCGCGCACTACGAGCAAAAGAGAGAGCGGAAAAACGCCTTCAAGAGGCCGCCAGTGGTAGAGAAGATATTGATATAGCCAGGGCCAAGGCTGCATTGGCAAGAGCGCTTGCCAGATTGAAGGTAGCAGGTAAGATGGGCTAATAAAGACGATTCCATGGGGAGGGGAGAAAAGGCAAGCCTTTGTGCTTGCCTTTTCTTTTTTATATAGCAATATATTGTCATGGGAAAAGAATCTTTAGTTTCTATAATTTTGGCAGCAGGTAAGGGTACCAGGATGAAGTCCAGGCTGCCAAAGGTCCTTCACCCCCTCCTTGGCAAACCACTTCTTGCCCATGTAATAGACCTTCTTAAAAGTGTATCAGTTGAACAAATAGTGGTCGTAATTGGTCATGGCGCAGATAAAGTTCGGCGCTTTTTCAATGACGACGTTGAATTTGTTTACCAGGAGCAGCAATTAGGGACCGGACACGCGGTGGCATGTGCCAGGGATGCGCTGGCTGGGGTAAAACAGTCTGTTCTCATTATATGTGGAGACACTCCCTTGTTTCAACAAGTGACATTGAAATCCTTTATTGATGCCCACCACAAATCAAATAATATAGTATCCATACTTTCTTCCCATTTTGCAAACCCTTTCGGTTATGGCCGAATAGTCAGGGATGGGCTTGGAAATTTTTCCAGGATTGTAGAGGAAAAGGATGCAACTGAAGAGGAAAAGGCTATAAAAGAGGTAAATACAGGTACCTACATGGTAGAGGCCCAATTCTTGTTTGAGCTTGTATCTCAACTGGAGTGTAATAATGCCCAAGGGGAGTATTATCTCACTGATATTGTTGGCTTGGCAGCATCTAATGGCCTTAAAGTGGGTGCATTCCCCTTGGCCAAGGAAGAAGAGGCCCTTGGTGTTAATTCCAGGGCACAGCTTGCAAGGGCTGAGGCGGTTTTACTGCGCAGGAAAAGAGGTGAGCTGATGGATTCTGGTGTCACCCTTTCTATGCCTGAAACCATCTATGTTGAACCAGACGTTGAGGCAGGACCAGACTGCCAAATCGGGCCATTTTGTATCTTGAAAGGCAAGACTGTGCTGGGTGAAGGGGTAAAACTGGATTCTCACTGTTATATCAAAGATTCTGTAATAAAACCTCGTGTTTATATTTCTGCCTTTTCCAAGGTTGTGGATGGCAAGGTATTGGATAAATGATCAAAAGGAGTTGATAATCTATGGCTTACACAGATGTGATAAACAGTTTAGAGGATAAGATCAACAGGTTGTTGTCATATTTGGGAGATTTGGAGGAAGAAAAAGGACGCCTTCTCAAGCAACTTGCTGAAAGGGATTCAAAGATCTCAGAGCTTAACTCAATTATAGAGACTTTAGAGCATGAGCGAGCAGAGGTTGGCGGAAGAGTCGAGCGAATCCTTGAGAAGATAGAAGGCTTTTCTCAAAAGAGTGTTGTGGAATCTGATCAAGAGCCTGATAGCGGTGATATTGACCAAGGCAGCTCCATGGATAGCGGCCTTCAGTTTGCTGATAGCGACTAAGAAAAAGTAAAGTGCAACAGACCTTCAAACTTAAGTTTTTGGGTAACGTTTATGAGCTTAAAGGGGAGGATCCTGATATTGACCTTCAGGAGGTTGCCACATTTGTTGAGAAGAAGAGCGCCGAGATTGAGGAAAAATATCCCTCGCTTCCTCCTGCAAGGATAATGGTTTTAATAGCCATGAGTCTTGGAAAGGAATGTTTTGCCCTGAAAAAAAGACTTGATAGCCTGGAGGATACCCTTAATTTAAAGATAAGGCGATTAGGTGAAAAAATAGATACTCGACTGGTGAAAAAGAACGATTGATATGTTATAATTCTAATAATAGTGTTCCCTGCTGTGTGCGTGGCAGGCTGAAAGTTTGTTGAGCCAACACCCCGTACAAGGGAGTCGTACCTCCGTGGAAGAGTGGAAAGGGAGAACAGCCTTTTCCGTCAGAAGCGGACATGACACCCACCTGAGTTCGCTCAGGTTCAATAGACTCAGCTCCACGGCACGGCGGGGTTTTTCAGCTGCTATAACCCCGTCTGGGTCATTTATATTGAACGGATAATGGAGAGATTTGGTTGGTGAACCATCTGCACAAGCAGATTTTTATATATGACTAAGTGCCATGTTATTCAACGTATTTGAATCGACTCAATATAGACATAATTGAAGACTTGCATTGTGGTTGATTTCATATCTTAAATAATCTCCTCCAATATCCGTTTTTACTATATTTAAGATGGGGTGTGGCACTATTATCCTAAATGGAGGCCACACATGATAGATTTTACGACTATTTTCCTTTTAGTCCTTTTTACCGGCTTGGGTGCTGGCGCAGGATACGTCATCGCCAAGATGAAGTATTCAAAGAAGCATGACCAAGAAATAGAAGAGGCGGCCAGGGTTCGCAGAGAGGCAGAGGCAGAGGCCAGACGCCTTCTGAAAGAGGCTCAAGTCCAGGCCAAGGAAGAGGCCCTTACCCTTAAGAAAGAGGCAGAAAGGGAGATTGGTGAACGTCAGGGAGAACTTAGAAGCAGGGAAAAGAGGCTACTTCAAAGAGAACAGCAGATTGAGAAAAAGAAAGAGTTGGTCGACGCCAAAGAGATAGAGCTTCTTGAGAAGGAAAAGCGCATTCAGGGTACAGAGAACCAACTCAAGGAAAAGGAAAAACAGATAGATTCCCTTATCCTTGCCCAAAGGGAAAAACTTGAACAAATCTCTGGCATGTCTAAAGAAGAGGCAAAGGAGCAGCTTCTAAAAAGTTTTGAGGAGGAGGTGCGTCAGGAAGCAGGCAAGCTCCTTCGCAGGATAGAAAGTGAGACAAAGGATGCGGCTGATAAAAGGGCCCGGGAGATTATCGCACTGGCAATTGCAAGATATGCTGGTGAGTATGTGGCAGAACGCACGGTTTCGGTTGTTGCCCTTCCTAATGAAGAGATGAAAGGAAGGATTATAGGCAGGGAAGGACGCAATATTAAGGCTATCGAGGCTGCCACTGGAATAGACATCATAATAGATGATACGCCAGAGGCAGTGCTCCTGTCTGGGTTCAATCCGGTAAGACGTGAGGTTGCAAGAGTGGCCCTTGAAAGATTGGTGCTTGATGGCCGAATTCATCCTGCACGTATTGAAGAGGTTGTTAAAAAGGTTGAGAAAGAGATAGATGCTGCCATACGGGAGGCTGGTGAACAGGCTACATTTGATGTCGGCGTATATGGCATTCATCCTGAGCTGGTAAAACTCTTGGGTAAACTCAAATTCCGCACGAGCTATGCCCAGAATGTCTTACAACATTCGGTGGAGGTGGCGTTCTTGTGTGGGATAATGGCAGCAGAGCTTGGTGTGGATGTCAAAAAGGCAAAGAGGGCGGGGCTTCTTCATGATATTGGAAAGGCAGTGGACCACGAAGTTGAGGGTTCACACGCAATAATCGGTGCCGATCTGGCAAAAAAATATGGTGAACCCAAGGATGTTATTCATGCAATTGCAGCTCATCATGAAGATGTAAAACCAGAGTCTGTCTTAGCTGTGTTGGTACAGGCAGCGGATGCCCTTTCTGGTGCAAGGCCGGGCGCAAGAAGGGAAATGCTCGAAAGTTATGTAAAACGTCTCGAAGACCTTGAGCGAATAGCCACGTCCTTTAAGGGGGTGGAGAAGTCTTTTGCAATTCAGGCCGGTAGAGAGATCAGAATAGTGGTAAATAGTGAGTCAATATCTGATGCAGAGGCGGCTATGCTCTGTAGGGACATTACCAAGAAGATAGAGGGAGAGCTGACCTATCCTGGTCAGATAAAGGTCACGGTTATAAGGGAGACCAGGGCAGTAGACTATGCCAAATAGTAAGATGGAACCGGTGTGAAAAAAATGGAAAGGGATATTGAAAAATCTTTAGATCTCATTAAACGGGGTGCAGTTGAGATAATTTCTGAGGACGAGCTTAGAGGAAAGCTTGAGAAAGCAATAAAAGAAGACAGGCCGCTTAGGGTAAAGGCAGGATTTGATCCCACTGCTCCTGATCTCCATCTCGGGCATACGGTACTTATTCAGAAGATGAGGCATTTTCAGGAGCTTGGACACCAAGTCATTTTCCTCATTGGAGATTTTACAGGCTTGATTGGTGATCCAACTGGCAAGTCAGAAACAAGGCCTCCTCTGACTCCTGAACAAGTTCAAGAAAATGCAGCCACCTACAAGGAACAGATATTCAAGATCCTGGACCAGGAGAAAACAGAAATCGCATTTAACTCCAAATGGATGAATAAGATGGCCTCCATCGACATGATACGTCTTTGTGCAAAGTATACAGTGGCCAGGATGTTAGAACGTGAGGATTTCAAGCAGCGCTTTCAGCAGCAAAGGCCCATAGCCATTCACGAGTTTATATATCCCCTTATTCAAGGATACGATTCCGTTGCCCTTGAGGCAGACATTGAGCTTGGTGGTACGGATCAGAAATTTAATCTTCTTGTTGGCAGACACATCCAGAAGGAATATGGCCAGGAGCCTCAAGTTGTTGTAACCATGCCGCTTTTGGAGGGATTAGATGGTGTCAACAAGATGAGTAAGTCCCTTGGTAACTACGTTGGTATTACCGAAGATCCCCATTCCATGTTTGGAAAGCTAATGTCCATTTCAGACGAGTTGATGTTCCGCTACTATGAGCTTTTGAGTTCAAGGTCTCTCGAGGAGATAGAGGTCCTGAAGAATCAGATTGAACAGGGTAAGGTGCATCCCAAAGAGGTTAAGGCTCAACTTGCCTTTGAGCTTGTCGCAAGGTTTCACGGTGAGGAAAAGGCCAAAAAGGCAAGGCAACAGTTTGACGCCCAGTTTTCAAGGGGAGAGTTACCGGAAGATATACCAGAATTCCACCTTAAAGGCTCTTCTCATAGCATCTTTGTGCCAAAGATTCTGAAGGAGGCAGGCCTTGTAAAAAGTACCTCTGAGGCCAGAAGGCTTATAAAACAGGGTGCAGTAAGCCTTGACGGTACAAAGCTGAAAGTGGAAGAAATAGATAATCCAGGTCCGGGAGCTGTTTTCAAGGTTGGTAAGAGGCGGTATCTTAAGCTGGTGTGACCTTAAGTCCAACATATCCCAGGCCAAGCCCGATTGACAACAAAGTTACAAAAATGAAAAGATGAATGTCTGGTTAGGAAACGCCCTTGCAGCCTTATTGAGTTGGGGGCTTTGGGCCTTTTTCCCAAAACTTTCCCTTTCTCGCATTTCTCCATCAAGCTCCGTATTTTATGAGGCGTGTGGGGTCATGCTGACTAGCATTTTAGTGGTATTTCTTCTTGGCCCAGGAATCGACAAAGACGTGGAAGGGGCCTTTTATGCCATTTTAACAGGCATCTTTGGCACCATAGGGCTTTACTTTTTTTTCTGTGCAGTAAAAACAGGTCCTATCTCAGTGATTTCAGCACTTACAGCCCTCTATCCCGTGGTAACGGTGGTGTTGGCTGTTATCGTTCTTCAAGAAAGATTGAGCCTCAGGCAGGTCTTGGGTGTACTTTTGGCCCTAATTGCTGCCGCCCTATTGTCTTCCAAGGCATAAAAATTTTAATTGTCTCACAAGAGAGGGCGAGTTCAGCGCACTAGGAATGCATCGGCTTGGAACCTAATGTTGGTGCCGAAGGGGAGATTCGAACTCCCACGGGAATAACTCCCACTAGATCCTGAATCTAGCGCGTCTACCAATTCCGCCACTTCGGCCAATCAAGTGCGTATTAAATAAAGAGGTGTTGCGCTTGTCAAGGCCCCATATTACTGTTTCCACATCAAATTATCGGTGATTCCCAATGAAAATATATTCGTCATTAGATGAAATAGAAAGACCATTTAACAACCCAGCCCTTACCATAGGAAACTTCGATGGAGTCCACCTTGGTCATCAGGCCCTTTTCAAAAAGGTGGTAGAGATTGCTAACAAACGAGGTGGAGACAAGGTAGCCCTCACCTTTCATCCTCATCCAATGAAGGTACTAAGGCCAGACAACCCTCCAAAGTTGATTTGTACCCTTGAGCAAAAGATCGAGCTTATCATGGCATCTGGTATAGAGCATCTCATATGTCTACCCTTTACACGTCAGTTTGCTAAGACCTCTGCCAGAGAGTTCGTTGAGGAGATCCTTTATAACACCATAGGGGTTCAAGATCTGGTGGTTGGCTATGATTACGCCTGCGGTAGAGGCAGGGAAGGAGACATCAATTTTCTAAAAAAAATGGGAGAAAGGCTTGGTTTTAATGTTCATGTGATCCCACCAGTGAAAATAGACGGTATTGTTGTCAGCAGTACAGTCATCAGGGAATTTGTGAAGGCTGGCAATATGAAAATGGTCAGGAAGATGCTTGGAAGATTTTATCAGATAAGGGGCGTGGTAAAAAAGGGAAGAAGGCGTGGTGGACCTGTGGTGGGTTTTCCGACTGCCAACCTTTCCATCAATCCTGAAGACCTTTGTCCTAAAACAGGGGTATATGCAGTTCAGGTAATTCATGGTGAGAAGTTGTATGAGGGGGTTGTAAATATTGGTGTTAACCCAACATTTGGCAACGGAAGCCTTGGCGCAGAGGTGCATATTTTTAACTTCAATAAGGAAATATATGGTCATGAAATAAAGGTAAATATAGTTGAAAGAATCAGGGATGAGAAACGTTTTTCAGGCCCTAAAGAGCTATCGGCACAAATAAGACGGGACATTGAAAAGGCCAAACAAATACTTTCCAGTATTTAAAGCATGAAAAGGCAAAAAAGGACAAAACAATCAGAAAATAAAAAAAAGAACCACCAAATTGAGGCAAGGGAAAGGGCTTTTGCGCCTAAACGGCGTTCTGCAAAACGATTCTCAGGCATTCGTTTTCTGACAACCTATCTCTTTCTTATGGTGGTAATTGCCCTGGCCATGAGCCTTGAGGTGGTCAAAAAGGTCGTTGACATAAATGGTCTTTACACAACTTTTATAATAAAGGCCACGGCATTTGTCTTGAGACCCTTTAAACTTGTTCAAGGCGTCGATGGCTCAATCATACACCTTAAGGGAATATCACTTGATGTAAAGTTTGGCTGCAATGGCCTTGAGGCCTTTTTGATTTACACGGTGGCAATCCTTGCGTTTCCTTCCCCATGGAAAAAGAGGTTGATTGGAATCTTGGGAGGATTTCTCGTTATCCAGTTCTTCAATGTCCTCAGGATTGCTGCCCTGGGTTACTGCGGCGTACATTTTTCAAAATATTTCTACATCTTTCACATCTATGTGGCACAGGGCATCATGATAGCAATCGCCTTTGCCACCTTTCTTTTCTGGCTGGGTTACGTCAATGAGAAATAGGATTTTACTTTCTATTTTATTGTTCATTGTCTCTTACATCCTGTTTCTTTTTTTGTGGCTCCATTTCAAGAACTTGTATGGTGTGTTTGTGACCAATTTGGGAGCTCGTTCAGCTGCCCTTGTTACAGGAAGTGTGGTTGAAAGGGCGTTTTTTCAAGATGAAAAGGCAACGGTGGATTTCATTTATCAGGCACTTACGGCAAGAGGCCCTGCCAATCTCCATTTTGGTGCCGTCCTTTTTGTATCCAAATATTCCTACAATCTGCCGCTGACCCTGGCCATCATTGTTGCCCTTTTTCCGTTGGTGAAGTGGCGATTTCGCGCACTTTTAGAGTCCCTTTTCCTTGTGTTGATAATTCATTTTATCTACGTATTTACCTATTGTAATCTTCAGACCTATTATGCCCTTGTAAAATCAGGCGTAAAGGGTTTGTGGAAACCAGAACAGTTCTTTTGGGAGTTTTCCTGGGCCTTTGTAAATGCAATGGTGATCAGATTTGAGCCGTTCCTGATAGGAATTTTCCTGTGGTTTAGAAGCAGGGCAAATAAAAAGGGACGCCAAGAAGAGAAACAAAAAGGCCCCTTAAAGGGGCCTTAGCGAATCCAAATAAATGGTATTTGGATTAGACCTCTTCTACAGTGATTGCACCAACAGGGCATACCTCAACACAGGTCTCACACCCTAAGCAATCATCTGCACGTGCAGGAATGGGCTTGTCATCTTCGAAGTCGTAAACCTCAGCAGGACAAGCGTTCACGCATTCTTCATCGCCTTGGCACTTGTCATAATCGATTGTGATCTGAAACATGGCTTCCTCCTTTAAGTTTTTGTTTGCGGGAACGGATCCCTGATGCCTTCAATTCAAAACAAAATCCATATAGTCAAAAGACGAACGTATTGTCAAGCCCATTTTGTGTTTTTTGCTCAAAATATCACATGGTCCAAACGCTTTTTGTTTAGGCCTGCTTTGCCCTGGAGACCCCTTCAAGAAAGGAGCTTGCCCAAGATTGTTCTCCAAGGACATGCACATGAGTATAGGTTGAAAATGTGTTGCCTATCACATAACCTTCATTTTTGCCATCAAAACCAGTACCTCTAAGCACCCTGCAAGCAAAGTTCCCTGCCCTTTTATTTTTTGCACAGGGCACGGGCCTTGAATAATGAAACTCATGCCCCTTAATTTCAGCGCCTTTTTTAAAAAATGGGCTGTCTTTTAGGAACTTGATTCTTGTATATCCATGCCCAACGGGTCTTTTTTCCATTTCGAACTTATATGGAATTATCCCAGCCATTGGAAAGTCTTGTTTGTCCCAGTGTATTGACTGCCCGAGATACATGAGTCCACCGCACTCAGCATAGACGGGAAGTCCTTTTTCACAAAGAGAATGCAAGGCCCTTTTGAAGGATTCGTTCTTACTGAGCTGCGAAGCCTGAGTCTCAGGAAATCCCCCTCCAATATAGATACCGTCTACCGAGGGTATTGATGAGTCAGTGGTGGCCTTTAAAAAGATGGTTTTCGCTCCAAGACACCTGAGCGCTTCAATATTTTCAGGATAATAAAACTGAAAGGCAGCATCCCTGATAATGCCGATAGTAATACCTGAAAAGCTTTTATTATTGCAGTTAAATAATTTCTCCTTGGTAATGTTAGGGTCTATTTCTGTGGCCTTTTTGTTGGCAAGCTCTATCAGCCTGCCAAGATCCATATTGGCTTCAGCAATATCGGCAAGTTGGTCAAGGGCCTGCGTTGCACCTGTAAATTCATCCGTGGGGGTAAGCCCAAGATGCCTCATTGGCAGAGGGTCCTTTCTTAGCCTGGGTATGTGCCCAAGTACAGGTAGGCCCGTGTAAGAAACGATAGCCTCTGTTACCACCTTTTCATGCCTTGGCCCTGCCACCTGGTTAAGAATCACTCCCAAAAAGGATACATCAGGGTCAAATCTCATACAGCCAAGTACCATGGCTGCAATGGTCCGTGTGGCCTTGGTGCAGTCCACTACAAGTATGACTGGTGTTCCAAGTAAAGAGGCAAGTCTTGCAGTGCTTGCGCTTCCCTGTAGGTCCAAGCCATCAAAAAGGCCTCTGTTGCCTTCAATTACGGAGAATTGGGCCGTTTTCGCCCTTAAAGAAAAGGATTTTTTTATGGTTTCTTCATCCATCAAAAAGGGGTCAAGATTGTAGCAGGCTCTTTTGGCAGCTAAAGCAAGCCATGCAGCATCGATGTAATCCGGGCCTTTTTTAAAGCAGCCTACCTCCATACCCCTGCGGTTAAGGGCCCTGATAATTCCAAGGCTTGCAATGGTCTTACCTGAGCCACCTCGTAAGGCAGCAATTACGACGGATGGCACCTTTGAATGACTGTTTTCGTTTGTCTTATTCATTTTAAGCCTGTTAATTAGGAGACTTGGTAACAGTTTTTTCGAGCGATTTTAATTTGTTAGCGATCCTGGAACAAAGATGCATGTTTCCAAGGGCATACGCGCAACGATAGGCATATGAAAGGTTCTTGACGGAAGGTTCGGTCCTCAGGAACAATTCCAGTGCCTCTTCCAACCTTCCCAGTTGCATGAGGCTTACTCCGAGACAACCCTGCAATTGGGAAGAGGCTGGAAAATGTTTGAGCCCCTCTTCTAACAGATCAACTGCCTTCGTGTGTTGATCGTTTTTTTGGTACATTATTGCCAGTCCAAGGTAAGCGACTTCATTCGGGAAAATGGTAAGGGCCCTTTTAAAAAGGCCCTTTGCAGTCTGTTCTTTTTGGGGGACCGCCTTTACTGTAGAATAGTCTCCATATGTAAAGGTCAGGCCAAGCCTTGCCAGAAAAGATGATTGATGAGGAGCAAGTTCGGGTAAATCCTTTAGCTGGATGTTCTTGGCCCAGGAGGGAAGATTGGAATAAAAGGCGGTTCTCAGCCTTTTGCCAAATTCAAGGACCTTTTTTTCATCAAGCCCATCATCTGTTTCAAAATACATGATGTCCTCTATGCGATTAAGCCAGATATCGTCGCTTTTTCCTGTTCTTTTTTTAAAATCGTCGTAGAGCTTTGTTCCTGGAAAGATGTCAAGGATGTAGAATATTGCCCCAAGGGGCTTGATCCTTTTCATCAATCTTATGGACTCAGAGATGGTCTTTTTTGTCTCGCCAGGGCTTCCATAGATGAAATAGGCCCGCGGCATGATGCCGTAGCTACGCGTTGCTTCAAAGGCCCTTGTTATCTCATCATCGGATATGTTTTTGTTTAGCCTCTTTCTGATCCTCGAAGATCCGCTTTCAACACCGTAACTAATCTGGATGCACCCTGCCCTTCTCATCCAATACAGTATCTCATCATCAACAATGTTGACCCTTGATATGGCAACCCACTCTATGTCCATCTTTGATGATATAATTTCCTTGCAAATGGAAATAACCCTATCTTTTTTAAGGGTGAAGGTATCATCAGATACGAAAAAGAATCTTTGCCCCTTTTTGTTAAGGCGCCGTAGTTGGCTGACAAAATAACTTGGTGAGTGAAATCGAACCTTCCTTTCCCATATCCTTGGGGAGCCGCAGAAATAACAGTTCCAGGGGCAACCTCGGGACGAGATCACATGGTTGAAGGAAAAGTGTTTGGCAGGATCGGCAAGGGTGTCCAAGTCTTTTATAAAATCTCTTTTTGCCGTAAGCATTGGTTTTTGGTTATGTCTTAGGGCAAGACCGGGGATATTTCTCCATTCTGATATATTCCCACCATCCATCTCAGAAACAAGCTCCATCATGGTTTCTTCTCCTTCGCCAACCACAATGGCATCTATCTCTGGAAAGTGGTTAAGAAGGTGTTCCCATAAAAATGTAGCCCCTGGCCCCCCAAAGATTACGAATGTTTCTGAAGAGATTTTCTTGGCGATTTTGGCAATATCTATGCCTCCCCATCTGTTAGCGTGAAGAATGGAGACAGCAAGGATATCTGGACGAAGATCCCTCAAGATTTTGGCCATATCTTCGTCTCTTCCTTTCATATCGTACCAGTTTAGGATTTCACAGCTGTGGCCCGCCTCTATCAGGCAGGCAGCCATATAGTAAACACCAATAGGAACAACCTTGATATCGTAATCTTGGAGTCTGGGGTCCAGACAGTATGGATTCACAAAGACTATCTTCAAACCTTTTTGCCTTGCTTTTATCGTTTATGAAAATTTTTTCATGGCTCTTCGCCTGTCAAGTTACGGCCAACTGCCTGGTTTTTCAAGGTGATTTATGGTCTTCACATGTAGAACTTAATTAGTGACTTGACACACAAGCTCTTTTTGTCTATAGATAGAAACTGTTGGCTGAATGGCCATTCATTAATGGTTTGGGCCAACTGGGGAGGAAAGACGGGTTGCATTTGTCCCTGAATCTCTTTTTATAAGGAGGCATTTGTGGGGAGAAAATTGCATAAAGGGCTTAGGGAGATCCTGGAGCAAAAAAAGGGCCCAATAGTTGAAAAGTGGCGGGATCAAATCCACAAATCCTATCCACCTGAAACGGCTCAATTCCTTAAGAGAGAAAAGAACAAATTCTCAAATCCCATTGGCTCATCAATTGAAGAAACCATCTGGCCTTTGTTTGATCAGCTCATTGGTGAAGCGGATGCCGTATTAACCAAAAAACTGTTGGACAATATTGTGAGGGTGCGGGCTGTTCAAGATTTCACCCCAGCCAGTGCAGTGCAGATAATCTTTGCATTAAAGCCAATCATACGAAAAGAGATCTTTTCTCTTGTAGAGAAAAAGGGGTTGGTGAAGGAGTATCTTAAGTTTGAATCTGAAATAGACAGATTCGGGCTTCTTGCATTCGATGTTTTCATGGAGTGCAGGGAGAGAGTCTGGGAGATTAAACGTAACGACCTTTTGAAGAGACCATATCTGTTGGCAGGCGGTATGTGTCCTTCCTATATGATGAAGCGAGGCATAAAGCATTTAGAAAAACTGAAAAAAGAAATAACCCAACACTAATTTTTTAAGGAGTAGGTATGGCAGCGCGTATATTGTTTCCACTAGCGGTAGTATTGGCAATTGTGGCAGTGGCTCTGATTGGAGGGTCCATCTCCTTTCTGCAGCCCCTATTCAGCGTGGCCCTGCTCTACGTTGCCTTTGCCATATTCTTTTTTGGTTTCATGGCAAAGGTGATAAACTGGGCAAAGTCACCAGTGCCTTTTCGTATTCCTACTACAGCCGGTCAAGAGTTTTCCCTTCCTTGGATAAAGTGGTCAAAGATTGACAATCCAAGTACTACTGGCGGGGTCCTTCTGAGGATGTTTTTTGAGGTCTGCCTCTTTCGTTCCCTTTTCAGAAACATGCGGACCGACCTTCGCTCTGGCTGGCTCATACATTCACCAACAAAATGGTTATGGCTGTTGGCCTTGGGATTTCATTATTCCTTCCTGATAATCGCCTTGCGTCACTTGAGGCTTTTTGTTCAGCCCATACCAGGTTTTGTTGAAACCTTGGATGCTGTTGACGGAATGTTCCAGATTGGCATCCCTCCCATCTATCTTACAGATATTATAATACTACTTGCCGTCTCCGGGCTTTTGATTCGCAGGCTTTGTTTGCCTAAGGTGCGTTTTATTTCCTTGGCAGCCGATTATTTCCCCCTGTTTTTGATCCTCGGAATAGTTATAAGCGGTCTTCTCATGAGGTTTGTTTTCAGGGTAGACATCACTGCGGTTAAGGCCCTTGCAAATGGAATAGTCAGCTTGCATCCAGTGGTGCCAAAAGGAATTGGCGCAATATTCTTCGTACACATTGCACTGGTATCTACGCTTATTGCCTATTTCCCATTTAGCAAGCTTATGCATATGGGAGGCGTATTCATGAGTCCAACCAGGAATCTGGCCAATACAAATAGGATGGCCTATCATGAGAATCCATGGAGAAAGCCGCCCAAATTCCATTCCTATGAAGAATATGAAGACATGTATAGAGATTATATGAAAGAGGCAGGACTACCGCTTGAGAGAGAATAATTAAAAGGGAAAGGTATCATGGCTAAAGAATTAACACCCCAAGAAATGTTGAGGATTGACCTAACCCCCCCAAATCGGGATTGGATGGACATTCCTACTGTAATCAAGCCGGGTATTTACTGTTATCCAGCAAAGCCCGAAAAGGTTGAGGTTCTCGGGATGCCCAATCCCCATGTCTGGAGTCCTTTGGATGACGATTGGGGTCTGCCAGACGATTGGAAGGAGACCTTTCTTGAAGGTATGAGGGAAAGGCTAAACAAGCACCGCTCCTTCAAGATCTTCATGGACATTTGCGTCAGATGTGGTGCATGTGCAGACAAATGTCACTTCTTCCTGGGCTCAGGCGACCCGAAAAATATGCCAGTTGCAAGGGCTGAGCTTATAAGGTCGGTATATAGAGGCGAATTTACCAAGGCTGGTCAGATCCTGGGACGGCTGGCAGGTGGACGCAAGCTTACCGAGGACGTCCTCAAGGAGATCTGGTACTACATGTTCCAGTGCACAGAGTGTCGCAGATGCTCGCTCTTTTGCCCATACGGGATCGACACTGCTGAGGTCACGATTATTGGCAGGGAGCTTATCAATTTATTTGGGCTGAATATCAACTGGATCCAGGAACCGGTAGCAAACTGTTATGAAACAGGTAACCACCTGGGCCTTCTGCCTCACACCTTTAAGCAAAACGTTGAATTTATGTGTATGGACATAGAGGAGTTCGTGGGAATCACCATCGAACCTCCTTTCAATAGAAAAGGTGCAGAAATCCTTTTTGTGACCCCTTCAGGTGATGTCTTTGCCGAGCCGGGAATCTACACCCTCATGGGTTATCTCTTGCTCTTTGAGCATATTGGGCTTGACTATACATGGAGTACCTACGCAAGTGAGGGTGGAAACTTTGGGTTTTTTACTGCCTTGGACGTGGCTCAAAGGCTTAATGCCAAGATATATGCAGAGGCAAAGCGGCTTGGGGTGAAGTGGATATTGGGTGGTGAATGTGGACACATGTGGCGTGTTGTTCATCAGTACATGAATACATTTAATGGCCCGCCTGATTTTCTTGAAGAACCAGTAAATCCCCTTACAGGAACCAAGTTTGAAAATGCCAAATCGGCAAAAATGGTCCACATTTCAGAATTTACTGCCGATTTGATCAAACATGGGAAGCTCAAGCTAAATCCAAGAAGGAATGATCATCTTAAGGTCACTTATCATGACTCTTGTAACCCTTCTCGTGGAATGGGGATGTTTGAGGAGCCAAGGTATGTAATAAAGAACGTATGTAAGAACTTCTACGAGATGCCGGAAAATACCATTCGAGAGCAGACCTTCTGTTGCGGAAGTGGTGCCGGGTTAAACGCCGGTGAGAACATGGAGTTAAGACTCCGCGGCGGGTTGCCCAGGGCAAATGCAGTCAAGTATGTGCATGAGCGTTTTGGAGTGAACATGCTGTCTTGTGTATGCGCCATAGACAGGGCTGTGTTGCCGGCTTCTATGGAGTATTGGGTCCCTGAGGTAAATGTTTGCGGTGTGTCTGAGTTGGTTGGAAATGCCCTTATAATGGAAGGGGAACATGACCGTCCAACGGATCTTAGGGGCGAGGAAATTCCAGGCATTGCCAAGGCTGAAGGCGAAGAGGAGGTAAAGGAAGATGTATGATACAGGAAAGGTGATAATAGGGCTTGCAATCTTTGCGTGTATCTTTTTGTTCCCCTTCCTTTACAGTCATGGCTCGGCTGCTCCAAAGCCAAAGCCAAGTCTGGATACCCCAGCCATCAAGGCCTTACCACAAAAAAAGTGCGTCGAGGATACTAAGTTCATGATCACGACCCACATGCAATTTTTGAATAATTGGAGAGATCAGGCCTTGAGGGACGGAAACAGGTGGTACGTAAACAAAGAGGGTAAAAAGGTGTGGATCAGCCTTCAGAATACGTGTTTGAGATGCCATTCCAACAAAAAGGAATTTTGTGACAAGTGTCATAATTATGCAGGCGTAGATCCTTATTGTTGGGATTGTCATTACGATCCAAACGGGAGCAAGCTATGAACATGGATAGAAGAAAGTTCTTAAAGGCCGCAGGCCTAACGACTCTTGTGGGCCTTGGAGGAAAAGGAGTATTTGAGCTTCTAAAGCCCGGTACAGTTGAGGCGGAGATGGCTCATGAGGGCCATGAAGAGGGAGGGCAAGAAAAGGGCTCGGGGCCCAAGGTGCGCTGGGCCATGCTCATAGACATAATGGCCCTTAATCAGGAGAAGATAGAAAAGATAGTTCATACATGCCATCATCTCCATAACGTGCCTAACTGGGGAGATCCAAAGAATGAGATAAAGTGGATCTGGGAAGACGAGTATGAGCATGTGTTTCCAGACAGCTACAATGAGTACAATCACATCCTGGCTGGCCTTCCTTTTCTTCTCATGTGTAATCATTGTGATAACCCTCCATGTGTAAGGGTGTGTCCAGTGCAGGCAACATTTAAGAGGCCGGATGGCATTGTTGCTCAGGACTATCATCGTTGCATAGGTTGTCGCTTTTGCATGGCAGCGTGTCCTTATGGCTCAAGGAGTTTCAACTGGCTTGATCCACGGGTGAGCTTAAGAAAAGAAATCGCCCAGGGCAGAAAGCTTAACAAGAGATTTCCAACCAGGATGAGGGGTGTTGTTGAAAAATGCAATTTCTGCGTGGAGCGTTTGGCAGAAGGAAAAGATCCTGGTTGTGTAGAGGCTGCACCCGATGTGATGTTTTATGGGAACCTGGCAGATCCCAACTCAAATGTGCGCAAGATACTAAAAGAGCGGGTATCTCTAAGGCGTAAGCTTGAACTTGGAACAAAACCGTCTGTTTTTTATCTGATATAGTGTGAGGGCGTCATGATAGAAAAGGCATTAAAAGGATCATCTGTTTATTGGGGCTGGATTATTTTTCTCCTTTGTATCATTGGAGCGGGCATGATGGCCTATCTGTATCAGTTGAAGGTAGGTCTTGGTATAACAGGCATGAGTCGTGACATCTCCTGGGGCGTATACATTGCTCAGTTTACGTACTTTGTTGGAGTTGCCGCCGGAGGCGTAATGGTGGTGATACCCAAATATCTTCACCACTATTCAAAGTATGCAAAAATAGTGGTTTTTGGAGAGTTTTTGGCAATAGCGGCGGTTGTAATGTGCCTTCTCTTCATTATCGTAGATATTGGGCAACCCATGAGGATGATGAATGTTCTCCTTCATCCAACGCCTCATTCCATGCTCTTTTATGACATGATAGTGCTAAATGGCTATCTGCTTCTCAATATAATTTGTGGATACAATACCCTACTCGCTGACAAAAAAGGTGTGCCCTGTCCCGGATGGGTTAAGCCGTTCATATATATTTCCATACCATGGGCCATAAGTATTCATACGGTAACGGCCTTTCTATATGCTGGCTTGCCTGGCAGACATTTCTGGCTTACCGCAATCATGGCTCCAAGGTTTCTTGCTTCGGCATTTGCAGCAGGGCCTGCTCTTCTAATTATGATCCTATTGTTCGTAAGGCGGGTGACAAAATTCGATCCAGGCGATGAAGCCTTGCAGACTATAGCCAAGACGGTCTGCTATGCCATGATAGCAAACCTTTTCTTTATGGGCTGTGAGTTCTTCACCGCCTTTTACAGCCAGATACCAGGTCACATGCATACCTTGGAATATCTTTTTGCAGGTCTTGATGGATACGGCAATCTGGTTCCGTTTATGAGGGCCGCAATAGTTATCGGGCTGTTCGGTGTGTTCCTGCTTCTGGTTCCTCCTATCAGACGAAACCCCAAGTGGCTTGCCGTTGCATGTGCTGCCGTTTTCGTAGCCACCTGGATAGACAAGGGCGTTGGTCTTGTGATTGGAGGTTTTATACCTAATCCTTTTGAGACCATTACTGAATATCATCCAACCCTTCCAGAAATCACTATAGCCACAGCCATTTGGGCAGTGGGTGGATTGATCGTAACCGTCCTTTACAAGGTAGCTATCTCGGTCAGGGAGGAACAGGCAAGGGCCTAAATTCAGGTAAAAATATCAGCTGAGAAAAGGCGGCCTAAGGCCGCCTTATTTGTTTTCAGTCAAGCTGCATATTAAATTTTCCTTCATCTGTTCTATTTCTTCATTGTACTGTTTTGCCGGCAGCTCCATACCGCACTCCGTGCAGCGTACCTTGGCCTTTGCTCATCTTCCTTGAATATAAGCAGAGCCACCGCAAAATTTACATTTGAGGACAGGCTCAATATCTTCTGACCTAGTCACTGGAGCGCAATCGTTCTTTTTGGTCATGTTATTTTTTTGTCCTTTATGTTAGATTATGTCATTCAAAAATGATACTATTAACCCCTTGGGTAGAGACTAAGTTCAGGAGGAAATATGCCAAAAAATCCCATAAAAAGTGGCGATCTTAAACAGATAATAGCGGATCTTGAAAAGGAAGCCAAAGAGAATCCCAATTCTGTTGTGGCACATCACAGGCTAGCCTTGGCCTACTGGCGGGCAAACAGGCTTGATGATGCCATAACGTCTTTTCAAAAGGCCTTGGATATTGATTCCACCTCCTTTGAGGTCAGGGTTAATCTTGGCACTCTGTTTTGTCAAATGGGAAGGTTGGAGGATGGAATCAGGGAGAACAAGGAGGCCCTGAAGGCCCATCCAGGCTCTGCTGAAGCAATGGCCAACATTGGGTCTGCCTATATGCAACTTGGAAAGTGGGAAGATGCGGCCGACTACTTTGAGCAGGCCCTTGAGATCAAGCCTGAAATGGTTCCTGCCCTAATCAACCTTTCCTCAGTGCTTCTTGAGCTTGATCGACTTGAAGAGGCTGTTTCCCTTGCAGAAAAGGCAGTGAGCCTTTCACCGAGGTTCGGCCTTGCAAGAAATAATCTTGCAGTGGCCTGCTTTTACACAGGTGCTTATGACAGGGCCAAGGATGAAATGCAAAAGGCTAAAGAACTTGGTTATCCTGTTCATCCTGAATTTGAAAAACAGGTCAATGAAAAGGTTACAAATTAGGCGATATGTCCATCAGCAAAGGATTGATTGAGCCCCTCTGTCCTTTTTGTTCCCAAAGACTTCCAAGGCCAAGGCAGGTAGAGCCTAAAAGACTCGGGGATTTCGATTTTGGGGTCTGTGAGTGCGGTGCGGTGTTTGCCCACGATGTCACAGGTCACAATCTCGGAGCAGCCATGGTGGAGGCCCTTGGCTTTGCATGTGATGACGACTGGGACCTTGCATGGAGCCTTATGCCTGGAGAGGACTATTCAGACGCCTTGATTGAAGGATACGATTTTTCAAGGCATGCGGTATTTCCAAAGGGCTACGATTTGGAAGGTAATCGTGTAAGGGGCGCCCTTAGTTTCATTCGTTTAAACAATGATCTCATGGAGCTCAAGGCCCAGGGAGTAAGAGAAAGGTTCCAGCAGGGCAAGGTTTCATCCACAGGCCGTATCACCGAGTTATCTTCGCAAAAAAAATCAGCAGGCAAAAAAAGGTATTCCAAGAGGCAGGTAACTGAGAGCGTCCTTCATGGGGACATTGAGCGACTTATAGAAATGGCGCTACAAGACAAACTGGTCCTAAGAAAGATGCAGCGTCTTCTTTACACTGCAGATCTTGAATCGAGGTGGCGGGCCGTTCTTACTTTGGGTCAGGTTGCTGCAGCAATAAGCCGTGATGACCCGGCGACGGTTGGAGATCTTTTGCGCAGGCTTCTTTATTCAGCAAATGATTCTGCCGCAGCAAACTGGGGTGCCATTGAAACCGTTGGCGAAATCATAAGGAACCAGCCCAGCCTCTATGGTTCCTTTATAAGACACATACTTGGGCTCGTAGGCGATGAGCCTTCTCGGCCTGCTATAGTTTGGGCTGTTGGTCGCATAGGGGAGCTACACCCAAAGCTTGTGAGAAATAGCTCATTTTTTGTCCTTTTTGACCTCCTGGAGTCAAAAGATCCGTCAACACGCGGCCATGCTGTTTGGGCACTTGGAAAGATGGGTGCCAAGGAGGCAAAAGGGGCTATAACGAAACTGATTGATGACAAAGAGGAATTTTACATCTTTAATGGCCAGGAACTGGTCTATACAGATGTTGGAACCGTTGCCAGGGAGGCATTGAACTCTATGAATCAGAAGGAGACAAAGGTGCAGGAAGAAAATAGGGGTACATCAGCTCAGGCTTCTGCTAAGGAGCCGCCTGAGATTATTGAGGCAAGAAGGCTTTATCAGGAGGCGGATATTCTTAAAAATAGGGGTCAGTCCCTTGATGCCCTGGCAAAGTTTGAAGAGGTGTTGGTGATTTTTGAGAACGCTGGATATGACGTAGAAGTGGCAAATATCTGTGAGAAGATGGGCGATCTTCACGTCATGAGGGGAAATATGAAGGCAGCCCTTGCCCCCTATCAAAGAACCCTCGCAATATGTGAGAAGAAAAACGACCCAATAAGTACGGTCATCATGTTGGAAAAGGTTATAGATATTTATCGCCATTTAGAAGAGTATGATAAGACATTGCCTTATTATTTCAGGGCATTGGAGCTTGTTGAAAACCTAAGCGATGTCAAGCGCTCAGCGATGTTTCTTGCCGGCATAGCGGATGTCTATGAGCGACAGGGAAAGATCGAAGAGGCCCTTGATGCGTACAAGCTGGCAGAGAAACTATTTAGAGGTATGGGGGCACGGGAGAAGGCAGATATCTTGCTTGAGGGCATATCTGCCTTGGAGGGGCGCCTGAGAGGTGGCGGTGGATAATTGGTGATTTAAGGTTATTAGTTATTGGATCTCTTCCAATAGGATCGAAGAGATTGGCCATCTTTTCTCAGCAAGTTTTGGATCAATATCTTGACTTATTCGCAACAACTCTTTTTGAATTATATGCAACCTAATGGTAGGGTATTTTACTCCAGGCTCGAATGCGGAAAGGGAACAGACATGGCCCTTACCATTTATCTCAGTTGGGACGCCATAGGTCCGGCAGTTGACTGGCCTTATTTCATAGAGGAGACATTCTTCGTCTCTGCTAAGAAGCGGACACGGGATACGGAGTGTGGATATGTCTAAATTTTGTTCCTGGGCCTTTTGCCATGCCTTTTGCGCCGTCTTGGCCCTTTTTAGTATCTGTCTCCTGGTTTTCCTGCCAAGAATCCTGAATTTTTTTCTTATAAGATGCGCCTCTGCAAGAGATATATCAAAGGCAGCGTTGCAGCAGTCGGAACAGCCCTTCCTGCATCTGAATTCCTTTGGGTATTCCATTGCAACGCTTTTAAATGCGTTATCTATTTGGGCAAAAAGCCTTTTTAATTCCTTTTCCATTTCGATTTTTGCGACCCGTATATCTAAAAATATTTATGCAGCTTAATGTAACACAGACAGAATGCAAGCGGTGTGGAAAATGCTGTACTGCAGGAGGCCCTGTCTTACACTCGGAGGATAGAGATCTGATAGTAAGTGGCAAGCTAAATCCAAAGGATCTCATCACCTTTAGAAGGGGAGAGGTGGCATTTGATCCGGTTAAAAACAGTATCACAGTGATAGGCCAGGAACTTATAAAAATTAAAGGGGCAGGGAAAATAGGGGCCTGCAAATTTTATCATGAGGACAAAGGTTGCACTATATATGCCTTTCGTCCACTGGAATGCCGGTTGCTTCGTTGCTGGGATACATCTGAGCTTCAAGCCATATACATGAAAGATCTTTTGAAACGATTGGATCTTGTTCCACAAGGAAGTGTCCTTTATGAGCTGATAGTCAAGCACGAGGATGCTTTTGATCTAAATAGAATCGCTGCGGGCTTAAACGATGAAAAAGATATAGAAGGAAAATATAAGGCAATTAACCATATTGCAGAACAAGAGTCTGGATTTAGAGACAGTGTAATAGTCCATTACAACATGAGGGTAGATGAGTTGGATTTTTTCTTTGGCAGACAGGTCAGGGAAGTCCTTTCTTTTTTGTTGGACAACTAGTGCCCTTTAAAAAAATGAATCAAAATTCATTAAACCTTTAAGCTTTGAGGATACCGTTTTCTGAATTTAATGTCCTGAAATAACAATAAAAATAAACATGAGGGCACTCTGCCAGGACAGTCTAACCCCTTGTTATTACATGATTCAGGGCTTGACAAGGAATGGATAACAATATTATAAAAGTTTTCACGCACTGGAAGATTCGGCCGAATGAACCTTCATTTATTTGTCTGGTAACCATTTGGCAGAAGTTATAAGATGCAGTTTATGAAAAAAATACTAAGGAGGGAGATTTAAATGGCTGATGTCAAAAAGCATGACACTCCAAAGGTCGATGAGCTCAAAAGTGGGCCATGGCCAAGTTTCGTTGACGACATTGAACAGAAAGGGTTAAGTGGAAAGCAGGCCTGCCTGGACCTTTTGGGTCAGCTTGAACTGTCTTACACCCACAAGGAGACCCATTGGAAGCATGGAGGTATTGTTGGGGTTTTCGGTTACGGTGGTGGAGTGATTGGACGTTACTCTGACGCTCCTGAGAAGTTCCCAGCTGTAGCCCATTTCCATACCATTCGCGTGAACCAGCCTGCCAGTAAGTTCTATAACACCGCATATCTGAGAAAGCTTTGCGATATGTGGGATCATAGGGGCAGTGGAATGACAAACCTCCATGGCTCAACTGGTGACATGGTGCTTTTGGGCACAACCACAGATCAACTAGAGCCTGTATTTTATGATCTCACCCATCAGATGGGCGTGGACCTGGGTGGTTCTGGCTCAAACTTGCGTACGCCTTCCTGCTGTATTGGAAAGGCACGTTGTGAGTGGTCATGCCTTGATACCCAGGCCATTTGTTACGATCTCACACAGACATATCAGGATGAACTTCACAGACCGGCATTCCCATACAAATTCAAGTTTAAGGTCTCCGGCTGCCCTAATGACTGCGTTGCAGCCATTGCCCGTTCATGTTGTTCCATAATCGGAACCTGGAAAGACGATATAAGGATTGATCAGGAAGCAGTTAAGGCCTATATAGGCGGAGAACTTAAGCCAAATGGTGGTTCCCACAGCGACAGAGACTGGGGTCCTTTTGATATTCAGAAGGAAGTGATTGATCTATGCCCTACCAAGTGTATGTGGATGGAGGGTGACGAGCTCAAGATAGATAACAGGGAGTGCACAAGGTGTATGCACTGCATCAACGTAATGCCAGACGCCTTGAGGCCAGGCACAGATACAGGTGCCACAATTCTTGTTGGTGCAAAGGCCCCGATCCTTGAAGGCGCTCAGATGTCAACCTTGGCCATTCCATTTATAAGAATGGAGCCACCTTATGATGAGTTCAAGGAATTCGTAGACAAGATCTGGGATTGGTGGATGGAAGAAGGTAAGAACAGGGAGCGTTTTGGTGAGCTCATTCAGCGTCAGAGCCTCCAAGAGTTCATCCGTAGGGCAGAACTCAAGCCCATTCCTCAGATGGTCAAAGAGCCAAGGTCCAACCCCTATGTCTTCTGGAGCGAAGATGAGGTTGAGGGTGGATGGAAGCGTGATATCAAAGAGTTCCGTGCACGCCACGCTGCTTAATTAACTTTAAATGCACAGGAGGTAATTAATAATGGATTTAGAAAAAATTCGTGAAGCAATGCAAGAAAGCTGGGGAGATCTTCCTGGTTTTGATATAAGCGAGCTATGCAGTAAACCCTATGATCCCAAGCTTGGAGAGGAACTTTACGATCCCAAAAAGCCTATGGCTAACAGGATCACTGATATTGGGCCTCCATACTTTGAGCAGTTCTTCCCAGAAGTGATAAAAAAGAACTATGGAAAATGGAAGACCCATGAAATAGTTGAGCCAGGCGTCATCAAGTACACCAGTGAAACCGGTGACGTAGTGTATAGTGTTCGTTGCGGTTCTCCCCGTCTTATAACCACTGACGTAATCAGGGAAATCTGTGACATAGCAGATAAATACTGCGATGGTTACATGAGGTGGACAACCCGTAACAACATCGAGTTCCATGTAGAGACAGAGGATCAGCTTCGCGCCCTGCTCGATGATTTGAAGGGCAGAAAGTTCCCTGGCGGCTCATACAAATTCCCTGTAGGCGGAACCGGTGCATGTGTGACAAACATTGTTCATACCCAGGGATGGGTACACTGCCACACCCCTGCTACAGATGCCTCTGGTGTGGTCAAGGCTGTGATGGACGATCTTTTTGAATATTTTGGAAGCCACAAGCTTCCTGCACAGGTGCGCATTGCACTTGCGTGTTGTCTCAACATGTGTGGTGCTGTTCACTGTTCAGATATTGCTATTCTCGGTGTTCACAGGAAACCGCCATTTGTGGAGGATGACCGTATAACTGGTGTTTGTGAGATTCCTCTTGCCGTGGCAGCATGTCCACTTGGAGCAATCAAGCCCGCTACTGTTGAAATAGATGGCAACAAGGTCAAAACGGTACGCGTAAATGAGAAGAGATGTATGTTCTGCGGTAACTGCTATACCATGTGTCCGGCCATGCCACTGGCAGATATGGAGGGCGATGGTATTGCAATCCTTGTTGGCGGTAAGATCTCAAACCGTGTCTCTGCTCCAAAGTTCTCTAAACTGGTAATTCCTTATATTCCCAATGAGCCTCCACGTTGGCCCTCTGTGGTAAAGGTTATCAGGAAGATCCTTGAAACTTATTCCGAAGGTGCAAACAAGTATGAGCGCCTTGGTGAGTGGGCAGAAAGGATCGGTTGGGAGCGCTTCTTTGAAAAATGCGATATCCCATTTACTGATAAATCTATTGACGATTATCGTTTGGCATACGATACTTATCATACCACCACTCAATTTAAGTGGAGTGTACATACTGATTAATAAAAGGAGGCTATCATGGCCGTTGATATGGAAGAACTGAAACAAAAAATCCTTGAGTTTGCCACGAAGAAGGCAAAACACAAATCGAAGATGTATATAAAGGATCTATACAAGGCAGATCCAAATGCCAAGCCAAGAGAGGTGAAAAAGGCTGCCAACCAGCTAGTACAGGAAGGCAAGCTGGAATTCTTCTCCTCGGGAAGCACAACCATGTACGGCGTGCCAGGCTTCGGAAAGAGTGAAGAAGATCAGTTTGGCAAGTTAGAAGAATAAACTCAAGCGGAATACTTCTGGGCAAGGGCCTTAATAAAGGCCCTTGCCTTATTTTTTACCCCAAACAATGAAATGCCTGTCACT
>JALSQG010000145.1 GCA_026985565.1 Deltaproteobacteria bacterium
AAGAGCTTGAGAGCCTCGTTCAAAAATATAAGGAGGCAAAGGAAAAGGCCGAAGAGGCAAGCAAGACAAAGAGCCGCTTCCTTGCCAACATGAGCCATGAGATCAGAACCCCCATGAATGGTGTTCTTGGTATGGCAGAAATCTTGCTGAATACCGATCTGACGCCAAAACAGAGAAGGCTCGTAGAGTCAATCCTGAAATCTGGCGAAATACTCCTAAACATAATAAATGACATACTTGATATCTCCAGGCTTGAGGCGGGCAAGATTACACTTAGGCAGGTTGAGTTTGACATATTATCTCTATGTCATGAGATAGTAGATCTATTTCGAATTCAGGCAACAAAACGAGGTGTTGATATCTTTGTTGCTTGGGAAAGGATGGTCCCGAAAAAGGTTATAGGTGATCCAGACAAGATCAAGGAAATTTTGATAAATCTTGTTGGCAATGCAGTCAAGTTCACGGAAAACGATGACATTATAGTAAGGATAAGATATGAAGGGTTGGATAAAAACAAAAATAAAGTGCTTCTTGCCTTGGAGGTGGAAGACAGGGGGATAGGGATATCGAAAGACAGGCTACCCGTCATATTTGATGCCTTTGCCCAGGCAGATACCTCTTCTTCAAAAGCCTTTGAAGGTACCGGCCTTGGGCTTGCAATTGTAAAGGGCCTTGTGGCCAAGATGGGAGGGGATGTCTTTGCTGAAAGTAAATCTGGTGTAGGTTCCCGCTTCGTCTGCAGGATACCCTTTCATCTGCCTGATGCTAAAGCTGAGTCCAATAAGGACGTCTTTGATAAAAAGGGACAAGAGCCCAGCGAAAAGGCGGTAGCCATTGTTCCCAACACCTTTTTGCGCTGCCAGGTGGAGTCCGTATTTGCTGATGCAGGAGTCCATCTATCATTTATGCACGATTTTATGGATGTCTTTAAACTGACGGATAAATTTGATTGGCTCTTGGTGGATATTGATTTTGCAAATTCATCAAGGCTGGCGGAACTTGCTGATTACCTGGCACCAGGCGGCAAGATTATATGCCTTTACAAGAAACATAAGCCGGATCTTTCTCTGTCTGGTATTGACTGTTTTCTTGTCCAAAAATCGAAGGCCTATTTCATGCTTGCGAAAATAGTTAAAGGTAAAGCACCTATCGATAAGTCTTTTGAGGACATAAGAAAATACAAAACCAGATTGGATTCCAGTAAAGATTTTAAAGACGTTAGGGTGCTTCTTGTTGAAGACAATCCAGTCAATCGTTCACTTTGTATGGAGATGTTTTCGGTATTGGGCTGCAATGTCTCCATTGCAAAGGACGGAAATGAGGCGCTTGGACTTTTGCAACGCAATAAATTTGATATAGTCTTCATGGATTGCCAGATGCCTCTTTTAGATGGATATGAGACAACAAGAAGGTACAGGGATCTGGAGAAAAGAGAAGGAAAGGTCCATCTTCCCATTATTGCCCTCACTGCATATGCCATGGAGGATGACAGGCACAAGTGCATTGCAGCAGGCATGGATGACTATCTGGCAAAACCTTTCAAGCTTGCCCAGTTGAGGAACATGCTACTAAAGTGGGCCGGGGATAAGGTTAAAAATGGTTCCTTAAAAGAAGAGACAGACGAAAAGAGTGCATCTTCAGACTCTTTGGAGCCCGTTGTTGAACCGTCTGTTATTGAGGAGTTCAGGATGCTTGAGAAGGCCTCTGGAAAGGAGATCCTTAGTAATTCCCTTAAAAAATTCTTTGAAAACAGCCCAAAATACATCGAGGCCATGGAGCTTGCCATTAGGAAAAAGGATTTTGACAGCCTGAGTTTCAATGCCCATACTTTCAAGGGAACCTCGGGCTTTATGGGGGCAATGAGACTTAGCAAGCTTTGTCTTGAAATGGAAAAAAAGGCAAAGAGCAAGGAAACCCATGGTATTTCAGAGATTCTTGCCCAGATCAAGAAGGAGTATCAAAAGGTAAAGGACTATCTTTCACGCTTTACCAAAAACGAGAAACTTTCTGCAAACTGATTGTACGAGTTCCCTTTTTTCAAACAGACAAAGTTCCTATAATAACTTCAGGTAGTGTGCCACTCGATCTTCTCCTGGAGGCTAACCATGGCCAAGCCAAACTATTTTATCGGTACAAGTGGTTGGAATTACGAAACATTTATTGGCACTATCTATGATGAAAAAACACCAAAAAGGCGATATCTTGAAACATACGCCACATATTTCAACTCTGTGGAACTAAACGCTTCCTTTTACAGGAGCTTTGCAGAAAAGACGTGGCAAGGATGGTACGAAAGGACCCCTTCTGGGTTTGTCTGGTCTGTAAAGGCACCGCGCCTTATAACCCACATAAGACGTCTCGAAGTAGAAAAAGACTCTGTGGACATGTTTTTTGACAGAGCATTTGTGTTGAGGGAAAAGCTCGGTGCTGTACTTTTTCAGCTTCCTCCAAGCCTGAAATATGACGGGAAGGTCTTTGATGGCTTTGTAAGCACCATACCACAAGGGGTTCGTGTAGCCTTTGAGGCAAGAAACGAGACATGGTTTGTAGAAGACGTATTCAAAAAACTTCAAGACAGAAACATTGCCTGGGTGGTGAGTGATACCTGTGGACGTTATCCAATGAAAAAGATCGTGACCGCAGATTTTGCATATGTACGCCTTCATGGGACCATGGGCCTTTACAGAGGGCCTTATGGCAGGGACGGGCTAATACCGTGGGTCCAGCTTCTCCGTTCCTGGAAAAGAGACTGTTTTGTCTATTTTGACAATACCGATGATGGAAGTGCAGCATCTGATGCCCTTATCTTCAAGGAACTAATAAAGAATGAAATCCATTGAAGAAGCACTCAAATATACGCTATGTGACGATCTTGAACTAAGCCTTATACCAAAGGCTCCAGGGGTCTATATATTCTTGGATGGTGACATGAGGCCCCTTTATGTGGGGAAGGCTAAGGGGCTCAGGAACAGGATTTCCTCCTATCTAAGGCCAACTGCAAGCCATACACCAAAGACCGAGGTGATGCTAAGAAGGGCAAGGTTTCTTGACGTGCTGGTGACAGGATCTGAGAAAGAGGCCCTAATACTTGAGGCCCAGCTAATTGGCGATTTGAAGCCGAGATACAACATCAGGCTTAGGGATGACAAGGCCTATCCGTTTCTTAGAATCGGTGTGACTTCCCCTTATCCAGGCATAAGCATAGTGCGCAGAAGGCACAAGGATGGCGCCCTTTATTTTGGCCCCTACACCTCTTCTTCAGAGCTCAGAAAGACACTCAATCTGATATCTTCTCTTTTTAGGCTAAGGACCTGTTCTGATTCATACATGAAAAACAGGCAAAGGCCGTGTTTGAAGTTCCAGGTGGGAAAGTGCTCTGGACCCTGTACAGGCATGATCACAAAGCAACGCTACATGGAGGATGTAAACAGGGTCAAGGAGTTTTTACGTGGTAAAACCAACAGGATCTTGGCCGCCCTGAGGTCAGATATGGAAAATGCCGCTATGTCCTTGGAGTTTGAACGGGCAGCCATGCTCAGAGACTGCATAAGTGCCATTGAAAGGGTGGTGGAAGGCCAGAGTGTTGTGGCATCCCCAGGTCTTCAATGTGACGTAATCTTTATGGAACAGAGCGAACAAATAGCCCAAGCTGTGGTTTTCATGGTTCGAGAGGGGGTGTTAAGGAATAAGCGCTCATTTAGCTTAGAGATGGGCCTTGAAGAAGATGTCTCACAGGCATATCTGTCATTTGTTAAGCTTTTTTATTCCTATTCCCAAAATCTTGTTCCAAGGGAGGTGGTTATTCCCCCGTTTTTGAGCAAGGAGCAGGTGGTTTCCATTACCAATTTTTTGAGCCACGTTCGTGGCAGCAAGGTGCGTTTGACAATGGCAAGGTCAGGGGTCAAAAAAAGGCTCTTAGACAATGCCATGCTAAATGCACGCCAGGACCTTGAGGTGGAGATTAAAAGAAGAAGGAGTTGGCAGGAACTCGGGAACGAAATAAGAAAGGTTCTTGGGCTTAAAAGGCTTCCACTGCATGTGGAAGGCATAGACATATCCAACACTTGCGGAGTCGATTCCATAGGAAGTATTGTAAGCTTCAAGGATGGTTTGGCACAAAAGGTGCGCTATCGTTATTACAATATAAGCCAGCCTGGGCCTGATGATTATTCCATGATAAGGGAAGTAATGTCCCGACGTATTAAGTCCGGGTTAAGGAGAGGGGATTTACCAGATCTTTTTGTCATAGACGGGGGCAGGGGGCAGCTTTCTGTAGCTTTAGAGGTCCTTAAAGATCATGGCCTTTTAAATACCGTGGATATTGTCTCCCTTGCAAAAGACAGGGACGATGAAGGAGAAAAGATATATCTTCCTGAAGGTGATTCGCCTATAATCCTTGAACGGAACAACGTGGTCCTGAGGTTCTGTCAGAGGGTCAGGGATGAGGCACACAGGTTTGGTCTTGACCGTCACAGAAGAAAAAGGATGAAAAGATCCATGTACTCGCGAATACTTGACATTCCAGGTGTTGGGCCAAAAAGACAGAAGTTACTTCTAAAGCATTTTGGCAGCATAAAAGGGGTCGCATCTGCTACTGTCCAGGAACTGATGGCGGTTCCTGGTATTTCAGAAAGGGTGGCACGGAACATCCATCAGTTTTTGAGCCAAAGACGAGGCCTTGGTTGATATGCCAACCATAAGAAGGCTTCCTGCCCATTTGGCAAACCAGATTGCAGCAGGTGAGGTGGTAGAGCGACCTGCCTCGGTGGTAAAAGAGCTTGTGGAAAATGCCTTGGATGCAGGGGCAACTTCAATAGAGATAAGGCTCTTGGCAGGCGGGAAGCAGCTGATAGAAATTAAGGACAATGGTGTTGGCATGTCCCGTCAGGACCTTGAAATGTCTGTTGAGCCTCACTGTACAAGCAAAATAGGAAGGGCCGAAGACCTTTCGTGCATTACCACTCTTGGTTTCAGGGGTGAGGCCCTTTCAAGCATAGGGGCTGTCAGCAGGCTTTCAATAAGCTCTTGTAAGAAGAATAATGAAGAGGGCTGGATGGTGCAGGTCTCCTTTGGAAAAAATAAGGTTGTAAAACCCTCTCCTTGTGCTCCTGGCACAGTGGTTCGGGTGGAGGATCTGTTTCTTAGGCTACCTGCAAGGGCAAAGTTTCTGAAATCAGACCAGGCAGAATACTCAAGATGCCTTAAAATGGTGCAGCTTTTTACTGCTGCCTGGCCGGAGGTGGAGTTCAGGCTTAAAAGGGGAGATAGGCAAACGCTTTTGGCAAGGTCTGGAGATTCCCTTATAAGACGAATCTCACCCCTTTTGGGCAAAAAGGTATGTGAGGCCTTGATAGATGTTAAGGCAAGTGCAAGTGGGCTAAATCTTTTTGGCTATCTGGCCTCCCCAAGGGATGTGAGGCTATCATCAAGACATCTGTATTTCTTTTTGAACAGACGGCCAGTAACAAGCCCTGTTATGTGGCGGGCAACACTTGATGCCATGAAGGGCTTTATCGTAAAGGGTAACAACCCGGCTGGAGCGATATTTATTGATATAGATCCAGGGCTTGTGGACGTAAATGTGCATCCAACCAAGAACGAAGTTCGTTTTGAAAGTCCAAATGACATATATAGGCTCATCTTTCATGCCCTTAGAAAGGCCCTTGAAAAAGACTCTTCTACTGGCACCGCAGCTGCCGTAGCATCCCTTGGTGAAAAAGGGCAGGCGCCAGTGTCAGATGTGCAAGATGTTGGACAAAGACACACGATTCCACTTCCCTGGGAGAAAGAGTCGTTCTCTGAAAAATTTGAGGTGCAAGAGCCTGGTCTTTATCCGGAAGAAACGGAAGAAGTTGGCGAGAAGGCCAAATCTTCTTATTCATCAGACAATTTCAACCATCAACCCTTTGAGATAGTAGGTCAGTTTCATGACTCCTACATACTGTTTCAGCTTGATGATGAGCTATGCATACTTGATCAGCATGCAGCCCATGAGGCCTTGATCTACAAAAGACTTACAAATGAACTTGATGGCCAAGGTGTTATTAAACAGCCTTTGCTTGTGCCCCACGTAGTTGATGTTGATGCAGAAAAGATGGAAAATTTTCCTTTTGCAAAACAGCTTTTCGATAAACTTGGCATTGATGTAGATCCTTTTGGAGAGAATCAAGTCGTAGTCAGGTCGCTTCCAAAGACACTTTCATTTTCAAAAGATAGGGGAAATCTCAGGTTGATTGACGAGGTTGTGGTTTTTTTGATGGAAAATCCTGAAACCAGTAAAAGCGAGCTTTTAAGGGGGGCGCTGTCACGTCTTGCCTGTTCCATGGCTGTAAAGGCTGGAAAAAGGCTAAATGTGATGGAGATGGCCTCTCTGGTCAAGGACTGCATGAAAGAGGGGGTTTCAAACTGTCCTCACGGAAGGCCTATAATGATTAAAATTGGTCTGGAAGATCTTCAAAAAAGGTTCTTCAGGAAGTGATCGAGTCTGCAAATCTGCCTGACACCTTTCCTGTCGTGGCAGTCGTAGGGCCCACGGCAACTGGAAAAACTGCTGTTTCCATAAGGCTTGCAACAAGGCTAAGGGGCCAGATCGTCAATCTTGATTCAATTCAGCTGTATCGCAGGCTTGATATCGGCTCTGCAAAGCCCACCAGACAGGAAAGGCAAATGGTTCGTCATCATCTTATTGATATACGGGAGCCATGGGATGTTATGGATGCAGCAAGCTTCATGAGGCTTGCTGCAAGGGCCATAGAACGGGTGGTGGGGCACGGGTGTGTACCCATACTTGTTGGAGGCACAGGTTTTTATCTTAAGTGTCTTGAGCAGGGTCTTGACATGCTTCCTGGAGCTGTTCCAGCCCTTAGAGAAAGAATAAAACAGATGATAAGACAGCTTGGCCACGAAAGGGTTCATGAGATCCTTGCCTCCCTTGATGAGAAAAGGGCCTTGGCCATTCATCCAAAAGACACCTATAGGCTCATAAGAAGTTTTGAGATATTGCTCTATACCAAACACCCAAGGGATCAGGTTGAATCAACCGCCTTATTACCTGTTAGGAGGTACAGGTTTTTCAAGATAGGGCTTATGACAAAACGTGAGAGGCTTTATGACAGGATTGACAGGCGTGTTGACCAGATGCTTGAACAGGGGCTTATTCAAGAGGTATCTGGGCTTTTGGAGAAGGGGCTTGACCCAGGGCTTAAGCCCTTGCAATCCATCGGATACCGGCATATTATCTCCTACCTCATGAAGGAAAAGGAACTGGATCAGGCCATTATGGAAATGAAAAGGGACACGCGCCGCTATGCAAAAAGACAGATCACATGGTTCAAAAAGGAGCCAGGTATCAGGTGGTTCGACCCTGAAAGGCTGCTTAATGCCCCTGATATCTGGAAGGCAGTCCATTGAATATTCCAAATCTTCTGACCATACTTAGAATACTCCTTACGCCTCTTCTCGTTATATTCCTGATAAATGAAAGATACGATCTTGCCTTCGTGGTCTTTGCAGCAGCCGGGATATCCGATGGGCTCGATGGGTTTCTGGCAAGGGTCATGAAACAGAAAACCAGGATAGGGGCCATTCTCGATCCAATAGCAGACAAGGCCCTTCTGGCCTCTGCATACATTACCCTGGCAGTCATGGGCTTAGTGCCTAACTGGCTTGCCGTCACTGTAATTAGCCGCGATATAATCATAGTCTTTGGGGTCCTTGTGCTGCTTCTTTTTCAGTCTGGAATCGAGATTCACCCCACTATCATTAGCAAGCTTACCACCTTGTTCCAGCTTCTAACTGTGTTTACTGTACTCTTTGCCACTGTGACCCATATGGATCTAACAAGGATCCTTGTTTGCTGCTACATACTCACATCTATTTTAACCGTGGCATCAGGGCTTGACTATCTTTATAAAGGGGTAATGATGCTGGGAAATGAATAACTTGAACTGCTCTTTCTTTTATGGTAAACAACACCCGCTTTTCCCAAAAGTATTGTCGGGGCGTGGCGCAGTCTGGTAGCGCATCTGCTTTGGGAGCAGAGGGCCGGGGGTTCAAATCCCTCCGCCCCGACCATCTATCCACGTCTTACTTCGTTTGTGTGCCACTTTTTATCCCAGGTTTGTGCCTTCCAAAAAAAGTTTGACAGATTCTGGAAAGAAAAGTTAATCTTACAGGTCTAATCTTTTTCCAATTGACAAAATTTTTCCAACGTCCTCCATAAGAAGAGATGAGCAACTTCCATTTAAAAGAGTACATCCAAGAAAGGAAAGAGATAGTTGACCACCACCTTGACAGGCTGCTACCTTCTCCTTCAGGGCCATCTGGCAAGGTGGTAGAGGCAATGCGCTACAGTCTTTCAGCAGGAGGTAAAAGGGTCAGGCCAATTCTTATGATGGCAGCCTGCGAGGCAGTAGGCGGTAATTTCATGGAGATCATGCCTGCTGCCTGCGCAATGGAATGTGTGCATACGTATTCTCTTATCCATGATGATCTGCCTGCAATGGATGATGATGATCTGAGGCGCGGAAAGCCCACCTGCCACAAGGTTTTTGGCGAGGCCATAGCCATCCTGGCAGGTGACGGACTTCTTACCTATGCCTTTGAGTTAATGACCCATGGAGAGCTGTTAGACAAGATTTCTCCAGACAAGG
>JALSQG010000146.1 GCA_026985565.1 Deltaproteobacteria bacterium
CAGCCAAAAGGCCTGCATATCCAGGGTAAATCCCTTTGGCATAAATTATAAAAGGAAAAATTTTTCCACTTTATCGAAAATGTGGAAAATGTTTTCCACGATTTTGCTAATGAGATCCGAGCCCATGCCTTATTTCAGTGACAAGATCGAGGAGATCCTGATTGGACGGCCTTAGCTTGGCTATTAGATCTGCTTCTTTAAATGCCCTGTCCATCCTACCCGTTTTGAATGCATAAAAGGCCATAAGGGACCTGAACCTGACATTGAATGGTTCCACACCGATTGCCCTTTCAAGATGGCCAAATGCATCTTCTTTTTTTTCAAGATTGAAGAGGCAGACAGACATGAGGGCGTTTGCTGCAGGATGATTTTTGTTGGCCTTCAAAAAGGAATCAAGGGCAGAAATGGCCCCTTGATATTTACCCAAAAGCGACAAGGCAACTGCCATATTAAAGGCGGAAAAGTCTTTGTTGCTCCTTTGCCACAAATCTGCAGCCTCCTTGAGTTGGCCAAGGAAAAATCTGGAGAAGGCCTCCATATTGATGCATCTATCTTGAAAACAAGGTGATTCCTTTATGAAAGAAAGGGTTTCTATGACATTTTCATATTCTCCAAGTAGAAAAAATGCCAGGGAAAGGTTAAAGACCGTTTGATGGAAAATAGAGGTTTTCTCACCTTTGTCGTTCTTTTTGAGCTTGCTAAGCACTTTTACTGCCTCTTCGATTTCGCCAAGGAGAATGAGGCAGCAGGCTGAATTCAAGCATGCTTCGGCAAATACCTTTCTAAGACCTGTGGCCCTTTTAAAAGAACGAAGGGCCGAAGAAAACTGCCCAGCCTCAGCCAGCATGAGCCCTGTCTTGAACCAGGCATCTGCAAGCTCATCCTCTGAGACGGCAAGTTGACTGGATTTGCCCTGTTTAATGGCATCTTCAAGGTGGGTGAGCTCAGAAATAAAGGCCAAAAGCTGTCTAAGGTTTGAAGGGACTTCAAAGTTATCAAGGGCAAGTTCCACGTCTCGTTCAAATATGGGTGTAAGCTCTTGTTCTTCCATCTGTGGCCTTGGATTGAGAATGGAAAGGGCAGAAACTTCCTCGGGGCTAAAGGCCTTTTCGCCTTCTTTTGAATGGGCCTCATCCTTTTCAAGCACCAGGAAAAAACGCTCAAGCAAAGAGGCCAGATCCTCCTTCTCGCTTCTTCCTGTCTTTAGCCCATTTTGCTTTTCATGCCTAAAATCATCCTTTTCAGCACTTTCCTCAAAAGGCACATCTATGGTTGAAAAACCAGTAAGACACCTTGTGGCAAGTTCTGATATGGCCTTTGCTGCAGGAGACTCTGGCTTAGAGAGCATCACGTTTTTAAGTTTTACAAGCTCTCTTGAGACCCTGTCATCCCTTGGGACCGATCCGAGATATTTCAGGCTTATGTCGAGAAAATTCTTACAGATATCCATGAGATTTGATGCGATGGCACTGCTATGCCTTTCTGAACGCACCATGTTCAACACGAGATAGGGCGTAAATTCCTTGCATATGCTAATGACTTTTTTTGCGGCATGGGCATCCACCTGCTCAAGCTGTTCCACAAGGTCCCTGACGGATGTTCCCTGCTCCTGATTTTCCCCAAACTTGTGGGCCTCTATAATCTCAAGGGCAATGTGCCCCTGCTTGAATGCACGAGAAAATATGCGAAAAAGCACATTTTTTATAAATTCGTACGCATTCAATATGGCTGTTGGCTCTGGATTTGTAACTACTATGCCAGAACGGGTGATGGAAAAAAAATCAATGACATTGTAACTTGTGCCAGCACCAAGATCCAAGACCACAAAATCGAAATCGAGCCTCTTTAGCGCCCTTAGAATCTTAAGCTTTTGAAAATAGTAAAGGTTAGCAATCCCGGGAATGAATCCGCTTCCAGGAATAAGAACCAGATTTTTGAC
>JALSQG010000147.1 GCA_026985565.1 Deltaproteobacteria bacterium
ATCGACAAGATACGAGACGATCTCTATGCTGAGCTTGAAAAGATTAAGCAGGAAAAGAATGCCCACAGCATATTCCTGATGCTTACCGACATCATGAAGGAAGGTACGGATCTCATGGCAGTTACTGATGATCCATCCATCATAGAGAAGGCCTTTGGCGCAAAGCTTGAAGGAAAGACCGTTTGGCTGCCAGGCGTTATGAGTCGTAAGAAACAGATGGTACCAAATCTTGAAAAGGCCTGCGCATCCTAAGAAACACATCTTTCTATCCATGATAATAAAAGGCCGGTGTAACAGCCGGCCTTTTTCATTGTAGAAAACAGGGCCAAATTGGTTTAAGATTCAAAAAAAATTGAGAAAGAGGAGGTGATGAAATGACCCCTGAAGTAGATGAGCTTTTTACAGATGGCCAGTTCAAGTTCATGGATGAAGAGTATGACGAGGCCATTGAGGTCTTTACCAAGGTTATAGAGCTTGAGCCTGGATTTGCAAAGGCGTATCAGGCGCGGGCCATTGCCTATCTTAGAAAGGGAGATAACGAAAAGGCCTTAGAGGATATCAACAAGGCCATAGAGGCTGATCCTGAGAATCATAGGTTTCACTATCACAAGGGGGCAATTCACCTCAAAAATGAAGAACTCGACGAGGCTGTAGAGGCCCTTTCTCGTGCCATTGATCTTGCCCCTGATTATGCCCCTGCATATTTTCTAAGGAGCGAGGTTTTCGATAAGCTCGGTGAAGAGGAGGCGGCAGCAGCAGATTTCAACAAGGCTGACGTTCTTAGAAAAGAGCAGACCCACGCCAGCAAGATCGTAGATTTTTGGCGTTAGTGGATTGCAGGCCAGGGCATAATCCATTTGCCTTGGCCTTAGAATCTATATTTCAAAGAAAGATATAGTGCAAAGGGGTCGACCCTTTTCTTGCTGTAGATTCCAGGAACCCTGTATTTGTTGTCAAACAGGTTTTTGATGGCAATTTGTGCATCAAGGTGTCTTAAAAGAGCATCTTTGTACGTGGCGCTCAGATCTGTTATCCAGGTGTTGGTGCTTGAAAATTTGTCTGTTCCCTTGTTGTAGTAGCCAGTGGCAGAGCGTGCGTAGCGAAGTTTTGCAGACAGATCTATGTGTTGGGTAATGCGAAATTCTGCCCCGAGGTTGAAGATGTTTTTGGGCCCTGTCTCAAAAGGGGTCTGCCAGGTGGAATAAAATGGCTTAAAGGTCCCGTCAGGCTCTATGATGATGTAGTCGAGCACCTTGTAATCCTCATCATCTCCGTAGTTGTTGAAAAAGGTTCCATTCATCCATAGATTCAACCAATATGTGGGTCTCCAGTTAAGAGTCGCCTCGATTCCGTAAATGTCTTGGGAATTTGGCCTGGAAAGGCCCCCGTTTGGATCTTCATTCACATGATGTTTTATCTTGTTCCAGAAGGTTGTTGTTGTGACGTGTATATTTTTGCTCGGAGTCCAGTCAAGATAAAGGCTGGCATTTTGAATCTTCTCTGGGTCCATGTCCTTTCGATTAACGATCTGTGTGTTATACGGAGTGCGATAGGCCGTCCCAAGGAGAAGTTTTAGCCTAAGGGATGAGATGGGATGGAACCCAGCACCTATATTGTATGAGACAGAATTATCATACTGGTTGTGGTCATCGAACCTGAGCCCTGCCCAAATGTCAAACCATTTCCAGTGTTTGCGAAGCTGCCCGTACACGGAGAAAAGGCTCGTATTGAAATCCTTCTGATTTATTATGGGGGTAAAAAGTGGATTTCCAGGCTGTAGGTAATCTGGAAGAAAACTCTTTGAAAGCACAGCCCCTGTTATCCTGTTGTACCTGTACGATGTGCCTATGGTAACCAGCCCAGTAGAGTCCCAGAGCTGTCTGTCAACAAAGATCTCTCCATAGTACACGTGACTGTTTGAATGCCATGAGACGTCCACAAGCTGTTCTTCAAAAGGTATCTTGCTGTAATAGGTGTTGAAATGAAACTTGTAGAGGCCGAGCCCTTTTTGTGCCTCAAGTCTTATGAATCTGAATGGAATCTTTTTCTTGGCAGCCCATTTTTTGTCTGAGTCCATTTCCCCAACCACATAACGGTCCGTCATGGTGGACCACCTGCCAGATATCTTAAGCCACTGTTTCCATGAAAGATTGAAGACTGTTTCAAGATATTTTGAATCATCGAGGGTGTCTTTTCCCCTGATATACGGATTGGTGCACGTCTGTTCGTCAGTGCATTCAAGCACGTTGTAGGTGCGATTAAAGGCTCGTCTGGATGTGGCAGATACTGCAACAAAGCCTTCCCACAGGCCAAAATTTTTGCCCATACTCACAGTGAAGTGACCTTCGTGGTCTGGGCTTCCACCCCTCAAATTGAGCTTTACGCCGTCAATGTCCCTACCTTCAAGGGGCACTATGTTTACAACACCTGCAAATGCATCAGGCCCCCAAAGGACCGATGCAGGCCCTTTTATGATTTCTATGCGCTTGACCATATCGAGGCTTAATTCCTCTCCAAGGGGGAAGATGGATTTGGTGCTGTCAGATGTCATAGGTACCGAGTCGTAGAGAAAGAGGAAGCTATCTGGAATACCCCTGAAAAATGGCTGCCCCCCTGCCTCCCTGTTTGCAATGTAGAATCCGGGCGTCATGGCAAGGGCCTCGCCAAGGGTACGAATGCCATACCTTTCTATCTGTTTTCTGTCTATCAGGGAGACTACCGCTGGGGCCTTGGCTGGAGACTCCGGATGCTTGGATGCACTCGTGACCACAGAGATATCTTCGCCAACAAAAAGTACCTTGGTAGGCACTGCTGAGGCAGATGCAGATACCTTTTCGATACTGCCAAGGGCAGGCAGTAAAATCAGTATTACTGTCAAAGATATTTTAAGTGCCTTTTTATTACGCCAAATCAATTGTTTTCCTCCAGCTGTTTGAGCCTGGTACGAAACTTAGACCGCGTAAGGCCCAAGAGTTTTGCTGCTGCACTCTGGTTGCCTCCTGTCATTTCAAGGGCCTGCCTGATAAGGTCCTTTTCAAGTTCTTCAAGACGTATCCCCTCTTCTGGAAGCTTGAACTGCTTAGTTTGAGGGGTCAGGTTCTGCTCATAAAGAAAAGAAAGATGCTCTGACGTGATGGGTGGTAGCCCAGCCAGGATAGCGGCCCTTTCCATGGTGTTTGCAAGCTCTCTTATATTTCCCGGCCAGTTGTACTGTTTAAGAATCCTCTTTGCCCCATCTGTTATGAGCTGGTCAAACTCGTAAGAGTCGAGGAATCTGCTCACGAAAAACTCGGCAAGGGGGATTATTGCCTCCTTTCTTTCCCTTAAAGGGGGAATGTGAAGGGGGAAGACGTTTATGCGGAAAAACAGGTCCTGTCTGAATTCGCCTTTTTCCACCAGCTTTTCAAGGTCTTGGTTGGTTGCGCATATAACCCTTACGTCCACCTTTATGGGTTCGTTTCCGCCCACACGTTGAATGGTTTTTTCTTGGAGGGCCCTTAGAAGCTTGGCCTGGGCCTCAAGAGGGAGGTCTCCAATTTCATCCAGAAACAAGGTGCCTCCTGATGCATATTCGAAGACGCCCTGTTTGGATTGATCTGCACCGGTAAAAGCCCCCTTTTCGTGACCAAAAAGTGTGCTTTCAACAAGGGTGTCTGTAATGGCCGCACAGTTTAATGCAACGAATCTTGCGCCACGTCTGGGGCTGTTGTCGTGGATGAACCTTGCAACCACCTCCTTGCCAGTTCCTGACTCACCAGTGATAAGGACGGTGGTATCAGACTTTTGTGCAACCTTCAGGGCAAGATCCATGACCTGTTGCATCTGGGAAGAGACACAAACGATTTCCCCACTCTTGGATACCTTTTCAAGCTTGCGTCTTAGATCGATGTTTTCCTTTATGATCCTTGAAAGGCCCAGGGCCTTTTCAACTGCAAGAAGGATCTGGTTTTCTTCAAAGGGCTTTGTTATGTAATCCACCGCCCCTTTCTTCATTGCCTCAACTGCTGACTCTATAGTGGCAAAGGCCGTTATAACTATTACTGGAATAGGGGTCTCAGACTTTTTTATCTCTTCAAGGAGCTCGAAGCCATCCATTTCAGGCATACGAAGATCGGTGATGACCACATCCACTGGCTCCTTGTCAAGGACCTTCAAGGCCTGCCTTCCGTTTGCTGCCTCAAGTGCCAAGTGGCCCTTGATCTTTAGCATGATGGATAGGATGTGTCTTATCTTTTCTTCGTCGTCTACTATTAATATCCTTGCCATGGTCACCCATTCATCTTCCAAAAGATTATTTCTATCCTGGTTCCTCTTGGTTCGTTGTCTTTTACCTCTATTTGCCCCATGTGGGCCTCAATAATCTTTTTTGTAAGTGTAAGGCCAAGGCCTGTGCCTTTGGACTTGTCTGTAAAAAAAGGCTCGAAAATCTTTTTTTTCTGCTCATCCGGTATGCCAGGTCCCTTGTCAGAAATGCTCAATCTGTAAGTGGCCCCTTCATCTGTCAGATGAATCAAAACCTCTTCACCTTTTGGGGAAACCTCACATGCATTTTTCAAAATATTTATCACTGCCCTTGACAGGGCCTCCTCATCTGCCTGGATGTAAGCATTTTCTACATCCTTTTTATATGAAATGGTAATTTCCTTTGGCTCCCATTCCAGTTGTAATCGCCTTACTGTCTCATCCATAAGGAGGGCAAGATCGGTCCTTGAAAAATCAAGGGCACGCGGCCTTGAAAAGTCGAGAAAATCTCTGATAAGTAGATCCAGCCTCCTTATCTCGTCTTCCACATAAGAGATCATGGTAGCCCTCATATCTTCATCGATCTCTTTCTTTTTCAGAATATCAAGGGCCCCTTTTATGATACCAAGGGGGTTTTTGACCTCATGGGCAACAGTTACGGCAAAGTGGCCTACCTCTGCCAGTGCCTGTTCCTGTATGAGTTTCTGATAGGTCTCCTCAAGGTCCTTTCTGCTTTCCTTTAGTGCTTCTGTCATGGTGTTAAAGGCAGAGGCAAGCTTTCTTGTCTCAGGTAGTGATCCCTTTTTAAGCCTCACTTCCAGATCCCCCTGGGCAACCTTTTGAGCAGCCTTTATCAGATTTGCAAGAGGGGCAGTAAGGGACTTGGTAAAAATCAGAAAAAATATCACCCCTGACAAGAATATAAAAACGCTTAGCACCAAATAACGGGTGCGAAGCTTGGTAAATAGTTGATCTATACTGGCTGTTATATAGTAGATCTCAACGGTGCCAATGACCTTTCTGCTATTTTTGCCCGTGCCAAAGACGATGTTTTCAGAGGCCGTAGTAAGCCATACTTTTGCCTCTGTTTTGTTCACATGTTGCGCTTTGCGCTTTGATGCCACGTTTGCAAGAAGATGGCCCTTGCTGTCTTTGATGCTTACCCTGACCACGTCCTGTTCTGCAAGGAGATTGGTGGCAAGCCGCTTTAGCATTTTTTTGTCCCCGAGTAAGATCCCAAGCTCACTGTTTGCAGCAAGGTATTTGGCCAAAAAGTCCATCCTGTCACTAAAGCGTATCAGCAAGAAATTTTTGGCAAGCTGGGTACCGGCAACACCAAGGCTCAGGGTGGTAACGGCCATCAAAATGGCTATGCCAAGTACAAGGCGCTGCTGAAAGGTAAGATTGCGTAATGGGAAAAAGGCCTTTTTCATTTGGAGGCCTCCTTTCCCTTTAGATTGTGCCATCTGTCTGGTCGTACCTTCAAAAGTATTTTAAACGCCTGATTGTTCCAGAGAAGTTCCACCTTTGGAGGAGTAAATGTACAAATATGCTGCCGAATCAGTTTTTCAACAAGCCTTGCTGCCTGTCTCCCCACCTCTTCATAGTCGATGATAAAAGATAACAGGGCCCCTGTTTCATAAAAGAAGCGGTTGAAACCGCATACTGCAACTCCATTCAACAGGGCCGTTTTGGTGATGTGGGTTACTATTTTTTCCGAAATCACAACAGAATCTGGAATAAACAGGATTATATCTATTTTATCAAGAAGAGGCTCCAGTTTTTTCATGATTTCCGTGGGGTCTTTAACCTCTACAGGAATGATCTGGAGTTTGTTATGATTGGCAGCGGCAATGGCCTGGCTTACATAGCGGCCATTTTCGGCCTTGTTGTAAAGGATCGCCACCTTTCTATCAGGGCCAAATTTTTCTCCTAAGACGTTAATCTCAAAGGAGATGGGAATACGCAGATCTATGCCACAGATCTCGTGATCGCCAACCAAGTTTTCAAGATCAAGGGCCATTATGGCAAACTTGTTGGGAATGGCGTTTCCAAATTCATAGATGAGCCTTATGGCCTCTGGGCCAATGGCAATGGCTGTCTGGAAACGTCTGCTCTTGGCGTAATGTTTGGCAAGCTCGTAGTTTTCACTTAGATCAAAGACCTGATAGTCAAAGTCAAGTTCATCTTCAAGTCCGTGAAGTGCCTGGATATAGGGCCGTATCTTTGATGACAAAAAGATGCCAATTGGAGGCTCGTCTGCACGAACGGGAATTGCTGAAACAAGGCAAGCAAGGAGCGCAAAGGCCATTATCCAAATAGTCTTACGCCAAAGGCTTTTGGCCATTTTAACGCCTTACCGCCCAGATAATCTGTCTCAAAAAGCCCCTAATCATCTTGACATCCCTGGCCGTAAGATCCTTTCTCCTGAAAAAACGCCTAGCGTTTTGCAGCCAATAAGAGGGTGTCTGTTTCTGGTAAAGGCCAATTACCTCAAAGACCTCCATAAGATGCTGGAACATGCCCTCCTTCTCCCTGATGGTTGCAATGCGCGGCTTATAAAGTGATGTTGCCTTACCTGATGCCATCATTATCTCATAACATATTATCATAACGCTTTGGGCTAGATTAAGGGAGGAAAAATTGGCAGTAGGTATGGTGACTACAGAGTCGCAAAGGCCAATGGCATCGTTTCCGAGCCCCCATTTTTCCGATCCAAACAGTATGCCTGACCTGATATGGGCAGGCATGGAGGCAAGTTCCTTTGCTATGGTTGCCGGGGTGTCTGTGGGCCTTCTTTTCCTTCCGGTTCTGGCCGTGGTCCCAGCAAGAAAGTGAAGATCAGAAACCGCATCAACCAGATTATCAAAGATTTTGGCGTCATGAACTATATCTGCAGCCTCGTGGGTTGCCATTTTAAGGATCTTTTCTTCGTCCCAATTAAGGGGGCTAACAACTCTAAGGTGGCGAAGGCCCATATTTTTCATGCAACGTGCAGCAGCCCCGATATTTTCAGGGTATCTTGGTCCATGAAGAATGATTATGAGATTTTGATAATATGGTTTCATAAATTTTTTGATGTCCGTAAATCATAACTGTAAATGACTGGTGCCAAAAATACCAAATTTAAAAAGATAGTTACAGCCTTCATTGTATCCGTACTGACAGTTTTCATTTACGGTCGGTTCGTAGAGCCAGGCCTGGTCACAGTGCGATATGTTGAGATTCAAGACGAAGATTTATACAGGGCCTGGGGAAAGTTGAGGCTGGTTCATATCTCAGACATCCACCTTACTGAGCTTGATGCCAGATACAAACGGGTAATCAAGCGGATAAATGACCTGGATGCAGACATTGTTTGTGTTACGGGTGATCTTGGTCAATGGGGTGGCAAACACTCAAGTGTAATGAAGTTTTTGCGCGGCCTTAAAAGCAGGCACGGGGTATATGTTGTGCTCGGAGACTCTGATTTGAGCCTTGGGCCGCAAAGATGTTTTTTCTGTCACGAAAAAGGGAATATACACAGGTTAAGGAAAAGCCCAACCTTTTTAAGGGACAATTGTGCCTCTACGGATTTAACAGATGGGAAAAGATTGAGCATCTGTGGTATTTCTCCCTCTACTGGTGATGATCCTAATGCCTTTTACCGGTTTTGGGGAGGGACCTTACAAAAATATGTTAGGCAAAAGATACCAGTTTTAGTGTTAAGCCATTTTTCAAACTATTGGTCCATGTTACCTGATGATGCGAGGCTTCTTTGGCTTTCTGGTAATACCCACGGAGGGCAGGTTTGGATGCCTAAATGTTTTTTGCCAATAGTTTTTCCAGATAAGGATTATCGCCATATAAAGGGGCTTTTTTCAACAGGAAAGGGGCGGTGGCTTTATGTAAATCCAGGCCTTGGGACTACAAAAGGTTTTCCAATAAGAATTGGTGTCCCACCGGAAATAACCGTAATAGATATAAAGGGGGAGTGGAAATAAAAGGGGCCTTATCCCTTTAGGGACAGGCCCCATGTCTAAGAGAAGAGGAGGGTTTCTCTTACTTATTTTGATATGATCATTGTTCCATCGTTGGCATTTGTAGTGACGTGAAAGTATTTCAGGAACGTCATGCCAAGAAGGGCAGTATCCTGATTTTC
>JALSQG010000148.1 GCA_026985565.1 Deltaproteobacteria bacterium
TGGATATCTGGGAGTTAACGACAGGAGGTCAGGGTGCTCAGGGTTTTGGTGGTAGATGATTCAAGTTTCATGAGAAAGCGTCTTAAAAGCCTTCTCGAAGAGGCTGGTCATAGGGTGCTTGCTACTGCAAGGGATGGCAAGGAGGCATTTGATCTGTATCAGGAATTAAACCCAGACCTTGTGATCATGGATGTGACCATGAGGGGAGTGGATGGAATAGCAGGTGCCCGCATGATCAGGGAAAAAGATCCAAAGGCAAAGATACTTTTCATGAGCCTTGTCAAGGATCCAAAGGTGATCTCAGAGGCAAAAGAGATAGGCACCTTAGGTTTTATAGAAAAAAAGGACCATCACAGGCTTTTTGATATCATGAGTAAGGAAAATATGTAGAGGTGGGCATTATGGCAGAGTTTGATAAGGAAATGTGGCAGGATTTCGTGCAGGAGGTCCAGGAAAACCTGGAAGAGTTCGAGCCCAACCTGCTTCTCCTTGAGCAGCAACCAGACGACGGATCCATTCTCAATGACTGCTTCCGCAACATGCACAGTATTAAGGGAGCGGCAAACTATATGGGATTTTCCTCAATGGGGGAGCTAGCCCATAAGGTGGAAAATCTTATGGATATGGCAAGACAGGGACAGATGCTGCTAAATCAGTCCGCCTTTGACGCAATTTTTAAGGTGGTTGATTTCTTCAGAAGACTTCTTGATGATATTGAAAAAAATCATAAGGAGACACTGGATGTATCCCCCTTGATCAAGGAGTTGGAAGCCGTTTCAAATGGCCAGGAAACTACTCAAAGATCCAATGAAAACGAGCATGAAAAAGGGGTGGAAATAACCGATGACGAAGACAAGGAGCTTTTGACCATCTTTCATGAAGAAATGTCAACCCTTTACAGGCAGCTTTCATCTTTGTGCTCAAACAAGCCTGTGACTTCAGAGGCCCTTATGCCAATAATCCAGGATATGGAGAGAGTAACAAACTATATGGGGCATGAGTTGCTTCTTGGTGATATCAAGGACGTGGCAGAAGAGTTGGCAGAAAAAGAGAATCAGGAGCTTACAGATGGAAAAATAGAGGCCCTTTTAAAGGGCATAAGGGAGGCCTTAGATAAAAGGATAGGTCTTAAGATAGAAGATTCAAAAACCTCCAAGGCTCAAGAGGGCACAGCTATTTTCGAAGAGGATAAGGAGCTTTATGAGATATTTCTTGATTTTTTCAAAGAGGAGGGCCTTCCTCTTTTTCAAATCCCTGATGAATTCGATCAGGAATGGGCGGACAGGTGCCAGGGTGCCATAGACAAACTCAAGACCTCTGCAAATTACATGGATTACATGGAGGTTGTGAGGATCTTTGAGGAATGGGAGGAACGCCTTGCAGAGCTTCTTAGTAATTCAAATAGTTACGATCCCGCCCTTTTTCGTACACTCTTGGATCAGCTTTCTGGTGCGCTTCCAGGGCTTTATGACCTTTTAAGCGATTTCGAGGCAATGAGCACCTCCCCTGATGTTTCTGAGCCATCTGAAGAAGATGCGACAATCATAGATCCAGAATCCTTGGATATCCTAGATAGTGCCATAGATAGTCTTATGGATAATAGTGCGGCCCAAGACGTGAAGGGGGGCGGCCTGAATGAGTTGCATGTTAAAGATATGGGTGGCAAAGTCCATGAAAGGCAACCACAAAGTCCATTGCCTGAGGGATTTGGAGGATTCGATATTGAGAAAAAGGCCGCTTCTTCCTCAACTCTGTCTTCTTCAAAGACTGTAAGGGTTAATCTGGAAAAGGTAGAGCATCTCCTCGAAGATGTCGCAGAGCTTGTTGTGCTTCGCTCAACCATGGCACAAGACAAGGCCCTTCTTGAAAGGCTATATGCAACATGCGCAGAGTCTCGGATGCTCCCTACAGATCAGCTTCGACAGCTCAAGGAGATCCTTCTTGGTCTTTCTGAAAAGGTCTCGGCCCTTGAACGAATAGCCAACCAGCTACAAGATGGTGTTATGAGAATAAGGATGTTGCCGGTGTCACATCTTTTCAACCGTTTTCCAAGAATGGTGAGAGACATCTGTAAAAAGCTTGATAAGGATGTGGAGCTTTTTCTCACTGGAGCTGACACCGCCCTTGATAAGCAGATAATGGAGCAGCTTGTCGATCCGCTTCAGCATATAATTAGAAACGCCCTTGATCACGGAATCGAAACGCCTGACGAAAGAAAACGGTTTGGAAAACCTGCAAAGGGTCGCCTGGCCATCTCTGCATCCCAGGAAGGAAACTTTGTAGTAATTTCCGTATCTGACGATGGGAAAGGATTGGATAGGGACCAGATCGTGAAGAAAGCAAGCAGCCTTGGGCTCATAAACCCTGATCAGATCTCGTCTCTAACTGAAAATCAGATATTTCAGCTCATCTTTGCCCCTGGTTTTTCAACATCAGAAGAAGTCTCTGACCTTTCCGGAAGAGGCGTAGGTCTTGATGTGGTAAAGAAGAACGTTGAGCGTGCCGGAGGTGCTGTCAGTGTCAGGTCCGTAAAGGGCCAGGGGACCACTATCCTTATAAGAATTCCGCTTACCTTGGCAATAGTGCGAGGTCTCATTGTACGGGTTGGCCACCAGGCCATGGTCATTCCCGTATCAAGCGTATTTGAGACCTTCAGGGTACATGAAAAAGAGATAAGTCGAGTTGAGGGTTACGAGATAATATCGAGGCGGCAAGAGACCATGCCCTTTATACGTCTTGGCTCAATATTCAGAGGCACCGGCGGCGATAAGGACAACGATAAGTTCTTTGCCGTCAGGGTTCGGGCAGGAGACGTTGAAGCCTGTCTCGGGGTTGATGCCCTTATTGGTCAGCAGGAGGTGGTAATAAAGCCACTTTCAGACTATCTTATGGATCAGCCAGGTTTTGCCGGGGCAACCATCCTCGGAGATGGCTCTATTGCGCTTATTTTGGATCTGGCAGCGGTCCTTGAAAAGTCAAAGGGCTTCATATTCAAGCGTCAGCAGATCCTTGAGCAGGAGGCTTTGGGGGCAGATTTTGGAAACAGTCAGTTCCTTCATTAAAGAGACAACGCCTTGATATGGTTTGAGAAACTGGTAGCCGTATCAGTTATAGTTGCGTGGCCGGTCATTCCAATATATTGGCTGCCAATGAGGCTGTGGCCAGGGCTAAAAAAGACCCTTGGTCCTTTCTATCTTATTGTTGCCGGCCTCATATGGCTTTTGGTCGCCTTGGCATTATGGTCCAATTTAGATAGCCTTCTTGGCTATCAGGTTGATTTTCCCAGTTTTTTACGTATTTTCGGCCTCTTTTTCCTAATACTTGGCCTTTTGCTCCAGATAGCCATGGCGTTCAAACTTGGGAGACGTATCGCAGGCATTCATGAACTCACTGGTGAAGAGGCCTGCCTTGAGACCTCTTTTCCTTTCAATCTGTGCCGTCATCCAACCTACCTTTCACACTTTATGATGTTTTTTGGTGCAGCAGTATTTAGCGGATATCTCGTTTTGTTCTTGATAGCCCTTCTCGATGTGCTCATAACAATTTTTCTGATGATACCAAGGGAGGAGTCAGAGCTTGAAAGGCGATTCGGGAAGCCCTACCTACAATATAGGCAAAAGACAAACATGATTCTTCCTGATTTCAACAAGCTATTTTCATTCTTTTTCCGAAATGGGAAGCATGCTTGAAAGTGCCATGCCTGATGCAAGAAATGCCCCGGCTATCATGAAACCTTGTTGAAACAATCCGTAGTCTGCCATCCAGCCTATAATTGTAGGCATTATTCCAGCACCCATAACAAATGCAAAGGGTATGATCATGGATATTAGAAGGTTTCTGTCCTCATCACTTGATATGGCAGAAAGGCATGAGAAGGCAGCAGGGAAAAAACAGACTGCCAGAAGGGGTTGCACAAAGACAACGGCCTTCAACATAACGCCACTTGTGATACCAAGGAAGAATGTGATGGTGCCAGTAAATAAAAGTACCCAGCCCATTATCCTTTTTGGTCCGAAAAGATCTGAAAGGTAACCGCCAAGGAGTGCAGTGCCAAGGGTTGCCACCCGTGACATGCTTACGAGATAGTTGGCCTGAACCTCGGTGAAACCGTGTTCTGAAACAAGATAGATGGGCAGCATGTTGTAAATTCCTATAGTGCTTGTTATTCCAAGGGCAAAAAGGAGGAGCATCAGATAGAATTCCTTTTTGGAAAGAAACTTTTTGCAAGCCAGGATACCAGGGGCAGTACCAAGACGGCATACCATCTGTGTCCTCCCTATGACAGTTGCCACTATGAGGCAGCACAAGGCCATCACCATCATCAAAACATGCCAGTTGTATCTTTCAAGGAAGATGGAGGCTATCACCGGCGCTGAGATGAATGCAAGGTTTGGTGCAAGTTCATGGACAGAGACGGCCCTTCCCCAAAAGTCCTTATCAAATAGCGAAGTAATCGTGGCAATGGCAGAAGGCAGATAAAGACCGGTTGCAAGGCCCAGGCAAACGATTGAGCCGATGATAAGGCCAAGCTTGTTGGTAAAGCCAAGGACAAAAAGAAAAAGGGCAGAAAGGGATACGGAAATGAAGATGGTGTTTTTGTGTCCTATCCTTTCTGAGACAAAACCAGAACCAAGCTGCGCGGAAAAGTATCCAAGGCTTAGAAAAAAGAAAAATCCTGAAACCTGTCCGGTACTTAATGCAAGATCCCTTTTTATCTGCGGAAGTAGCGGGGAAAGAATTATTCTTGAAAGAAAGTTCAAAAAGAAGATGGAGGTAAGAAGAAGGAGCTTTCCTGTATTTTTTGGGAGTGCTCCTATCACACGTGATGCCTGCATATCCTTATCTTTTGCCAGATAGCACTATGTCTTTGATTAGCGCAGGACTTTACAACTTACAAAATGTATTGTCACGGCCTAAGGTATCCATCAGATGGGCGTTGCATGCCAAAGAATAAATGCCTTTGCATCAGAGATATCACTCCTTCTTGGTCGTATGTAAAAGGTCTCTATTGGGTATTTGTCTATGGAGAAACGTTGGGAAAGGGCATCTGTCTCTTCACGCATGGACGACTCAAGCTCCTCCATTTGTCTTTTGATGCGTTCCACCTCATCTTGAGCATGCCTTACGTCTTCTTTTTCTCTCATCATGCGGCTTGCACTTCTTATGCCCCTTCCTGTCCTTGAGGCTGTGGTTGCAGAAAGGGTCTTTCTGCCAAAAAGGGCCCCAAGTATGGCAACTCCAAAGGATACCGCAGTGTCAACCCCTCTTGCAGACACGTCTGCCTTCTCTCTTTCAAGACGGGCCACTGCCCTGTTTAGTCTGTCTTCGAGACGCTGGTACTGTCTTTCATATTTGGCCTCGATTTTTTCCATGGCCTGGGCCTTTTTCTCTTTGAGAAGGTTCATTGCCTCCATCTTGAAGTCCTCCATGTCCTGTCCGGGATGCGATTCCAGCTTTAGCCCCTTGATCCTGAAAAGTTCTATCCTGCTGTTGTGATACAGATAGTCCTTCCATGATTTAAGTACTGGGCCAAGGGTCCTGGCATTCAAGACAAAGGGAGGAAGGGGTGCATAGGAACAAGACGACGGCTGTGTCTTTGACAGATCTTCCATCTCTGCATCAAAGTCTTCACCATCTTCCCAGTTTATAGCATCTGTGGATTCATCAAGATAAAGGATTGCAGATTTATCCTGAACCATGTCTATGTTTCTTCGGCTGTCAAAAAATCTAACCCGGGCAGTTGCCACGATTGCAGGCTCAAGATAGAAGCTATCTGCAGGAACAGGAGGTATCAGGTAATACTGAGGAATGGCGCTTGAAATGACAGGGGCTGCCACCGGTGCGGATGAAACAGGAGTATTTACCCCACGCACCGAAAAGATTTGCGACTTAACATGGTTTGCATCATCATGCATTTCTTCTTGCAAGGGCTTCTGCTCCATTTCTGCTGTATCTTTTCTCGTAAGTCTTTTTATGTTTTCAAGGGTCAGAGGGCCCCTCAGATACGACATTACCCACCTTGTCTGAAAAATAACCGGCTTTTCTCTGTGAACGGACCGCATGAGAAAGGTCCTTTTGGGTAGGGACGATAGAATCTTTCGGATGCTTTTTTCATCAAATCCCTTTTGAGATGCGGATTTTAGCCCATCTATGACCCTGTTCTGGTCTTGTTTTGTCTGTAGCCTTCCAATGAACCAGGTGCCGATGTTAGACAGACCTTTGTAGTCCAGGTCCACAGGGTTTTGGGTGGAGAGGATGATGCCAGCTCCATAGGCCCTTGCCTGCTTTAGCAGAAGAAGCATGGGTTTTTTGGTTGGGGGTGTGGCAACCGGTGGGAAATAACCTGATATCTCGTCCATGTAAAGCATGACCTTGAGGGTGGAACTTCCCTGTTGTCGTCTGAGCCAGTTGAGGAATCTGTTTAGCAGGATGGTGACAAAAAATTGCCTTTCTGTCTCGCTCAAATGAGAAAGGGTAAATATGGAGATCTTTGGCCTTCCATCCCTTGAATGAAGGAAATTTCCTATCTCAAGAGGCTCTCCCTTGAGCCAAGAGGAAAAATTTGGGCTTGCAAGCACTGTGTTAAAGCTCATTGCAAGCTCCATTCTGTGCTGTGACGGATAGATGGTCTCAAGGGGAAGCACGCCAAGTTTGTCAAAGGGCGGGTTGATTATGCTGCCTATGAGTGATTCCATGGTGAGGGCCTGGCCCCGGCGCCAAAAATATAGGAACAGGCTCGAGACAAGGAGATGTTCCCTGCTCTTTAAAGGGTCTGCATCTATCCCGGCAAGGGCCAAAAGTCCGGTGACAGTAGAAGAAATGAGGCTGTTCAATGTGTCCACATCTTCAAGGATATCCCTTTCAGGTGGAGCAAAGTTTCCAAGGATGGAAACTGGAGTGCCTGCAAGGGCGCCAGGTGTGTAAATTTGTCTTTCCGCCTTGGATAGATAGCGTCTTATCCTGGAAGGTCCCTGCCACCACTTCTCAAGCCCCTGTCTCCACATCTTGGCAGTCTTCTCTGCAAGTTCTTCAACGCTCATATTCTTTGCAGATGCCTCTGTCTCATCGATCCATGGCCTGAAGTCTTCTGGCCTTAGCTCCGGGAAGGCGAGCATGAGATTTCCCATATCGCCCTTTGGATCTATGACAATGACAGGTATGTTGTCCATGGCTGCCTCTTCTATGAGGCTGATTCCAAGGCCCGTTTTTCCACTTCCAGTCATGCCGATGATGGCTGCATGGGTAGTAAGATTCTTGCTTTTGTATAAAAGCGGTTCAGGCATCAATTCAGATGTTTCAAGATCCAGCCCTCTTCCTATATAAAACGTGTCAAGCTGTTCGAGTATCTGGGAATAATCCATTGCATTCCACCCCCAAATTCAAAAGTGTTTGAGATAAAAAAGACGAAATAAGAGAAAATGCATCCTATAATTTAAAAACAATCATATGAAGAAACCCTCCATGGGGCAAGAAGGTAAACGAGTGAAAGATGACCTTTTGTGTAAAATGATCTTAAAAAGACTATAATCAGCTTTCGGTATTTTGGGGAAACCGGTTTTGTCTTGGGGGTTAAGAATGTGAAAGAAAGGTGTGAAGAAAGATCAAGGCTTATCGTAAAGACCGGGCTTTTACCAGTCAAGGGTAAGGCTGCATCAATGCCCTGGCTGTGGATTGGCACCTGGAGCATGGGTGGAGAAGGTTTTGGACCTCACGACCTTTCCCTTTCTATAAAAACATTGGAGAAGGCCTATGAGCTGGGGGTAAGGCATTTCGATACAGCGGGCTTCTATGCTCAAGGTAGAAGCGAGGAACTCATACGGAAGGTCTTTTCAAGGGTCAGAAAACGCATCTTCATATCAACAAAGGGCGGGCTTTGGAGAAAGGGGCGGAGGGTATGGCATGATGCAAGGCCAGAGGCCCTGAGGTTGGCTCTCATTGAAAGCCTTGAACGTCTTGGAACCGACTACATCGATCTTTTCCAGCTACATTGGCCAGATCCTGACGTGCCTTTAAATGAATCCATTGATGCCTTAAGACAGCTCAAAGAAGAGGGTTTAACCAGATACTGGGGGGTAGGGAACCTAAGTGTTGAGCAGGTAAAATATCATCTTCCAAGTGGAGGCCTCATACCCCACCAGGTCCACTTCAATCCGGTACACAAGGAGGGAATAAAGGTCCTTAAGGCCGGAAAGGTGGAAAGAAGGTGCCTAAACTGTGTCATCTCACCTTTTGAGCAGGGGCTTTTGGTCTCGCCAACCCTTTTTAAAAAAGGCCTTGGAAAAAAAGATGTAAGAAATAGAAACCCATATTTCAAAGATGAAAAAATAAAAAAAAGGCTATCAAGGTTCTTTGATGCGTGTGAGGAACAGGGCATTTACCCCG
>JALSQG010000149.1 GCA_026985565.1 Deltaproteobacteria bacterium
GCCCTTGTGGCCCACAGCGGGCTTACTGCTATGGAAATAGCAAAGAAGTCCCTTGAGATTGCAGCAGACATTTGCATATACACCAATCAAAACCTGGTTTTTGAGGCCTTGGAGGAAAAGAAAGAATGAAAAACATGGAACTTATGGACGAGATTCAGCCCTTGACCCCAAGGCAGATAGTAGCAGAACTTGATAAATACATAATCGGACAGGCAAAGGCCAAGCGATCCGTGGCCATAGCTTTAAGGAACAGGTGGCGGCGTCAACAGGTTCCAGAAGAGCTTAGAGACGAGATAGCACCAAAAAATATCATAATGATAGGCCCCACAGGTGTAGGCAAAACAGAGATAGCAAGACGCCTTGCAAGACTTGCTCGTTCTCCATTTCTAAAGATAGAGGCCAGCAAGTTTACAGAGGTTGGTTATGTTGGAAGAGATGTTGAGTCTATGATTCGGGACCTGACGCATCTTGCCGTTGATATGGTAAAGGCTGAGGAGAGACAGAAGGTCGAAGAAAAGGCAAAGAGGCAGGCTGAAGAAAGGCTTCTTGACCTTCTTTTGCCCCGCACGCCAACTGGCCAGGAAGAGACAAGCTCTGATACGAGGGAACGATTCAGACAGATGCTCAGGGAGGGGAAGCTGGATGACCGGCCCGTTGAGCTTGAAGTGTCTGCAAGGCCTGCTGCCCCCATGGTGGAGATATTTGCGGCAGCAGGCATGGAGGAGATGCAGTCAAATCTTCAAGACATGTTGTCAAACATCTTTCCAAAGAAAAGAAAAAGGCGTCAGATGAAGGTCAAGGAGGCGCGTAAGATACTTGAGCAAGAGGCTGCCGGCCGCTTAATAGATATGGACAAGGTAGTGGAAAAGGCTATTGCCAGGGTTGAGCAATCTGGAATTATCTTCCTTGACGAGATAGATAAGATTGCAGCTGGCTCTGCATCAAAGGGTGGCCCTGACGTCTCACGTGAAGGTGTGCAGCGTGACCTGCTTCCAATCGTTGAAGGCACGAGCGTCCACACCAAATATGGCATTGTGCGCACGGACCATATCCTTTTCATTGCAAGCGGTGCCTTTCATGTGGCAAAGCCTTCTGATCTTCTACCAGAGCTTCAAGGGCGATTCCCAATCAGGGTAGAGCTTGACTCCCTGACACAGGAAGATTTCGCCCGCATTTTGGTTGAGCCAGAAAATGCCTTGGTTACACAGTATCGGGCCCTTATGGCAACTGAGGACATAGAGTTGGTTTTTGAGGGGGAGGCTATATCTGAAATAGCTAAAATTGCCTTTGAAGTAAACTCAAGGACCGAGAACATAGGGGCGCGCAGACTTCATACCGTAATGGAACGGCTTGTTGAGGAGATCTCTTTCGAGGCCCCTGACATAGCACCTCAAACCATCAGGGTAACAGCCAACTATGTGAGGGAAAAGCTGGCCGATATCCTGGAGGATCAGGACCTTAGCAGATTCATTCTTTAGAAAGGAATACATTTATGTCCACATCATCATCAGTTACAGCCCAGGTCCTGGTAGAGGCCCTGCCCTACATCAGGAGATTTTATGGAAAGACCATAGTCATAAAGTATGGTGGGCATGCCATGGTTGACGATTCCCTGAAGGAAAAGTTTGCCCTTGATATCATCCTTATGAAATATGTTGGAATAAACCCTGTCATCGTTCATGGGGGTGGGCCGCAGATTAGTACCATCATGGCCCGGATGGGAATAGAACCTACCTTTGTGGAAGGGCAAAGGGTCACAGACGACGAAACCATGAGTGTTGTGGAGATGGTCCTTGTGGGTACGGTGAATAAAGAGATAGTGGGGCTCATAAATAGGCTTGGTGGGCGTGCTGTTGGGCTTTCAGGACGAGACGGTGAGCTCGTGCAGGCAGAGCGCATGAAGATATACAAATACTCAG
>JALSQG010000150.1 GCA_026985565.1 Deltaproteobacteria bacterium
ACACTTACCACGGCAAAGGATGAACATATTAAGGCCTATCTTGATGAAATGATACCCAAGATAAAAAGATATATCGAATTTGTTCTAAACGGTGAAATCAAAAGGGCAGCCGATATTTTCCCACCTGGAAACAAATGCATGATACAACAATCGGATGCGTAATACCTGTTAAAAACCGTTCTGGCCAGATAGTTGATGCCATTGAATCCGTGCTTGCTCAGTCCAAGTACGTGGATGAAATCATAGTTGTTAATGATGGCTCAAGGGATGGCACAGAAAAAAAGGTAAGGGATAGGTTTCCTCAGGTTACTGTCATAAACACTCAAAATGCTGGCCCCGGAATGGCAAGGAATATCGGGGCGTTACGATGCCCATGTGATGTCCTGCTTTTTCTTGATTCAGATGACATCTGGCTTGAAAACCATGTCAAGGACCTTGTTGCTCCCATCCTCCAAGGCTATTCCTGTTCCTTTGGCTTGACGATTAATGATGGCCCATGCATAGAAGAAACATTCACCATTCCAGGCAGGGAATTTAGTCCGGAAAGACCAATGGAAGAAAATCTCTTCAGGTGGTGTAGCATAGTTCCTTCATCCTTTGCCATGAGCAGGGCAGACTTTTTAAAGACAGGAGGCTTTCCTGCCACTTCTTTTGGCGAGGATTGGCTTTTTTTTGCAAAACTCGCCCTTGATTTTCCAATTCACTATGTTCCCAAGGAGGTAACCATCAGAAGAATTCATGGTGAAAATCTTTGCTGGAGGACATTTTCCCAAAAACAGGCCAGATCTTTGATGAAACACCTTAGAAAACTTTGCCAAGGAATCGACCACAAACATTTGACAGAATATATAGACAAGGTCATCCAATTGATTGATAAAGAGGGACAAGCATGGAAAAACGTTCAAGACTGGTACAGGGCCATGGAGAGGACGGGTCTGATATAGGGCTGGAATTCCCATATAACACGCATCAGGAGGTGATTTCATCCTGTGAGGATGTTCCCAAGACAAGCCCCTCCTTCCCGTTCCCTATAAACAGGGTTGGTATCACTGAAAAAACCCTTTGGATAAGATTGCCTGAAGGCCGCATTCCCTTTGAGGCTGAAATCTATGTGGACCTTCCAGCCAGATTTCGGGGCATTCACATGTCCCGGATGGAACAAGCAATAAGTGAACTTATGAATGATCATTTTTCAGACATTGGCGAATACGCAGGACGCCTTGCAGACAGGGTGCTTGCAAGCCAAAATGGTTCATTTACCCATATCTGTTTAAGGGGCAGGCTCCCGCTTGTTTCAAGGACATGTGTAAGCAAGAGGATGTCTGTTGACAACATAGAAGTCATGGCATGTGCTGAGATAGCTGTCAGCGACCAAGGTGTTGCCAGGTCTTTCACCGCAGGAGTAGGTGTAACTCACATCACTGCCTGCCCGTGCACGCAGGTCTATAACCAGCGACTTTTTCAGGAAAAATCAGAATGCCCTTATCCCACCCATTCACAACGATGTATCACCTGGCTCAAGGTGAAAACAAGGACACGCAGCCTACAGACAGGTCATATTTACAGCTGTCTTTCTGCCGCCCTTCATCTTAGTCAGGACCTATTGAAAAGGCCTGATGAGGCCGAACTTGTAATAAAGTGCCATAAGGAACCACAGTTTGCCGAAGATGTTGTGCGAGCAGTAGCCAAGGAGGCCAGGGAGCAGCTTAGGCGAACCATCTCAAAGGACTCCTTGATAAAGGTTGAAACCACAAGTTACGAAAGCATCCACAGACATAACGTTGCCTGTATCCTTGAGACGACCCTGGAGCAACTTGAGCAGGCAAACTGCTCTTTATGATTATCTCTAATAAAAAAAGGCCGAAGCACAGCTCCTTCGGCCTTTTTCGTTGACAGCTTATATCTTAATTATTGCTACTTATTGGCTGCAGATTCTTTAGGGGCCTTCTCCTCTGTTTCTTCTGCCTTTTTGGCCTCCTCGGCCTTTTTAGCAGGCTCAAGTTTTTTTACTTCAGTCTTTTGTACCATAGGAGCAGGAGTTATGACACTGGATGTATGACCAGACAATCTTTCTTGCAACCTATTTATAAGATCATCCTTGGCCTTTATCTCTGCTTCGAGAGTACGGAGCCTGGTATTTAGCATGGAAATCCTGTCTTCCATGGCTTTGTTTGCATCCATTAGCATCTTGATCTTTTGATTCCAGCTTTTGGCCTGATCCTGCAATAGACCATATTTTGAGTTAAGCTGCGTAAGCTCAATAATTTTCATATCCAATGAATCGGTGAGTGATTTAAGAGTCTGCTCAAGACTCCTGTTTTGGGTCTTCAATTCCTCGATTTTTTTGATGGCCTCCTGGTACTTTTTCATGAGCTCTGGCATTTGCATCTTTGCAGTTTCCATTTCTGCCTTGAGAGTCTGAGCCTGCTCAGAAAGTTTTGCGACTTTTTCTTTCAAGGCATCCCTTTCTTCTTGAACGGCCTTAAGAGATGCGGAAGCCTTATCCAACTTGGAGTTTAGCTCATTTATCTTTTGTCTGGCCTCGTCGATCATTGTAGCATTTTTGGCAAGCTCTGCCTCCATTGCCGCAATCTTGGCCTTAAGGGCCTTGTTCTCCTTGATGGCAGCATCAACACCTTCTACACCTTCCTTGGCAGTTGAAAGTTCCTGCTTCAAGGTGGCATTTTCCTTTTTTAGATCGGCAATTTCCTGTTTTAGCTGACTATTTTCTTTTTTGAGAGCCTCTACAACCTGCTTTAAGCCCCCACCTTGGCTTGCAGATTGCTTAAGTTGTTCATTCTCCTTCTTGACGGACTCAAGCTGGGCCTTCAGTCTGGCCAATTCCTCGCTCACACTCGAAAATGCAGACGTCTTCTCCTTAAGCTGTTCTTTGGCATTTTTTAACTGGTCCTGTAGGACTGAAATGGTCTTTTTTAAGGCAAGTTCTGTTTTTGTCCATCCTGCAGCCTTCCTGAGAGCCACCTTTTCTACCTCTGACTCCTTCTTTGCCTCTGCCTTCTTCTGTGTCGCCTCCTCTACAGGCTTTTTCTCAGCTTCAGGAACAGGCGCCTTTTCCACCTTCTTTTCGCCTTCATGGACAGTTTTTGCCTCCTCCTTCGCCACAACCTCTTTATGGCCCGTTACTGCATGGGCCTTCTCATGAATTGCTTCTTTGGCATGATGAGCCTCTTCTTCCAGGCTGATACCCATTCTTTCTGCCACTGATGTGGGAGACATCCTGTATCCTACTATTCCAAAGAGGACACCACCGATAAGAAACGCAATACCAACCTTCCTATTGTAAAGGAAAGAAAGATTTTTGTTTCTTTCTTCCTCAGGGACTTCACCTTTTCCTGTCAAATATAATGAATAAAGCCCCAAACCGCAGGCGATAAGAAAAATACACGAACAAACAAACGAAAAAGTAGCATAAAATGCATATACTGCTGTGTCCATCTAAAAATCCTCCCTAAATGGTAAAAATTGTGATCTTTTCCGCAATCAAGATCACATGATTTGTGATTTAATTCTCTTCTTCCTCTTGATTTTCCTCAGGATTTCCTTCTTCCTGGGTTTGCGGGAAACTTTGAAAGGATGACATTGCATGTTCAAAGATTGTTTGAGCGGTCTTGAGATCTATGTCTGCAATATTCATTGTGGCAAGACCTTTTAGGATATTCTGGGTATATTCCTTATCAAACTCATCGTGAAATTTACGCATATGGATGAAGAGTTCTGCCAGCTTAAAGCGTGCATTAACCTCCTCAAGTTCTTTTTCTGTTTCTGCAAGTTTTGACTTCAGCTGGGAAATATCTTCTTCCTTGTCTTTGAGTTGGGCTTCAAGATCATTGATCTTGCTCTCCGCATCGGATAGCTTTCCTTGAAGCTCTTTTACATTGTCTCCCAGCTCAATATTCTCATTCTTAAGATTCTTGACCTGGAAGTCTAACTCTTTGACCTTGCCCTCCTTCTCCTTTAATTCCTTTTCCAATGACGAAAGGTTTGATTCAAGCCTTGAGATGGTTTCTGCCTTTTGCTCATTGTCTTCAACTAGGCTTTCGACTTTAGATTGAAGCTCTGAAACCTCATCTTTACACTCAGATAGCTCCTTATCAAGTTCTGACTTTTCTTTCTCCAGAGTCGAAACTGTGGCTGAATTGCTGCTATTTTGTCTCAAAAGTATTACAAAAAGGATAAAAAATATTACTGTCCCAGCCCAGCCATAAAGATATAGATTGGAAAGCAGATGCTGAATCGAGGAAATATCCATTTTCTTCTCCTTTCAATATTTCCCGCACCTAAGGTGCAAAGTCTTTGTTTACACTCGTAATCATCACGTTGCGATTAATGAATAGAAATTCAGTGTTAAAATAATATTAACTTGCTTTCAGGTCAAATATAAAATCCATGAAATATTTTTCATTTTTTGAATGGATCTGCCACATTCTCCATTTTAGGAAGAATACGCATATCCTGTTCCTACGTATTCGAGACATGTTCTTTGTATGAAAATGCAATAGCATTTAATTTTTTAACTGCGGAACCCCCTTATTGCAATTGCCCCTTCACAATCTTTTGACAGAACTTACTATTTCCATGACAAAACCTATGAAGATCCCAGCTCCACTTCAATCGTGTGGATAGGAACAGATGAAAAATGGGAACCTAGCATAGTTAAAAAAGTATCATTTTAAGATGCCTTGGATATCTGTATTTTCCCAAAATTTTTCAAACTCTCTTTTGATTGATTCCAACCTATTTGTCAGCTCCTCAAAAGAGGAAGTTGTCGCCCTTTTCTCTATGTCAAGTGCATAGCTTGCAAGTCTTTTGGCTCCTACATTTCCTGAAGAGCCCTTTAAAGTATGAGCAATCCTTTTTACAGTATTCACATCACCCTCGCTAATCGATGTTTGAAGCTGATGAAGAAGTTCCTCGCCACTTTGTTTAAACATTTCCAGAACCTGTTTGCCAAGTTCCCTGTCATTCATCGTCCTTTCTAAAAAATCCTCCCTGTCAAAAACGGGAAAATCTGTCTCTGAATGAATAGATGATTTTTCCCCTTCATCTTGTAACTGTCCGGGCTTCCTGACCTTGGCATCCTCAACATCCGACTGAGATAGCCATTTCTTCAAAACATCTACGAGTCTCAGGGGCTCGATGGGCTTTGCAAGGTAATCATTCATGCCAGCTTCTATACACCTTTCAATCTCTTCCTTGAAGGCATGAGCAGTCAGTGCCACTATTGGTATTTCTCTGTTTATGACAGGTGAATTGGGATCCCTTATGGCCTTCGCTGCCGAAAGCCCATCCATGACTGGCATCTGTATATCCATCAATACCAGATCGTATGGTATCATTTCCAAAACATCTATGGCCTCTTTCCCGTTGTTTACAACCTCCGCCCTAAGGCCGAGCCTTCTAAGAAGCCCAACTACAACCTTCTGATTAACAGGATTGTCCTCCACCACCAGTATCCTGCCCGTCAACTTTATCGGGTCACTCTCATGTTGACTCTTGTTCTCTGTCTGATCTTCACAACCTTGCGAATTCGGATCTCCCTTTGCAAGCCGGACGGTAAACCAAAATGTTGAGCCCTTACCTTCCTCGCTCTCTACGCCTATTTGTCCGTCCATCATCTCAACAAGCTTTTTTGATATAGCAAGTCCAAGCCCGGTACCCCCAAACTTCCTTGAAATGGATGCGTCCACCTGAGAAAATTTTTCAAACAGGAGATTCTTCTTCTCTTGAGGTATGCCTATACCAGTATCGGTTACAGAAAATTTCAATACAACATGATGTGCTTCCTCATTTACAAGATCGACTGCCAACTCTATCCAGCCTTGCTGAGTAAACTTTAGAGCGTTTCCAGTAAGATTCAAAAACACCTGCCTGAGCCGTCCAGGATCTCCCTTTAAACAACCAGGCACTTCATCCGAAAGGCTCAACCTGAATTCAAGTCCTTTCTTTTCAGCAGCTATTGCAAAACTTTTGGCAAAATCGTGAAGCAAGTGAGAGAGACAAAAATCAGTGCTGTCAAATTCGAGCCTGCCTGCCTCAATCTTCGAAAAATCAAGTATGTCATTTAACAGATACAGCAGGGCCTCGGCACTTGAATGGGCAACCTTTACATACTCCTTTTGCTCAGCATCAAGACGGGTACCACCAAGCAGTGAAAGCATACCGATTACGCCATTAAGTGGGGTTCTGATCTCATGGCTCATATTTGCAAGAAATGCACTTTTTGCCCGGCTTGCTTCTTCTGCCTTTTCCTTTTGTCTTTCTAAGTCTATTTGGAGCCTTTTAAGCTCGGTAATGTCGTTTCCGACCCAAACTGTCATCATGTCTTCCATGGTTCCCGGATTGATTGCAGTTGCAGTTATCTGGAACCATCTTTTTTGCCCATCTGGCATGATCCGTTCTATTTCATAAAATACGCTCTCACCCCTCAACAAAGCCGGATAGAAAATCTTTCCAAATGACTCATATTCTTCATCTGAAGAAAAAAGTATCCTGGTACTTGTGCCGATCATGGCTTCCTTGGTCGTGTTGGCTATCTTTGCCAAAGTGCTGTTGACAGAGAGAAATCTCCTATTCCTTATAAGAGCAATGCCAACACCTGCATGTTCCATGATGCCTTCAAGCTCTCTGACCTTTTGATTAAGTTTTTCTTCCAGTTCAACAAGCTTTGTAACGTCATTTTTAATGGCAATAAAATGAGAAATTTTACCCTTTTCGTCCTGGACAGGAGCAATAGTGGTGTCTTCCCAAAATAGGCTTCCATCCTTCTTCCTGTTACACAACCTTCCATGCCAGACCTTGCCAGAAGATATAGTATCCCAAAGATCGCGGTAGAATGCTTCGTCGTGATAACTGGATTTTAGTACTTCGGAATTCTTACCAAGGACCTCTTCATAACTGTAACCCGTTATTTGCGTAAAGGCAGGATTAGCATACTGGATGTTACCTTCCTTGTCTGTGATGACTATACTGCTACCACTTTGCTCAACTGCCGTCTCAAGGAGTCGTATCTTTCTTGCATCCCGAAGGCCCTTTCGCATATCCTGAACAAAGGCGTAACAGAATGATGTATCTCTATCCTTTGTCCCATGTGTCGTAAAATCAATGATTACCGGAATAAGCTCCCCTTGGCTATCTACAAGGTGGGCATGGAACTCAAAATTTGTGGAAGACCCCCCTGCTAGCCTTTTCTTAAATCTTTTGCGATCTTCCTCAGGCATAAGGTCTTCAAAAGACTTTCCAAGGAGGGTTGCCTGTTCAATATCCTCATTTAGGATTTCATAAAGGCGCTCATTTGCCTCTTCGATTCTCAAATCTTCGTTGTCCAAGACAACGAAACCATCCTTGCTGCCTCTAAAAATGGCCTGGTAACGATACTGGCTACGGCTCCTTTCCTTCCGCTCTGTAGCAAGCTCATTGTACTGACGTTTTAGAAAAAAAAGGCCAGCAACCAAAAGAATAAGAGAGAAGACAAAGGCACAGTTTGTTACCCAAAAGGCCCTTCTGAGCATCTTAAGAGAGGGAGGAAGGAAATCTTCAGAAATGACTGTTGCGATGGAAAAGACGCCTGGAATTATGGAAAGATATTCGACGTCGTATGATGAGGAGTGGTTACATACAGTTATTTTGCCTTTTTCTTTAAGTTTAGACCAAGTGGACTTTGGGAAACCAAGGCTTTCGAATGTCACCCCTTCAAACTGCCTGGTCTTTCTAAGGCGTTGGTACTGTTGTTCGTTTTCTTTTTCAAATAGATAAAAACCTGGTTTTCTTGGGTTAAACAGTACTCCCTGGTCCGTTGCACCCCAAACGGTGAATCCAGGGTTATCTTTTACGTTAAGGGCTTCAAGAAGAGAGTTTGGATCAAGTTTTGCCACAAGCACTCCCTTGTTACCAAAAAAACCAGTAACCCGTTTTGACAGGTAAAGCCCCAATTTTTTGCTCGTAACCCCAAGGGCAACATAAGAACCCTCACCTGTGGCAATAGCCTCCTTGAAATACGGCCTGAATCCATAATTCTTACCCTCAAAACGCACATCTGTTGATAAAAGGCAATTTCCTTGGACATCAAGCAAAAATACTGCAAGAAAACCACTTTTTTTCCTGATCTTCTCCAAATAACGACGTATTTTCCCCTGAACATCCGGAGGATTTTCTTCAGAAAGGCTATCAAGTATGTATGGATTGAAGGAAAGAAGCTCAAGGGCAAAACGTCTTGCTGCAAGACGTTCTTCCACTGTCTTTTCCTTTGCCCTCAATCCAAGCTCTATTTCATGCCTTGAAAATACCTTGAATTTCTCATAATTTTTATAAGTTA
>JALSQG010000151.1 GCA_026985565.1 Deltaproteobacteria bacterium
CCAAGGGCAAAAACCCAGAGGCGGTCTATCAGGCCTTTGTGCTGGGGCTTTTGCTTAATCTTGGGCAGGAATACGAGATAGATTCCAACAGGGAGCTTGGTTACGGCAGATATGACATACTCATCCTGCCAAAGAAGGACAGGAGCCGGCCTGCAATACTCATGGAGATGAAGAGCATAACAGGCTTTTATGAAGAAGATCCTGAAAAGGCCATCAGGGAAGCCATGGAACAGATAAACACCCGTGCCTATGCCAGGGAGCTTGAGGCTAAGGGGTTTGAGAATGTGATAAAGATAGTGGTGGTCTCAGATGGGAAAAAGGTGTGGGTGGAAGAGGTGAAGGATTGAAAAACAGTTTCATCGCAGGGTTATTGGCCAGGCGACTTTCCTATTTGTCAATAATCAACACCATCCCAACCCTGTGAACCGATCTACACAAACCTTCATGAGCTTCAAGAAGATTTATATCCTCCACCGAGTCACAACCTTACTGTCACTCAAGACCCTGCGTGTCTTTCTCTACTTCATATTTGATAGGAAGAATACCTTGTGGCAAATCATAGTGTCACCTCGTTGGTGATGGTTTTTTTCTTCTTCAGCATATCTAACATACTAAAATTACACCACTAGTGAGGTTTTTTCATTCTTTTAGCGGTGGATTTTTGATGCATGGCCAAATACGTTTTTTCAATGTTTTCCCATGCTTCTTTTATGGAGAATCTTGGCCATAGACTCCCAAATTGTTTTTGAAAGTTGGTTTATAAGGCCATTTTCACACCTTACAGCCTCGGGAAAAGATACGGTTTTAATACTTGAGGCAAGATGGAAGGAATCGCGGATAAGTTCGTCTCCATTTGGTGAAAGCATGACGTATTCACCATCAAGCCTGCATTTTTTTTCTTCTTCTATCGTATCAAGTTCATAAACGTTCACAAAAAGCCTTAGATGCAATGTGTCTTCATAAGATGGAATGTTCATGGAAAATGGGTAACTTTCAATACGTGCCCCTGATAGAAGGGCGATATCCTTTGCCACTATCCTTTCTATAGCACTGTCAAGGGGTTCGGCCCATCTGTGGAAGCTTGAAACCAAAAGCCCATTGCCCTTTGAACGGATAACTACCTGGGTCCTTTGTAGATAAGTCGGGATCTCAATTGGGCCAACCACGAGGGTTTGGTGATTTGGTGATACCGCACCCTTGACAGGACCATTTTGCCCAATGTTGTTCAGGCAATGAAGTATATAATAATTTGGTGCAGGGCTTTGTGGCGGAAGGACAGAGCATCCTTGTAGCATCATCAAGAAGACCACAAGAGACAGGATCAACTCTGAAGCCCCCTTATTCTTTTTCATTGTTTTTTGCTCCTTTTTCAGGACTTCTGCCCTTTATCAAAAGATCTGGTTGGGCCTCAATGGACTGGGCAAGTTCACGTATGGCCCTTGCTGCCTGTAAAGATTCATTAAGAAGTTTCCTAAGCTGATATCTTTCATAAGAGCCAGGAGATGTCATCTTTTCAATGTTTTTAGAAGTAATCTTAAGGCTTTTTGTGAGGCTGTCTGCAGAGTTTGCAAGGCGACTTATCTGTTTTGAAATCTCCATCAGTTTTCTGTCTGCATGACGCATGAACCTGTTTGTGGATGAGCTTGTCTGTTTGATGTTTCCAAGGGTTTCAACAAGTCTTGGCATCAGGATATTCATGTTCTTTTTAAGCTCCACGAGGTTTTCATGAAGCAGGTCGATGGTTGCCCCTATCTTTCCGGATTCTACCAGCTTATCCAGTCCGTCTATGGCAGAGATAAGTTTTTCCACAAGGTCATTTATTGGAATCTCTTCGAATCTTTTTACCACCTCCTCTACGGTTGAAGGAACCGTTGGGATCTCGATGTGATTCTTGTCAAGTCCCACATAATGCACAGGTGCCTCGGGATGAAAATCCAGATCCACAAGGAGCTTTCCTGTAACGAGGCTTTGAATCTGAAGCTGGGCCTTAAGGCCCCGTTTGATCAGAAGCTCGGTCATCTTCCTGACAGAAACCTCGCTCACCCCGCCTGTGCCAGTATATGAAAAGATGGATTTTGGATCTATGGAGATGTACACAGGCATCTTGAAGTTTCCAGTGTCAGGATCAACCAGTATGCTGATCTTCTTGACCTGCCCTATAGGTACCCCCCTGAAGGTAACAGGAGAGCCCTTCTCAAGGCCCTTTAAAGAGCCGGAAAAAAAGAGCACAAAGGTTTGGCGTTCTGAAAAGAGCATTCCAGAGCCAAAGAAGATGAGCCCTGCAACAAAAAGGACCAGGGCACCAGTAACAAAAGCCCCAATTATGGCTGGATTTGCCTTTTTTTTAGACAACTGGCACCTCCCGTTTCATTGTCCCTCGTGTGAGGAACTCAAGTATCTTCCTGTTTCGTGTGGTTCTGAGTATCATCCTTGGGTTTCCAGTGGCCAGCATGGTCTTTGATTCACTGTCAAGGAAGACACAGTTGTTTCCAATGGAAAAAATGCTCGCAAGCTCATGGGTAACAACCACGATGGTTGCGCCAAGGCTGTCTCTTATCTCTACTATGAGGTCATCAAGATGCTTTGAGCTTACAGGGTCAAGGCCAGCAGAAGGCTCGTCAAAAAAGAGCACCTCAGGGTCCATAACAATGGCCCTTGCAAGGGCAGCCCTCTTTCTCATGCCTCCACTCAACTGTGAAGGATAGTAATCTGAAAATTGTTCCAGCCCAACAAGACGAAGTTTGAACAGGCCTATGGCCTCTGCCGCCTTTTTGGAAAGATGGGTAAATTCCATGAGGGGCAGGCATACATTTTCAAGAAGGGTCATGGAGGACCACAGGGCACCACTTTGATAAAGGACTCCGCTTTTTTGAAGGATCTTTTTTCTCTGTTGCAAGTCTGCTGCCCAAAAGTCCGTGTCGTTAAAAATTATCCTGCCTGATGCAGGTGGAATAAGCCCGATAAGATGCTTCAGGAGGGTACTTTTTCCACAGCCACTTCCACCCATTATGATGAATATATCACCCCGGTAGATGGTGAAATTTAGATCTTTTTGAATGACATGACTTCCGTAAGCCATTGTCAGCCCTTCCACCTTGATATGGGCCTTTTTGTCTTTTTCTCTCTTTAGGCCCGTCATGCTCATACCCCGTACACATAACAGATCACGGTTACGATGGCGCAGGCGACTATTATCCACACTATGGCTGTAACAACGGCAGATGTGGTAACCTTGCCAACGGCAGCAGCACTTCTTCCGCAAGAAAGCCCCTTTCTGCATCCAACTATGGAAACGATGATTCCATAGATAAAGCACTTTCCAATGCCTATGAAAAAATGACTGAGAGGTACGGCCTTTTGTGTCTCATACAGGTATTGTAGAAACGTTACGTCACTAAAGCCTGCCCCAACTGCTGCTCCCCCTGCGATACCAAGAAGGTCTGCATAGATACAAAGAGGTACCATCATAAAAGAGAGGGCGAGGATCCGGGGTATTACAAGAAATTCGATAGGGTCGATTCCGAGGGTCCTAAGCGCATCTATCTCTTCGTTTACCTGCATGGTGCCAATCTGGGCTGCATAGGTGGCACCTGTCCGGCCAGCCATCAGGATCCCAACCATCATGGCACCCATGTCCCGTGCCATGGCTATTCCAACAAGATCTGCAACAAATATCTGCGCACCGAACATCTTTAGCTGCACCGTTGCAACAAATGCCAGGATGAGGCCAACAAGAAAGCTCACAAGACTTACTATGGGAAGGGCCATGGCACCGGCATTTTGAAGGTAGATGAGAAAGTCGCCAAAACGGAATCTGCCCCTGCCCGAAAGGATGTTCAAAAAAGAGATGACAATACGGCCCAAAAAGGCATGAAAATCCTTGATGGAAGATCCAATCCTCGTTGCAGCAGTGCCTATGCTCCAAAAGGTTGATCCATGGTCCTCCCTTCTTTTGGGCTCTTTTTGTCCTCCTTTTTTTGCGGCAAGGTCCAAAAGGTGAATGGCACCTTTTGGAACCGATTCAAAGGTCAACGTGGCACCATGTTCCATGCAAAATCTTTTTATCTTAAAAAGAAACAGAACGAACAAGGTGTCCCATCTGCCAAGGGATTTGGCATCGATGGTGACATTTTCAACGGGAAGGACTCTTTCCAGCCTGGAAATGACTTGGGAAGGATCTGGAGGGCTCTTCTCCATTGTCCAACTGCCAGAAATGTGTATTATGGCCTGTCTGGACCTTGGCCGTTCCATCTTAACCACTGGGGTGTCACTCATAATGGGTTGCCAAAGGCTCTTAAATCCGCCGTTTCAAATCCATCAAATGTTTTCTCTATTATCAATGTCTTGTGGTTATGCTTGAATTTGCGCACCTGTTGCATTAAATAGAGCCTAATTCATCCACATATTATATACTGTCTGAGGCCCAAGCAAACCAGTTTTTCGATTCAAATTCCTTTTTTAGAGCAGAATCAAAAGGGGCTGTATAATCCTGTCCTTAGGAAATTGGCTGAAGAGGCTGTGTGTGATGCAAAAAATTCTAAGTCAAGGAGAAGAAAGTGACCCTAAAGGCAGTAAGGGGATTTAAAGACATATTGCCTGATGAGGCAAAAAAGAGGCAGAGGATAGAAGAGGGTGCAAGAAGGGTGTTTGCAAGCTGTGGCCTTGAAGAGATACGGACCCCCATCCTCGAAAAGACAGAGGTTTTTGCAAGGGGCATCGGGGAGCATACGGACATCGTTGAAAAGGAGATGTACACCTTTGAAGATAGAAACGGAGAGCTTTTGACCCTTCGCCCAGAGGCAACTGCCGGGATACTGAGGGCAGTGATTGAGCATAAGCTTTATAACAAGGCACCTGTCCTTAAGCTTTTCACCATCGGGCCAATGTTTCGTCATGAAAGGCCCCAAAAGGGAAGGCTTCGTCAGTTCCATCAATTAAACGCAGAATTTATTGGAAGTAGCTCTCCCCTTGCAGATGCCGACTGCATATTCCTTGCCTATGAAATCGTAAGCATGTTTGCAGATAGCGAGGACCTTATTCTTGAGGTAAACTCCCTTGGATGTCCAGAGTGCCGGCCCCTTCACAGAAAGGATCTGGTTCTTTTCTTAAATAACAACAGGGATGATCTTTGCAAGGACTGCAAAAGACGCTCAAAGACCAATCCCCTTCGCGTATTTGACTGTAAGAACGAAGAGTGCCAGCAGGTGCTTAAGTTTGCCCCTGTGATGAAGCATTACATCTGTCCAGAATGTGCAAGCCACATGGGCAGGGTACTTGATGCCCTCGAGGCATACGGGATCCCATTCGTGCAGAACCCTTATCTTGTGCGAGGTCTTGACTATTACAAGCGCACCACCTTTGAGCTTAAGGCAAGGGGCCTTGGCGCTCAGAGCACTGTGGCTGCAGGGGGAAGATACGACGGCCTGTCCCAGCTACTTGATGGTCCGGAGCTTCCAGGCGTGGGTATGGCTGTTGGGGTGGAAAGACTCCTTCTCCTTATGAAGGATGGGGCAGAACCCAAAAGGAGCGATCTTTTCATTGCCGCCCTCGGTGATGAGGCCCGGACCGAGGCCCTGTACTGGCTTGGCTATCTTAGACGAAAGGGTCTGAAGGTAGAGTATTCCCTTGAGGATAAGAGTCTTAAATCTCAAATGAAGCAGGCAGACAAGGCCGGTGCCCGCTATTGTCTCATTGTGGGTGAAAAGGAGATGGATGAGGAAGAGGCGATACTTCGAGATATGAAGACAAGGGAGCAGGAGACAGTGGATCTTGATGATCTGCCTGAGATACTCGTTGAGAAACTGAAGCGGGATAGAAAGATTTTGGAAGGAGATTAGTGACATGGAACCAATGGGCGAGCTCAGAAGAACCCATGACTGTTACAGCATAACTGAGGAGAGCCTTGAGAGCGAAGTCACCCTCATGGGGTGGGTACACAGGCGAAGGGATCATGGCGGCCTCATTTTTGTTGATCTTCGGGACAGGGAAGGGATCACTCAGGTGGTCTTTGCCCCGGAGGTGAACAAAGAGGCCCACGAAAAGGCCCATTCCCTACGAAGCGAGTACGTTATTGCCGTAAGGGGCAAGGTGAGAAGGCGCCCTGAAGGCATGGAGAACCCAAAGATAAAGACGGGAATGGTGGAGGTTGCCTGCAATGAGCTTCGCATTCTAAACACCTCAAAGACACCGCCTTTTCCCCTTGATGAGGAAAAGGATGTGTCTGAAAACGTGCGTCTTAAATACCGCTACATAGACCTTAGGCGCCCTGTTATGCTTGAAAATCTGAAGCTTAGGCACAGGGTATGCCAGGAGATGCGTAACTATCTGTCTGCCAAGGGTTTTTTTGAGATCGAGACCCCAATGCTTACAAGGAGTACCCCTGAGGGTGCAAGGGACTACCTCGTGCCAAGCAGGGTAAATCCGGGGAAATTTTATGCCCTTCCCCAATCTCCCCAGCTTTATAAGCAGATCCTGATGATAGCGGGCATGGAAAGATACTTTCAGATAGTAAGATGTTTTAGAGACGAGGATCTTAGGGCAGACAGGCAGCCTGAGTTCACCCAGCTTGATATGGAGATGTCTTTTGTAAAGGAAGAGGACGTAATAGAGCTTATAGAAGGGCTCATTCAGGCTATATTTTCAAAAACCTTGAATCTTGATGTGAGGCCTCCTTTCAAAAGGCTTACTTACCGGGAAGCAATGGAAAGATTTGGCACGGACAGGCCTGATATGAGATTTGGCCTTGAGCTTGTTGACATAACAGATGTTGCCTCAAAGTGCGGTCTAAAGGTGTTTAATACTGTTGCCTCAACAGGCGGAGTGGTAAAGGCCATTAACGCTAAAGGCATGGCTGATCTTTCAAGAAAGGACCTTGATGTCCTGACAGAGTTTGCCCAGTCTCTTGGGGCCAAGGGGCTTGCCTGGGTAAAGATAAAGGAGGATGGGGCATGGCAGTCTCCGATAGCCAAGTTTTTTAGTGAGGATGAACAAAGGGCAATAATGGACAAGCTTTCAGCCGCCTCGGGAGACATACTCTTTTTTGGTGCTGACAAACGCGAAACCGTTTTCAAGGTGCTTGGAGAGCTTAGGCTTGAGCTTGCAAGAAGGCGAAACCTCATTCCAGAAGATACCTTTGATTTTGTTTGGATAACCGAGTTTCCCCTTCTTGAATATGATGAGGATGAGGGGCGTTTTAAGGCCCTCCATCATCCATTTACCGCACCCATGACTGAAGACCTCGGCCTTCTTGATGAAAATCCCGCTGCTGTTCGCTCCCGGGCTTACGACCTTGTGCTAAACGGTGTGGAGATAGGCGGAGGCAGCATACGTATTCACCAGCAAAACGTACAAAAAAAGGTCTTTGGGGCCTTGAACATACCGGAAGAGGAGGCTCAAGAAAAGTTCGGCTTCCTTCTTGAGGCACTGACCTATGGAGCGCCTCCACACGGCGGAATAGCCTTTGGACTTGATAGACTCGTTATGTTAATGGCAGGACGAGACACCATCAGAGACGTCATTGCCTTTCCAAAGACCCAGAAGGCCCAGTGCCTTATGGCAAGGGCACCAGCAGAGGTAAGCATGGCGCAACTGGCAGAGCTTTATCTAAAGCCTGACTGGAAGAAGGATCAGCAGTAGGCTCTTAACGCCGGCCACGGTTTTAAAAAATGACCGGAAAAGGAGATAGAAATGATAAAATGGAACGAAAAAAAAGGGCTGTTAAACTATAAAAAGGACTACAGGCTGATTGAAAGGCAAGAGCCTGATCTCATGAGGGATCTTTTCCCCTATGAAGAGGTGTGCCGTATTGGTTTTGATTACAGGTACCTTGCCCCTGAGCCATGCAAGGACATGCTCATAACCGATACCACCTTCAGGGACGGTCAGCAGGCAAGGCCCCCCTACACGGTTGAGCAGATAAGCACCATCTTCGATTTCCTGCACAAGATGGGTGGCCCAAAGGGCATAATCCGCCAGTCTGAGTTTTTTCTTTATACGGAAAAGGATAAAAAGGCAGTGGAGGTGTGCAAGGAAAAGGGCTATCAATACCCGGAGATCACCGGCTGGATAAGGGCCAAAAAAGAAGACCTTAGGCTTGTAAAGGACATGGAGCTTGAGGAGACAGGAATCCTTACCTCTGCCTCTGACTATCATATCTATTTGAAGCTCAAAAAGACCCGTCTTGAGGCAATGGAGGCGTATCTTTCCACAGTAAAGGCTGCCCTTGAACTTGGAATAAGGCCAAGGTGTCATTTTGAGGACATAACAAGGGCAGATATATACGGATTCTGCGTCCCCTTTGCCATAGAGCTTATGAAGCTAAGGGAAGAGTCCGGAATAGACATCAAGATAAGGATGTGTGACACAATGGGCTATGGTGTCACCTACCCAGGAGCGGCCCTTCCAAGAAGCGTGGAAAAGGTGGTGCGTGCAATGATTGATGATGCGGGAGTTCCTGGAGAGCTATTGGAATGGCACGGCCACAATGATTTTCACAAGGTGGTTATAAATGCGACCACTGCATGGCTCTACGGATGTGGCGCCATAAATGGCACACTCCTTGGTTTTGGTGAGAGGACTGGAAATACCCCCATCGAGGCACTCCTGATTGAAAGGATTGCCCTAAGGGGCACGACCGACGGTATAGACACCCTTGCCATCACTGAAATGGCAAGATACTTCGAGAAAGAACTTGGCGTTCATATTCCTGCAAACTACCCCCTTGTCGGTGAGGATTTTAATGCTACAAGCGCTGGAATCCATGCCGATGGCCTTATGAAGAACGAGGAGATTTACAACATCTTCGACACCAAAAAGATCCTTGGGCGTCCCATTGCCGTTATCATCTCAGACAAGTCTGGGACTGCTGGCATTGCCCACTGGGTGAATGCGCATCTTGGCCTTACAGGAGAAAACATGATTGACAAACGCCACCCTGGAATTGTCAAGATGTATAAGCAGGTGATGAAACAGTACGAGCATGGAAGGATCACCTCCATGTCAAAGGAGGAGATGGAGGCCCTTGCAAGAAGGTATCTGCCAGAGCTTTTTACCTCTGATTTCGACAAGCTCAAAAAACGCGCCCATGATCTTGCCTACCATCTCGTTGAGGACCTTGTGGACAGAGCAGAGATGCGCTCCATGGATCCAGAAAAGATAGAGCCGCTATTAAAGTGTGTGCTTGAGGAGCACCCTTTCATTCAGTTTCTATATGTCGTGAATGCAGAAGGGGAAAAGATTACCCACAACATCACCCACATAGAGGACAGGGGCAAGTACGCAAGTTACAAACTTGACAGCGACTTTTCAAACCGGCCCTGGTTCATAGCCCCAATGAAGGACGGCAAGATCCATGTGTCCGATTTCTACACATCCCGCATCACAAATGCCTTGTGTATAACCGTATCTGGCCCCATAAGAAACGAGGATGATGAAATAATAGGGGTTCTTGGCATAGACATTAGGTTTGAGGAGCTTGCCAAGATGGAGCAGGAAAATGACCAGTAATTTGGCTTCTTGACTAAAAGAAACAGCAACAAGCTCCAGGAAGTTGGCGTTATTAGAAAACGCTGGCGAGGAAGACGCTCTGTAGCCATTGTCTTTCCCGACTCATATGGCCTTGGGATGGCCAATCTTGGCTTTCAGCGCATCTATGAGCTCCTTAACAGGGAAGACGATGTAGTTGCAGAGCGTTTTTTTTATAATGGCTTGCCGTCAGATGCCCGTTCTTTGGAGTCGAGAAGGCATCTGTCTGAATTTGACCTTGTAATATTTTCCATAAGTTTTGAGCAAAGTTACCTGAACATAGCCCCATTTCTTGCCCAGGCAGGCATCCCTCCTTTGAGGGTTAAGCGATCAGGCATGCCCCTCATTGTGGCAGGCGGAATATGTTGCCAGATAAATCCTTGCCCTATCTTTGACTTCTTTGACGCCTTTTTTTTAGGGGACTTTGAGGCCATGTGCGGGCCCCTTTTGGATTTTATCCTTGGCCCAGACCTTTCAGGAAGCAATAAGGAAGCCCTTCTTTCCAGCCTCTCCCAAAGACATGAGTGGGTACTTTGCCCTGGTATTTCAAGGAAAAAATGTGTACAGCCTGCAATCTTCACGGGTACTGCAGAAACAGTACCCCACACGGTGGTTGTTTCCAATATGTCCTCTTTTAAAAACACCTTCCTGATAGAGCTCGGAAGGGGCTGTGGAAGGGGATGCAGGTTTTGTGCAGCAGGCTTCGTGTATCGTCCTCCAAGGCTTTGGCCTGAAGATGCCATTCAAAGGACCATGTCTGATACCAAGGGTGCCAAAAAGATAGGGCTTGTAGGCCTTGAGTATGTGAACAAGGGGTTTGTTTCCTCCCTTTCAAGAGGCCTTGTTGAAAAGGGATACGGCCTTGGTTTTTCATCCTTGAGGGCAGATACCATTACGGAAGAATTCGTTGAACTTCTAATCAAGTCCAAAAACTACACGGCAACCATTGCGCCTGAGGCAGGCTCAGAGAGGCTAAGAAGGGTTATCAACAAGAATCTTTCAGAGCAGCAGATCCTTTTTGCAGCTGAAACATTTGCTCGGGCCGGGCTCAAAAATCTAAAGCTCTATTTTATGATGGGGCTTCCCTTTGAAGAAGACGAAGATATTCATGAAATTTCTGATCTATCCATAAAGATAAGAGACATCATGCTTTGCCATTCAAGGGGAAGGGGAAAGATGGGAAACGTGATAGTCTCGGTCAGCACCTTTGTTCCCAAGCCCTGGACCCCTTTTCAGTGGGCGCCCTTTATCTCCTTGCCCGTGCTTGAAAGGAGAAGGGAGATTCTAAGAAGGCGCCTTTTTAGCGAACCAAACATCAGGCTCCGTCTCGATTCGGTGGAGGCTGCCTTTCTTCAGGCCATCATCAGCAGAGGTGATGAATTTCTCGGTGTTAGACTTGCCCGCCTTGCTTTAAAAAAGATGGGAACCAAAAGAATGGTTAAGGAATTATCAGGTGTTGCCGAAAACTACCTTGGGGAAAGGGACAAAAACGATCTCTTTCCGTGGGAGGTGGTGAACCACCGGGTAAAAAGGAAATACCTTCTTGCCCAGTGGGAAAAAGCAGGCAGAGGCAAGCAGACGTCTTTTTGTCAGCCTGAGGTATGCAAAAGATGTGGAGCATGTGCTTAAAATAAATAGCCTGCAAATCTTTTTAGATTTAGCAGGCCTTTTAAGAGAACTTATTGCCATTATTAAGATCGGTTACACTTTAAATACGCCACACCCCCAATCCAACCAAGGAGACACCTAAAAAATAATTCTACCTTCGGGATGTGGAGCGCGACAAATACTGCATGAGCCTTACAGTTCGAACGGCTCTCCTTTCGGGCCTTTCCTTTGGCGTAAATGAAATTCAGGCGCATCCTTGTTAACTACCCGTAAAAACTCCATGTATTCTTCATCATTCATCTTGTGGAATGAGCAGCTTTTCATAGCCTGGATATCTTTGTCGGTCAGATTCAGTGATATGACCATTTCATTTGGAAAATTTTTGTTTTTCCTTGATCTCATTGTATCTTTCAAGCATTCCCCATTTTTTGAATGATTCTTTGACCATGGAATCATCTATTCCTGGAAGGTCCATAAGAAACTGAATATCAGCCATTTCTTGAAAGGTCCTGGATGGATTGTTCTTCATGGCAAGGACCTTCAATGCAATGATGTGCTCAGGTCGAGGAACCGGGACCTTACAACCACAAAGTTCGAGGGTTTTTTTTGTCTCAGAAAATAACGTTTCAGCTGTTTTCCCGTAAATATATATGAAATCTAATCTCCCCATACTGGAAATAGGATGCACATGGTTGGAATAACCAGAAGAGCGATAGATAGTTTCATATCCAAGCCCTTCCAGGAAATGGACCAAGCCCTCCTGGCATCTAAGTTCAGTGATAAAATCCAGGTCAGCAGTGCTTCTTGACAGCCCATAGGCATGTAATGAAAAGGCACCAACCATGGCAAAATTGCATTTCGTGTCTTTGAAAAAAGATACCAGTTGAGGCAAAATTTTTTCAAACTTCATTAATGGATAGTCAATAATTACTTGATTCGTAATAGTGTTTTGTTAAGTTCTCTTGCTCATGTCCATTTAAGACCCTAAACAACAATAATAAGATTATTACACGACACTTTTAAAATTTTCATTTAAATTCAAGACGTTAAATGCATTTCAAAAAATAATATCCAGAAAATTCAAGAGTTTTTCATTAAGATAGTCACTTGTATTCGCTCTTCATAACTTCATAAATATGAGGCCTAAACTTAGGCAGTACCGGGCTAAGCAATTCCTTGCAAATCCGGGATATTCAAACTGCCCTTATAACCAAGATTAATGAATGCTACTAAAAAAACAATCCCCCAGATAGGGTCATAAATCCATAACGTCACACACTTATGATGATGTTTACTGCTTGCTGCAAATGGCCAATTAAAATTCCCCCTAAAAGATAAAGATAAACCCGCAATCTATTTGTCAAAAAACAGGTCATTTCTTTTTGTTGAATACAGCGGTACCAAACAGTTTTTTACGGATAGGAATCAAAAGAATGGTTAAGGAATTATCAGATGTTGCCGAAAACTACCTTAGGGAAAGGGACAAAAACGATCCCTTTTCATGGCAGGTTGTGAACCACCGTGTAAGAAGGGAATACTTCTTGCCCAGTGGGAAAAAGCAGGCAGAGCGCAGCAGACGTCTTTTTGTCAGCCTGAGGTATGCAAAAGATGTGGAGCATGTGGCCAAAGAGATGAATGTGATGGCAGAAGAGAAGGCTAAGCACGGTAGCAGTGACATCGAAGAGATCTTGAGGGGAAGCCTGAGTGAGTCTGCCTCTCCTCTTGAGGTAGCCCAATGGATAAAGGAGAGTGTCGAGGAAGGTAAGTTTGGCTCTGACACCATTACAGTTGCCATGGATCTTCCTTCAGGCTCCAGGATCGGCTCGGGCAATCTTCTAAAGGCCTTGGAAATGGTTCTAAGGGAATATTTCATCACCATCCCTGATGAAGTGGCATCAAAGATTGCTGGCGGTGACATGAATCTGTTCAGCTTTGTGGCACCTGCAAAGGAGAGACATCTAAAGCCCCGCCAAGTAGAGATAAACACAATGCCTGGCATCTCAACCCTTACCATAAAAGGGGTCGAGCCAGTTGACGGAGACGACGGATTTATAAAGCTCTTTTTTGATTTTCGGGTGCAACCAGGACGTCTTTTGCCAGATGGAAGCATGGATTTTCGTGAAGTCAATCGTTTTCCTCAGGCATCTAAGGATCAGTTGGTGGTACGGGTGTATGAACCATCTTCTGGCACAGAAGGCACGGATGTGATGGGTTTGCCTATCAGGGCAAAGGCGGGGAAGCCTGCACCACTAAAGATAAAAGATGGTTTTTATTCCAAGGATGACATGGATCCTGAGACGAGCAGACGCTTCTTTGACTACTTTGCCAAAAAGTCTGGCATCATCATTTGCACCTTTGAGGGTTCAGCCTGCGATGAGAATCTGAGGAAGATATCCATCCAGAATCAGATAAAAGTAAGGGATATCGATTTTAATACAGGGAACTTCAAAGGGGCAAGCAACGAGCTTAGGTGCAAGGCGGATCTTGTGGTGGAAGGTGACATAAGGGGTTGTTTTGCTGTGGTGATCGACGGATCCTTGACGGTCCAGGGTGCAGTGGAAGGTGAGACTGTTGATGCCACAGGGCCTGTGGTAGTCAACTTTGCAAGGAATTTTGTCCGCTCAGGCTCAGACATGGAGGTTGGATCGGCCAGAAAGGCAACCCTTATAGCGAAAAAAAGACTCAAAATAAAGAAAGAGCTCAGCGAAGGGGCGATAAAAGCAGATATTTTGGAGATACAGCCAGAAGGCTCTAATGAGATACTTCTTGGCAAGTCCTCCATTGAAGCCAATCAGATCTTTGCCTCATCTGTGAACATAAGAAATATAGTAGAAATAGAGATGGGGAAGGGGCTGTTTCAGCTATATTCCCAACTTAAGGCCCAGGAAAGGGATCTTTCAGAGGAGATAGAGAGAAAAAAAGAGGCCCTAAAAAATAGGGGTGCAGTTTTTGGACAAAAGATGAAACTTGCCCAGGCTGTTTTGAATGAACAAGATCAAGGCCTGGTTCCTGTCCTTAAGCAGTTTGCCACCATGATTCTTCTTGGAAGTTTGAGCGTCGAAAAGCTAAAGACACGAATGGATGGCCTAATAGACAAGCTCCCCTTTGATCTACACCTTCTAACAAAGCAACTTAGGCTTATGCTTGATATCCAGGAAGAGCTTAGCGGGCTTAATGAAAAGATGAAGATTCTTGAGGAGCAGATTGCAAAGACAGAAAAGGCCATTGATTCGCTTCAGGTTGAAATGACAGGCAGAATGACAGATTCCGGCCAGATAATCCTGAAGTGTAACGGTTATGAAAAACGCATCCTTCCAATTGAGGTCCAGGGAAAGACCTTTCGCCTTTTAATGAAATACGATCCTCAAAAAGGGCCCATCATTACTGTTGAGGCGTTATAGAATATAAGCGCCTACTTTCTGGTATGTAAACATCCTGTTTTGATTTTTAAGCCGATATATTGAAAGCCATTTGCCATAATTACTGACTCGGCAACAAAGGCAGACCATTTCAAAAAAATGTCAGTGTCTTACAAACTCCGTCCCTTCCGATTTGTTGATTTCTTGATCGATTTAGATAGTTCCTGCCTTCCTATTTTTTGGCTTTGTTTTTGCTATTTGGTTTTATAACAGCCACTTTCAGCGTAAAAACTAAACATAGTCAAAGGCTCCGGAAAGGGTAAAAAAACAGATGAACTCTTATCCAGTAGATGGAAAGACAATATTGCTTACAGGGGGTACAGGTTCTTTTGGCAAACATTTTTGTCGTTATCTCCTTAACAAGTGTAAGCCCAAAGTTATTCGTGTATTTAGCCGAGATGAGTTGAAACAGCATGAAATGCGTCAGGAATTTGACGATAACAGGCTGCGGTTTTTCATCGGAGACGTACGTGACGTGGAGCGCTTAAGGCGTGCCATGGAAGGTGCTGATTATGTAGTCCATGCTGCAGCACTAAAGCAAGTGCCTGCCTGTGAATACAATCCGTTCGAGGCAGTAAAGACAAATATCCACGGAGCACAAAACATTATAGATGCTGCTATTGATGTTGGAGTTGAAAAGGTCGTGGCTCTAAGCACTGACAAGGCGGTGAACCCTGTGAATTTATATGGTGCCACTAAATTATGTGCAGACAAGCTATTTGTGCAAGGAAATGCCTATTCTGGAGACAGGATTACAAGATTTTCATGTGTCAGATATGGAAATGTAATTGGTAGCAGAGGGAGTGTCATACCGTTGTTTCTGAAACAAAAGGAAACCGGTGTTTTGACAGTCACTGACAGTCGAATGACAAGGTTCTGGATTACACTGGATGAGGCTGTCGAGCTTGTGCTTAATGCCTTTAAGTATATGCAAGGCGGAGAAATCTTTATTCCAAAGATACCAAGTATGCGAATAATGGATCTTGCCAAGGCCATATGTCCTGATTGTCGGGTGAAGATCATTGGCATTAGACCAGGTGAGAAATTGCATGAGGCGCTAACTGGAGAAGACGAGGCGAGAAATACAATATCCTATCACGGGATGTATATTGTTTTACCAAGTTTTTCATGGTGGAGTAGGGAAAATTATCACGATGCGGATAAAATGCCGGAAGATTTTACCTACACCAGTGATAAGAATGACGAATGGCTTAGCGTTGAAGAATTAAGGAAAGTGGTTTTTTCTTGATCACACATATACTGGGTTTCCCATGTCAAAATATATTCCTTATGGGCGACATAGTGTAGATGAGGATGATATAGAGGCGGTAGTTCGGGTGCTTCGTTCAGACTGGCTTACTACAGGGCCAAAGGTGGAAGAGTTTGAGGAGGCCCTGGCAGATTTTTGCAAAATGCCTCATGCAGTTGCAGTCAGTAGTGGGACAGCGGCCCTTCATATAGCAATGGCTTGTCTTAACATCGGACCGGGAGACGAGGTCATTGTGCCTGCCATGACCTTTGTGGCCACAGCAAATGCAGTGGTTTTCATGGGAGCAAGGCCAGTTTTCGCAGATGTCCAAGAAGATACCCTTCTTGTGGATCCAGAATCAATAGAGCATTGCATAACACATAGAACAAAGGCTATTGTGGCCGTGGATTATGCTGGCCAACCCTGCGATTATGACCTTTTGTCATCCATTGCAAAGAAACATGGACTCTTCTTGATTGCCGATGCCTGCCACTCCTTGGGCGGGGCCTATAAAGGCCGTCCAGTTGGCTCTCTTGCTGATATCACGGTCTTCAGTTTTCATCCAGTAAAGCCAATCACAACAGGAGAAGGCGGTGCTATTGTCTTTAGGGACGAGAGGCTGGCTCAGCGCGCAAGACGCCTTCGTAATCACGGCATTGATCTTGATTTCAGACAGAGGGCAAGCCGTGCCTCCTGGGAATATGATATGGTAGCGCTAGGATTCAACTACAGGATAACAGATATCCAGTGTGCCCTTGGAATTTCCCAGCTCAAAAAGCTTCCTGGTTGGATTAAAAGGCGTAACGAGATAGCCATGAAATACAAAAAAGCCATGCAGGACTTACCGGATCTTTCACCCCTTTTGATACGGCCTGGAGTCGAGTGCGGATATCACCTGTTCGTGGCACTTTTGAAGGATTCTCTCATGAGGAAAACCTTTTTCCATTTCATGCGTTCTGCCAACATAGGGGTAAATGTTCATTATAAACCGGTATATCTTCATTCCTATTATAAAGGGCTTGGGTATGGCCAAGGGCTTTGTCCAGTGGCAGAAGACGCCTATACCCGCATGGTGTCACTTCCAATATATCACGGCATGAAAAATGATTCTATTGGCTATGTACTTGAGCAGATAATAAAATTTGATTGTTAATTAAGAAATTTATTTATATTTCGTTACGAATAGGCATTTTTTTAAAAATCGCTACAAAAATAATAAGCAATTTGGCCTATGAAAATTCTTTTTCGATCAGATGCATCTACGACTATTGGTACAGGTCATATAATGAGAGATTTAGTACTGGCTAAACAGTATTCAAAACATAAAATATATTTTGCTACACTAAATCTTGAAGACCATTTAAAAGAGAAAATTAAAAGACAAAGATATGAAGTAGTAGAATTAAAAAGCAACAATATTATAGAGATAATTAGAGTTATTAAGATGCTGAATATCGATCTTCTTATAATTGATAACTATGATATTAGTTATGAAGATGAAAAAAGGATTAAAGCCAAAAACAACAACCTAAAAATATTGAGTTTTGATGATACATACCAAAAGCACTATTGTGATATACTTTTGAATCACAACATCTATGCCGATAAAAATAAATATAAAAAATTGGTTCCAGAATTTTGTGAGATTAGATGTGGCTCACAATATACTCTCTTACGAGAAGAGTTTTATGAAGCTAAAGCGCTGCCTAAAAATAAAAATAGCAACTTTACGTTTTTTTTGGCGATGGGTGGAAGCGATACGGCTAATTTGAATATTTCAATTTTAGAAGTCTTAGAAAAATTTCATAGTATAAAAGTTAATGTTGTAACAACGTCGACCAATGCAAAATTAGATACATTGAAAAAATACTGTAAAAAAAAGGATTGGATAGATTTACATATTGATATAGACAGCATTGCAATGCTAATGCATAAAAGTGATTTTGGAATAATTACACCAAGTGTAATAGCAAATGAAGCGTATTTTATGGAAATGCCATTTATGGCCATCCAAACTGCTTATAATCAGATAGAGATGGCAAATTTTTTGATAAAAAAGGATTATTGTGTGTTAAAAGAGTTCAGTAAAGATTTGCTAAGCAAAAAAATTCTCGATGTAATAAATTAGGAGATATGATAGTATGCATATAAGGAAAATTAAAGGGTTAAAATATCCAGATGAATACTTTATAAGATTTTTTTTTAAAAACAGATTGCATGAAAAGAGACATTTAAGATATTTAGAATTTGGATGCGGAAATGGTAATAATTTAATGTTACCATATGAATATGCAGACAATGAAGTAATTGGAATAGATTATAATGCTACTCTCATAGAGGATGCAAAACATAATTTTAAGAGCATTAAAAATAATGGTAGTAGTTATAAGTTTTATATTGAAGACATGAGAATTTTTGCAAAAAACTATCAAGATATTTATTGCGATATTTTATCTTTATCAAATATAATAAATTATATACCAAAAGTTGATTTTATTAAATTTCTACAAAATTGTAAATCTAACAAACTCTATAAAGAAAAAGCTAAATTATTTATTAGGTTTAGAACACCAAGAGATTTCAGATTTGGACTTGGAAAAAGAATAGATAAACAAACATATATAATAGATGTTCATAATGATATTACAGGAGAACAAGGTGCTATGAATTGTTTTTATACAGGAAATGAAATGATAGATATATTACGAAAATATTTAATAATAAAAGACATTAAATTATTTAATATAGATTTTGAGAACTTAGCCAAAAATGATGACATCATTCTTAATTCAGATATAGTAATATGGGGAACCATAAGCTGAAACTGGCTATTATGCAGCCAACGTTTAACCCTTGGCTTGGATATTTCGATTTAATTGATTATGTTGATAAGTTTATATTTTTAGATACCGTCCAATTAAATAGAAGAAGTTGGCAAGTACGCAATAAATTGAAGCTAGGCAATCGTTCATATATGTTTACACTACCTGTTAAAAGGTTATCTCATCGGTATAAAGAAACTATTAATCTAATTAAATTTTCAGAGCCCAAAAAAACGAAAAAAAGATTGTATCGAACATTACAATTAAATTACAGAAAAGCAAAATTTTTTGATGAAGTAAATAGTTTCATAGAGGAAATTGTGTTATTTGAAACAGAGTTTTTAGCTGAATATAATATTAATTTTATTACTTCTATAGCTAAAAAGTTACTATACACTACAGAAATGATTACTTTATCCAAAATCGATTTTGCGTTCAATTCAAGCAAGGGAAACTTGATTTTGGATATTTGTAGATTTTTTTCTGCTTCAGATTATATATCGCCTATAGGTTCTAAGACGTATTTAAATGATGAAATTAAAAAATTTAAAAATGCTAACATATTGATTTATTATCAAAAATATCATCATCCTACATATAATCAACTTGGAAATAATTTTATACCATATATCGGTATAGTTGATTTACTGTATAATGAAGGATTCGAAAATTCTAAAAAAATAATATTAAATGGAAGATGTTATGAAAAAGCATACTAAAACATCAGTTACTAAACAATAAAAGAAGGTGCTAAATCATAACGTGTGCTCACAAAATTCGATACTATTAGAAGAGTCAAAATAGGCATGCTTCTTGCTAGGACGTATCCAAGGTTATGCTTGAATACGTTGTTTTTCGGGTAGAAAAATACGGTAAAATTGCTATGATGGCTTTGTTGAAAGACATCAAACAATCAATATGAGATAGCCTATATGAATAAGGAGAATGGGATTGGACTGACCGTCGTGAGGCAGTTAGTGAACCGCAACAAGGTGTGTCCCATAGTTTCGTTGATACCATGTTTGATTTCAACTCTAAAGAAACTTTTATAGTTGCCGAACTTTCCGCCAATCACCGACATGATATATCCGCTGCCCAACGCCTGGTTGAGCAAGCGGCTAAGGCTGGAGCTGACGCTATAAAGGTCCAGACTTACACACCTGACACCATCACCATTAACTGTGACAACAAACACTTTCTCATCAATGACACCCTCTGGGAGGGCAGAATCCTCTATGATTTGTACAAAGAGGCATACATGCCATGGGAATGGCAGCCCCGGTTGAAGAAATTGGCAGAATCGTTGGGCCTGATCTTTTTTTCTACTCCTTTTGATGTGACAGCAGTGGATTTTCTCGAAGAGATGGATATTCCTCTCTATAAAATAGCCTCCTTTGAAATCGTTGATACTGGTTTGCTCGAAAAGGTGGCATCCACGGGTAAGCCTGTCATAATGTCCACGGGTATGGCAAAACTTGAAGAAATAGCTGAAGCCATCCACGTCCTTAGATCAAATGGAAGCGGCGATATAGCGCTGCTTAAATGTGTCAGCGCGTATCCGGCACCCTTTGAGGAGATGAACCTGCGAACAATTCCAAATATGTCTGAGACCTTTGGGCTTCCATGTGGTTTGTCAGATCATACATTGGGAATATCAGTGCCGGTGGCTGCAGTAGCCCTTGGGGCAAGGATCATCGAAAAGCATTTTACCCTTTCGAGGGCCGATGGTGGGCCGGATTGCGCCTTTTCCCTGGAGCCTGACGAATTCGCAATGATGGTAAAGGCGGTGCGGGAGGCTGAGGCCGCCCTTGGAACCATCTCCTACTCGCTTACAGAAAGCGAAAAGGCGAGCCGTGTTTTTAGACGTTCACTTTTTGTTGTAAAGGATATCAAGGCAGGAGAGACATTTACTAATGAAAATGTCCGTTCTATAAGACCTGCTTTAGGATTGCATCCTCGATATTTGAAAGTAGTGATAGGAAGAGCTGCAGTTACCGATATAGAACAAGGAACACCTCTTAGCTGGGATTTGATTGGTTGAAGTTGCGGAAATAATGTCAAGAAGAAATTTCCTGCCAGAAAACATTACAATGAACAATCATATCACCGGAGTCATCATACAGGCCAGAACTGGCTCTACCCGCCTTCCCTCCAAGATTCTGATGGATTTGCCCTACGGCAGTGGTGTAACAGTCCTGGAACAGGTAATTCGACGGGTTCAGAAATCGAAACAGACAGATATAATAGTAATAGCCACTACCAAAAGAAATGAAGATGATATCATTATAGATATTGCCAAACGATGCGGAGCAGAGTGGTTTAGGGGCAGTAGCTCTGATGTGTTATCCCGGTATTATCATGCAGCAACAGCCTTCCATGTGGATACAGTAGTCCGCGTAACAAGTGACTGTCCCTGTATCGATCCAGTAATAATTGACAGATGCATAACCAGTTTTGTAGAACAAGATGTGGATTATTTAAGCAATACATTAAGTCGTTCCTTTCCTCACGGTCTTGATGTTGAAGTTTTTTCCTTTAAGGCCCTATCTTCAGCATTCAAAAAAGCGGTTAGACCACAGGAACGAGAGCATGTGACTCCTTTTATTATTTCCAATAACAAGCGATTTTCACATGGCGCAGTCAGTGCCGAAGCAGGTGAGCATGGTCCTGAGATAAGGATAACCTTAGATACACTTGATGACTACATGCTCCTATGCCTGGTTTTTGACTATCTCTACCAATGTAATCCGTTTTTTGGTGTTAAGGAAATTGTTAGCCTCTTTAGAAGGAAACCTTTTTTAAACCTCATAAACCGAAAGATATTGCAGAAAAGACCTTGTAATTCCTTGGAAGAAGAATTCTCAGAGGCCTTGAGACTTCTTGAACTCCAGGAACTGAATAAAATGGTATCTCTTATCAGGGAAAATAGAACCTATCTGCTACATCAAAAACAAAAAAATTCATCAAACGAACTCTAAATTAAACAAAATAATATGTATCCTCATTGTGTGTAATATCTGCTGTTTCCTTACTTGAGGCAATCTTAACGAGTTGATCAAAAATATTCCTTGTGCTTAAAATAAAATTTCTATAGATTTTCATGGCGTCTTTCAGAAACAGTCTGGCCTTTTCATCTTCCAGTACCTGATGGGAATAAACATATATAAAGTTTTCCAGGTGCCACAATGTCCCTCTGAACAACATAAAGGTATGAAAATCTTTCTGCTCAATCTCTTTCAGTTTGGCATGCCTGAAACAGGCAAAGTTGATGAAGTCCTGTCTGGTGGATATTTTCTTTTTGTCCATGTAGCCAAGGACTGCACCGGTAAATTTGTCAAAATATCTTCTGCTGTATTTCAATTTTCTTTTTATATTTAATGTCTTTACATAAGTGTTGTCAGCGTTCTGGTAAAAAATACGCAATACATCCTTTTTACAAGTAGACCTTGCAGGCATTGGCAATTTCTTGTCCATGATTCTGGTGGAACCTTTTATATTGGCACCGTTTCCTACCTGAAAAAATTTTCTGTTACCAAATGCCTCTATAAGTTGTTCAATATTATTGTGAGTCCACGAAAATATATTGGTTGTATAGACAGTGCCAAGGTCATCCTCATATTTCCAGTGATAACTCAGATTAGCCCTTGAGAGAAAGTGTTTATCATCAAAATAAAGACTTTTCTCAGAATGATGTTGAGCAGGATCTCTCCAGCCGAGGTCCACCCCAAAAAAATAGATGTGGTCAAAGCCTCCATGCAGTGCCACGGAAAGTGCTGCATTGGTGACAGTAGGACTTGACAGTTCCATTATTTGATAATCTGTATCGTTAAAAAAGAAAGTTGCTGCATCTAACTGTTTGAGAAAGATCATGTTTTGACCGAAAAGTTCAAGTACTTTGGGGTAAACCGGGTTAGAACCTATCAAATGTAGTCCTTTCAAATATTCTTTATTGAATCCGCTGTTTAGTACATCATAGGTTATTTTTGGCCGCTCAAGCTCTACGTGAAAATCTGGCCTGATTCCTTCACGCTCAAGAATCTTGAGTCCAGTCCCGCAGGAAAAGATTACAGCGTCATCCTTATACTGTTTTAAGATGTTGATAGACTTGTCAATAGATGGGCCTGAGCCAACAATGAATGCAACAGACTTTTCAGGGACCTTCTTTCTGGCGGAAAAAACTGGCACCTGTCTCTTTATCTTGGAAATGGTTTGAACAACAGAGCAGAGTTCATCGTCAAAAAAGCCCCATCCTTGATGCATGAGAAACTGTTTTTTACCAAGCTCGTCCAGAACGTCGTCAAACATTTGACTGTCAGAGGCCTTGAAATAGAAGGCAAGAGAGGCAAACATCGGATGGCAGGTAGTAATAGACTGCAACACGTCCTTTACAAGTTGCTCACGATCATGACTAATAAAAATAAAAATCTTGTTTTTCTGCCCTACATAATTCTTCAAGATCTTCTGCCAGTTTATTGTGTAGAGGCTTACCTTGAAAAGCTCCAGGTCCTCTTCCACCAAAATCAGATATCGTATGCGGGAAAATTCAGTAAATGCCTGTAGATGAAATCCTGAACCTATCCCAAATATTACCATGAGAGGAATATCAAACTTATTAAAGATGCAGGCATTTTTACGAGATACATATTTTTTAGACAGGCTGCCTACAGCTTTAAGGGTTTCAATATGCAGGCACTTTCTTTCGTAGTTGTCCAGATCATCTACAGGCCGGGCAATGCGTGTCGGCTCCCTGTAAAAATCTTCCACTCTGTTCTTTATATCATCGAATGAATAATAGGAAAGTTTTTTGCCGTTTTTACAGATTTCCACTTCTCCTGATGGAGTGACATCTATTTCCACATTCAGATTGCCTTTTTGAGTTACCATATCGAACAGAGGGGGATAATACCTTTCAAGAAAGTCAATATTTTTCTGATAGTTCTCATAGAGCTTTTGTACTATCGAATCGGACAAGGAAATTGCCTGCTGTTTCATGCCTCTTCACCTCTCGGAAAATCAATAAAAGTCAAATTCCTATCCGCACATGCAAAATCTGAACCGATTATCAATGGGGCAAAATTCAAGTTGGAAGATATGGTGCCGATAAAAGAAACAAAGCCAAGGAACAAAAGGAGGTGAATCTAAACTGAGAACATAAGGCTTTTGGAATGAAAAATTTGAAAAATCAAAGAAACAGGCATGGATAGCCTGTAAATTAAAAATCAAGGAGGATTAAATCATGGCTATTGTTGTTAATACCAATGTATCTTCACTCAACGCCCAAAGAAATCTCGTAGGAACAGGCAAGCTTCTCCAGAGGTCTCTACAGAGGTTGTCTTCAGGTCTCAGGATCAACAGCGCAAAGGACGATGCCGCAGGTCTTGCAATCTCAGACCGTATGAATTCCCAGGTTAGGGGGCTGAACCAGGCGGTAAGAAATGCCAATGACGGTATTTCTCTTGCCCAGACTGGCGAGGGTGCCCTTCAGGAAGCTACCAATATCCTTCAAAGGATCAGAGAGATTGCCGTGCAGGCAGCAAACGATACAAATACTGCCAGTGACAGGAAGAGCTTGCAGGATGAAGTAAACCAGCTCACCCAGGAACTCGACCGTATTGCCACGACAACATCTTTTAACGGAAAGACCTTGTTTGACGGCAACTTTGGTACTGCGGTGTTTCAGATTGGCGCCGAAGCCAACCAGACCATCAGCTTCGGGATGACCAATTTCCGGACAGACAAGTATGGTGATTACAGGATATCCGGTAACCAGGGACAGGCGCTTATTGGTACTGCAAGTAGCATTGCAGCAGATACTTCAGTAACCATAAATGGTTACATGGGTAGTGAGTCCTTTGCAATAGCGTCTGGAGATTCTGCAAAAGATGTTGCGGAGAAAATCAATAAAATTGCTGACAAAACAGGCGTTTCTGCAAAGGCAAATACAGAAATAGAGATAGGTTTTGCTGCAACAGGAAACTACAGCTTTAAGCTTACGTCAAACAACACCAGTGCCGTCACAGTGAGTTTCTCCCTTACTGGCACTACCAACAGTGATCTTGACGCGGCCGTCAAGGCCTTTAATGCCAAGTCCAGTGAAACAGGGGTGACTGCTGAGATCAATAAAGATGGCACGAGAGTGCTTCTTAAAAACGCAACTGGCGAAAATATCACGTTAGAACAAAATGGTGACCTTGCAGGTAACGTGGATGTCTATGCGGTCGGAAATGCATCAGCAGACGAGACCATTACAGCCACTGCGAGCGGTGATACAACTGCGGTTGCCAACGGATGGATCACCTTTGATTCAGTCAAGAGCTTTAGCGTAGAAGGTGATTCTTCAGGCCTAAATTTGGGTGGTAATTCTGGAACTGGCACATCAACCTTGAAAAAGGTAAGCGAAATTGACGTACAGTCGGTTGAAAACGCAAGCCTTGCTATAAAGATTGCAGATGCTGGAATTGCCCTCATTGATGACCAGCGTTCTGCCCTCGGTGCTATCCAGAACCGTTTTGAATCCACCATTGCCAATCTTATGAGTGTCTCGGAGAACATCTCTGCAGCTAAGTCCCGAATACTGGATGCAGATTTCGCTGCTGAAACAGCCAACCTTACAAAGGCACAGATCCTGCAGCAGGCTGGTACGGCAATGCTTGCCCAGGCAAACACAGTGCCTCAGGCAGCGCTGACACTGCTCCAGGGATAGATCGGCAACTGGGCAAGTAGCAGGCAGATGACAGTAAGAGGGCTGCGGCTTCTTCGCAGCCCTCCCTCAATCTTTAAATAATAAGGGGGCTTAAAGCAATGGGCATTGGCGTATCAGGACTCATGTCCGGCCTTGATACAGATTCCATCATCTCAAAATTGATGGATATAGAGCGAAGGCCAATAATGCTCCTTCAGAAGAAGGAGGCAGGTTATCAGGCAAAGATTACCGCCCTTGGGCAGGTAAAAAGCGCCATGTCCGAGCTGAAATCTGCAGTAGAGGCCCTCAAAAAATCTGATGATTTTCTTTCTTACTCTGCATCAAGTAGCAACACCGACATACTTACTGTTTCTGCGGGAGATGATGTCCAGCCGGGTAGCTACAATATTACAGTTTCACAGCTTGCCTCTGCCCAGCAGGTAAGAAGCTCAGGGTTTTCTGGTTCCGATGCTGAAGTGGGGACAGGGACCATCACTATTCAAGTTGGTAGCGGCGAAAGTGTCGATATTGATATCACAGAGGACAATAATACCCTTTCCGGCATTGCCCAGGCCATAAACGATGCAGATGCCGGGGTTGCTGCAGGTGTGATTAACGATGGAAACGGAAACTACTACCTGACCCTGCAGGCTCAGGAGACAGGGATAGATAATACCATTTCATTGAATGTCCAGGACGATGATGGAGACAGCAATGATGCCTCCGGGCTTTCGGCACTTTATACCGATCCTGCAGCCAGCACCCTGACCGAGACCCAGGCAGCGGCCAATGCCCAACTGTCTGTAAACGGCATAGCTGTTGAGCGGGCATCAAACGAAATTGATGACCTCATAGACGGGATGACCATAAATCTCAAGGCGGCTGATGAATCTACTCCGGTAACCGTTACTGCATCCAAGGGTTACGGCGGGCTAACCGGCAAGCTCAACACCTTTGTAGAGAAGTACAACGCTTTGGTAGATCTTCTGAAAAAGCAGACTGCTTACAATGCAGCTTCAAAGCAAGGGGGTACCCTGCTTGGCGATAGTACAGTAAGCCGCATAGAAACTGGCATGTCCAGGATGCTTTATCAGACAGTTGATGGTGTTGATTCATCTGTAAACAGTTTGAGCAAGCTTGGGATGGAAGTAGATGATTCAGGTCACCTGAGCCTTGATACAAGCAAGCTCAACTCGGCAATGGAAGCCCATCCAGAAGATGTGGCAAAGTTTTTCACATCCGATGATACAGGCAATGAAGGAATGGCAGTTAAGTTTTATGATTTTCTTGATGGATACCTAAAAAGTTCCACAGGAATACTCTCATCAAAGATTGATGGTCTTAAAAAATCTACAGATAAAATAGAAGATCAGATCGAGCGTATAAATGACAGGCTGGCAAAAAGAGAAGAAAATCTGCGGCACCAGTTTAATGCCCTTGAAGATCTTATGCTTCAGTTTCAGCAGACATCTGGACAGCTTGATCAACAGTTGTCCACTATAAAGAATCTGAATTCTCAAATTTCAAAAAGCAGAGGATAAAAATGTATTCGAATCTCAAAAAGGGATACTTCAAATATCAACAAACGGACGTATTAAGTATGTCAAATGTGGAGATTGTTGAAAGGCTCTTAAAGGCTATGTGCTCAGATATAGAAAGGGCAGCCTTCTATATGAAAAACGGTGACGTTGCTAAAAAAGGTGAGCGTTTAAGCAGGGCCATTGCCATAGCCGGGGAGCTTCAGGCATCACTCAATTTCAAGGAGGGAGGCGAGATAGCAGAGAGGCTAAATAGCCTTTACGATTATATGATTCGGGAGCTTTTAATGGCCAATCTTAAAAACGATGTCAAAAGACTGGGCAATGTGAAAGCCACCCTTATGCCAATAATAGAGGCATGGCAAGGGGTGGTACAACAAAATTGTAATCGTAGCAATCATGTCTCTGAGGTTCATCATGAAACCAATGAACCTGTTGGACAGTTGCAAACTGCTCTTTAAATAGGATTGGTGAAAACATGATGCTTGCGGCATGCAAAGGTCTTGAAAAGACATTGGTTGAAATAACCAAGAGTATTGTTGAAGACGATTTGGAGAATATGCCGGAACTTTTATCAAGAAGAAGATTGCTTCTTGATGAGATTCAGTCTGGCCAGCCCTCTTTAGAGGATGCGAAAGAGATAGAAGAGTCCCTAAAAGCGGTTATTTCCTTAGAGCAGCTTGTAACGGGGTTGGCACAGGAAAAAAAAGAAAAGATAATGGAAGAAATGATAAAACTAAGAAGCCATAGGAAGGCGCATTACGCTTATGGCAACCAGTGCCTTAAAGGAGTAGGTTATGATTAGTGAAATAGCAACAAGACAAATAACTCAATCTGCTTTCCATCATGGCCCGCAAGGCTTGGGTAAAGATGTTATTCAAAGTGCAAGAGGTCCAGACAGGCCTGGTACAAGTTTGAGATCGAAAGGCCCGATAGGATCTACTGGCGCAGAAAATGCTGCCCATGCTGACAATGATGAAATACTTCAAGCATTTAAGGAAGAGTTCGATCTCATAAACAATGTTGAGCTCAAGTTCAACAAAGACCAGGAGACAGGGCAGACCTACATCAAGATAGTGGACAAGGACAGCGGCAAGATCATCCGCGAAATCCCTCCCGAAGAGGTGAGAAAGCTTGCCGAAAAGCTGGACGAAATGGTTGGAGTCCTTTTTGACAAGAAGGTCTAAGAGGCGCCTTGAAGAAACTTTTTGTTTAGAAACTCGCACTCCTTTGGAGACAGGTCGAACTTTATCTCTGCCTCAAGAAGTATCTCTTTCCTGGGCTTTTCCGGATGTTCCTTTATCATTTCTGCAAACCAGCGAACCGCCTTTCTTATTTTTTCACCTTCTGGAAGGAGTTCTTCGGTTGTCATTTTGTCGCCTCCTTTTGGCTATAAAATTCATTTATTAGCTCATCGAGTATTTCTACGGTTCGTTCTATGACCTTAAAACATTCCTTGCGCCTGCTATCTGGCTCTTTGTAAAAGGCCCTTACCTGTTTGATATCTTTCCAGTCAATGCGGGCGATGTCCCTGCACTCAATGCCCCCGTACTCTTTGGTAACGCCTTCAAACTCCTTGACAAGCCTGTGGGCAAGTTTCCACATGAGCCTGTCATCTCTTTCTTTGGCAGATGCCTTGCCCATCAGGGTACCAAGAACCGCAAGGGCCCCAGCCAGTGTTCCGCAGGTTCTTCCACTGCTCCCCAAGCCTCCTCCAAAGGGCGAAAGGGCCTTTACCACCTCTTTTGATGATAAATTGTGGGCCTCTGCAACTGCAGAAAATATTGCCTGGCTTCAGTGAAAACCATCCCTAAAAAGTTGTTTTGCCTTTAGCGAAGTGTCTATCCCTGTCATGGAAACGGCCCCCTTGCATTTCATTTAAAATCTAATAGCCTCAAAGGGGTAAGACAAGGCGGTTTTGGAAAAGAGGCAATGAGAGACAAGATATTCATAAAAAAGCACGTAGCAGGTTGTTTGGCCCTTCTTTGTGTGCTTTTTTTTATGGGAGCTTGTAGCCTTGTCAAAAAGGGGCCATCAACAGGGCCTCTTTTCCCCACCGTTTCTGGAATCTTTCTTGAGGATCTTAAAAACAGGGCCAATACAGTAGAGTCTGTCACTGTAACCGGGCGGCTTAGACTAAAAAAAGGCCCAAAATGGCTTCCCTCCGTAAGGATAAAGGTGTGGTATATAAAAAGGCAGAAGGAATCGTTTTTGAGGATAAAGGCCTTTGCCTCCTTTTCCATAACGGTCTTTGATCTTCTTTCCAAAAACGGCCACTGCTGGATCTATATGCCAATATCTGGCAAGGTGTATGAAGGCTCCACTTTTTTCACAAGTTATGGGAACATTGGGGTTCAGGCTGCTACAGATCTTATTGGAATAGTTCTAAATCCATGGTCGCCGGCAAGAGAACTTAAGCTTTTT
>JALSQG010000152.1 GCA_026985565.1 Deltaproteobacteria bacterium
GAAATTTTAAAACATAACAAACAAGGTAATGATTTTCATATTACATATCATGTTTTTTCATATTTTGAAGTGTTTTTTAAAAAATTCTTGTAATTACAACACCGGATTAAACAAAAATGAAAAAACTTGTTTTTCAAGATCATGATCTATTAATCTATTTTTACTTGACTTAGCGACCTAAACGGCAAAGACTGACACCCAGGATGCAAACTAAAAGAAAAATGAGAAAGAAAAGGCCAAAAACCTTGGCGAAAAGGGTTACTTTTCCAGAAGAAAAGTCACAACCGTGGCTGACCATGCTTCTTGACGCCTATTTTATAGCAGATAAAGGGATTGCCCTTGAAATCGCAAAAAGATTGAAGGCAGGAGACACCCTGGCATGTAAAAAAGGCTGTTCCAGCTGTTGTACCACTCACATAACAATTCCTGTCTATCCCTTAGAAGTAGTGGGTATCTATTGGTATGTAATTGAAAAGATTCTTGGGCCGGAACGTGAGATAATCAAAAAAAACCTCATGAATTTTGAAACAGGGGCCGGATGCCCTTTTCTGGTACATGGCGCCTGTTCCATCCATCCTGTAAGGCCCCTTGCCTGCAGACACTTCAATGTCTTCAACAGGCCTTGTAGCCCTGGGGAAGACCCATACTACACAAGACGAAAAGACGTCCTGTCTCCAAACGAACGTTTTAAAGAGAGGGCGCTTGCAGCAATGTTACCCTTCCACGGCATTAAAGAGTCCTCAGAGAAAAAAAGGCTTGCAAAGGCGGGTGCCTTAAATGCTGTGGTAAAAAATCTTCATGAGATAGATTGGAAAAGCCTTGCAAGGCGAATGGACGGCCAGATCCTTCCTAAAAGAAGGATTCCAAGAGACTAACCTTTGTCTTTTTCCCCTCCAGAAGCCTTTATTCTTGGCTCTATCTTCAAAAACTTGTTTAAAATAACTGCCATGGGACAAAAACCAGTAAGGGCAAAAATGATCATGTTGAAACCAGCAAGTATTGGTAGGATGAACCAATATTTATTAACCAACAAACCCAGAGATATCCCTCCAAGTACTACCGTACCTGCAATGAGCCAGATTATTCTTTCAAGATACCAGTGATCAGTTGGTGCTCGGTACATCTTTTCACCCCCATTTTTGTCAAAATGTTACAATAATCCTAAAGCTTGACAGTACCAATATTATGCCCTGCCATCTCGAAAACCTTTTGTACCCCGCTCTTGGTCCCAAGGGCAATAATTGTATCCCCTGACGCAAGAGGCTCTTCAGGATAAAGCTGGAGACTTAGTTGCCCTCCCCTTTTTTTGATTGCCAATACGGTAACCCCGGTCTTTTCCCTAAGAGATAGCTCCTTGAGCGTTTTTCCATCCATTTCAGAGTCTGGGAGTATCTCGATCTGTTCAATATCTAAGTCAAATCCAACGCTGTGGCTTGCCAAATCCAAAAATTCAGTAAGGGTTGGTTTTAAAACCGCAAGGGCCATGCGCGCAGCTCCGATCTTATATGGACTTATCACTTTCGTGGCCCCAACACGAAACATCTTCTTCTCTGCATTTTCATCCTCAGCCCTGGCAACGATTACAAAACGAGGATTTAGTGAACGGGCCGAGATTGTTATATATACGTTTGCTGCGTCTGTACCAAGAACAGTGATAAGGCCCTTTGCCCTTTTAATCCCTGCTTTTATCAGGGTTTCGTCTAAGGTTGCATCCCCTCTTATAAAAAGGAGTCCATTTTGAGATGCCAGCCTAATAGCCGATTCCTTGCTGTCTATAACAACCACTGGCAGATTACGAACCTGAAGTTCGTGACATATCACCCGGCCGAGCCTTCCGTATCCGCAAACTATATAGTGCTTACTAAGTTTGTTGATCTTCTTTTCCATGCGTCTTTTGCCAATAAGCCCTTTAATATGACCTTCCAATATAGCCTCTGCGAGTATACCTGCAGCATAAAAAAACAGCCCCACACCCAATGTAATAAGTATTATGGTGAAAATCCGACCAGGCTCATCAAGGGGTCTAACTTCCTTGAAGCCCACGGTCGTAAGTGAGATTGCCGTCATATAAAGGGCGTCCAAAAAGGACCAATCTTCAATAAAGACGTATCCTGCAATACCCGTTGTCCAAAGGGCAACGATTAGCAGAAAGACTATGAGAATCTTTTTGGTTAACGTGGGCATCTGCCCTTGATCATGGTGTCTTCTTCATTTATCAACCTGATTTTAAAGCCTTGCAGCCCTTGATAGCACCTTGCCAAAACTCCTTAGCCCGAGCTGATAATCAGAGGGGAGATGCACATGGATAACCCGCCTGTTTATCTGGCTTAGGGCCTCAAAGTCTCCAACTGCCTGGGCAAACTGAATATGCCAGAAAGAAACTCCAAATCCTGGAACAGGTTGGTAGTCTTTTTTACGTTTTCTTGTAAAAATTATGAATGCACCTGATATTGGCCCGCCTTTATGCAGCTGGCCAGTAGAATGTAAATAACGTGGTCCATATCCCATGACCGTGGCACATCCCCTTTCCTGTCGCACGATATGGCGCATCTGTCCAATCACTTCATCCACAACAGGATCGTAGGGCAGATATGGAAGAAAACCAAGATAACCCCACGTGGGCAGCACATTAAAGATATCTCTGAGGGTCCTTGCCAGGCCCTTCATTGATGCTGCCAAGGTATGTGAGGGGCGAAAGTTTATCTGACTCTGAGGATCGACCCAAAACTTAACTGGCATCTTGCCCTCTTTGATGTAATGATCCAGGGTATGACGCGTCATCTCCTTGGCAACCTTTACATCAGGCTCGTTAAAGGCATTTACACCTATAAAGTGACACGCAAGGGCAGTTGCAAACTCCCACAAAAAGACCTGCCCTCCAATATCGTATAAATCTTCAAGCATGAGAAGATGCACAGGGAAATCTGCCTCTTTCAGCTCCTGTATGAAGGCATCAAGAGAGTACTCAGGAGTTGTATCTTTCATCCGCATATAGACAAAAATGCGCTCGCTGCCGTAAAAACCTGGAATACCCGTGGATTCTCCAACAATAGGCACAAGCCCAAGTGTATCCTTTCCACTGCTTTCGGCAATCAGCTGTTCAAGCCAAAGGCCAAAAGGCCTAACCTCTTTATCAGACAAAATGGTCAGCTTATCACGGCTCTGACAACCGAAAAGCCCCATAAAGGCCCCAAGCATGTAGCCAGGATTTTTATCAAAGGCCACATCAGGTCCACACATCTTCCTCACGCTGTCGGCACGCTCAAGAAGAAGATCAAGATCAAGACCAAGAACCGACGCTGGAATGAGACCAAAGTATGAAAGTGCAGAATAACGTCCACCAATATCCGGATAATTGAGGAAACAGCGAGCAAAGCCCTTTTCCTTGGAAAGATCTTCAAGGGGGGTGCCTGGATCGGTAATGGCAACAAAACGATTACCCGGATCTTGCTCATTTTGTGATACCTTTTCCCAAAAGTAGTTAAAGAGCGCTTGTACCTCAGTTGTGGTTCCAGATTTGCTTGCTACTATGAAAAGGGTCTTATCAAGGCCAGAGGCTTCAATTTTTTCTATCTCGTCAGGGTCGGTAGTATCAAGCACAACAAGATCTGGATACCCATCCTCTGGCCCGAAGATCTTTGACAAAACAAGGGCAAAAAGGCTTGAACCTCCCATTCCAAGGAGGCACACCCTGTCAAAGCCCTGATCCTTTACAAAGGTGCCAAATCCCCTGATTTCAACCAGCTTGTCTTTGATCCTGTCTATGACATCCAACCAACCAAGCCGGTTTACTATCAGATCATAGTCTTCTTCAGTCTGGCTCCATAGGGTAGGATCTTTTTGCCACAAACGTCTTAAAGTTTCCTGTTTTTCAGCATCCGAAAGCTTATCTGGTCTAACTATCACTTGCCCTCCCCTTTCTCCCAAAGATTTAAGATTTTTTCTCAGTAGTCGAGGTCTTTTTCGTAAGTTTTTCCACTTTCTGTCTCATCATGGCAAGCAGCTGGTCAATGTCTTTTTTCTTCAACACCTGGTAAAACTGGCTTCTGTAATTCTTCACCAGGCTTACCCCTTCTATTATCACGTCATAACCTATCCATTTGCCGTCCTTTTTACGCTTTACCAGTCTGTATTCCACGGGAATTTCCTGTCCATCTTTTATGATCTTTGTGGGTACCGATGCCTTTGTGGGAGAAAGCATCCTTTCTTCCTCAAAAACAACCTTTTCGCCAGAATAGTTCTCTATTCGAGTCAGATATACGGCCTCAAGCATCTTGGAAAAAAGTTCCTTAAACTCGTGGAACTGTTGTTTGTTGAATTTCCTGTTGTATCTGCCAAGGACTCTGTGAGATATAAAGTCCAGATCAAAAATCTGTCTTACAAGGGACCTAAGCTTTTTCCGTTTTAGCTCCTTTTTGTCAGGCCCTTTCAATTTAGGATCTTTAAGTACATCAAGGACCTGATTAACCAGATTCTGAATCTCCTTTTGGGGGGTTAGATCTGCACTAGTCTTGCAAACAGAAATCCCCGCAGACGATATGATGAAAGAAACCAGAAGAAGAATCATGAAAAATCTTTTAGGGGTTTTTGAAAGAGCCATAACCTGAACTGGGCCTCCTTGGACGTCTTGGTTTAAGTGATTCTCTTTACTTTTTCACGCTTCCAAAAACATATTTGCTTATAAGACTTTCAATATCTATTGCAGATTCTGTATCTGTAATTATCCCGCCTTCGCCAAGAAGCTCTTCTGAGCCACCAGGCTGTATGCTTATATATTTGTCACCTATAAGACCACTGGTCTTTACAGAGGCAATGGCGTCTTCCTGAATAGGAACGTTTTTTCTTATCTTCATCTTCACCACTGCCACATAGTCCTTTGTGTCGAGCTCTATGGATTCAACACGACCTATTTCCACACCTGCCATTTGCACACTACTATCAGGCTTAAGCCCGGCAACATTATCAAAGGACGCTGAGATATGATAGTAATCTCCACCCAATAGCTCCATTTTACCCAACTTTATAGTCAGGTATGCAACACAAAGTATGCCAATCAGAACAAATATACCTACTACGGTTTCCTGGGAATATTTTTTCATTTTCTACTTAAAACTCCCTTACATTCCATTTTTGCAATCACCCGTAAATTCTCTCTTGCCTTGGTAAGAAGGGCTGTAAAGTCTATAGGGGATGAGACCTCTACAACTCCTACCTTGAGGGAAAAGTCTATACAAACCTTCTTATATTTTGCTGGATCCATAAGCTCTTGTCTCGAACATTCACCTGCAAGTTCCTCAACCACTTTTTCGGCCCGAGATTTGTCTGAACCTGGAAAGACAGCAAGTACATCGCTTGAGCCAAATCTTGCTGCATATTCACCTTGAATTAGATGATTTTTTAGCGTCATTGCAAGACACTGGAAGATCCTTTGAGAGGCTATGTATCCCACACCCTTTTTGATCTCATCAAGATCGTCTATTGAAAACAAGGCCACTGTGAAGATGCCTTCATGCTTCTCAACCTTGGACAAGAGGGTTTTAAGAAGTTTTTCTACCTCTGGTCTCGAATCAAGCCCGGTTAGCTGATCCTGCAACACCTCCTGACCGTGGATAAACTGCCAAACAATCTCATTGTCTGATTGCTCGAGCTCAAGGGGTGTACCCTGAAAGGGTATCTTTTTGTTCTCAATTATGGCGACCCTGTTGCTAATAAAAAAAACATCCGGTATGTCGTGGCTCACCATAACCCCGGTAAAACCTATCTCATGCTGATAGTGAGCTATCATGTTGAGCACTGCGTTTTTTCTCAAGGGGTCGAGACCTGTTGTAGGCTCATCAAAAAGTATCATGGTCGGTTCTGTGACAAGGGCCCTTGCCAGTGCCACCCTTTTTTGCATGCCGCCAGAGATCTGCGAAGGATAACGGTCTCGCACCTCATGCAGCTCAAACTGATCTATCCTGTAATCTACCTTTTCTCTTATCGCTGCCTGAGACATGCTGGTACGTTCAACAAGGGGAAGGGCAATGTTTTCAAAAACTGTGAGTGAATCGAAAAGGGCATTGTTCTGGAACATGTAGCTCAGAGATCTCTTGAAATCCCTCCATTCGGCCCTTGAAAATTCACTTAGTGGTTTCCCATTTATGAGAATCTGGCCTGAATCTGGCTTTAAAAGCCCTATAATATGTTTTAGCAGCACGCTCTTGCCAACGCCGCTTTTACCAATTATTGAGGTTATCTCACCAGCATATATCCTTAGGTTCACCTGGTCCAGGACCTGGAGAGTCCCAAAACTTTTTGACACCTTTTTGAACTCTATGAAAGGTTTTGCCATCTTTGAAATCTCACAGCAGAAAGGAAGTAAGAACGTAATCTATCACAAGCACAAGAACACAGGAGATCACAACTGCAGAGGTGGTGGCAAGACTTACCCCTTTTGCACCAAATCCTCCAGGACGCATATGAGTAAAATAGCCCTGATAACAACAAATTGTGGATACAACAAGGGCAAAAACAAAACTCTTTATAAATCCGCCATTTATATCTTTGGCCACTACACTGTCATAAATCCTGTTGAAGAATATTCCAGAGTTAACTCCAAGAAGCAGAACACCTGTTAGATATCCTCCCAGTATGCCTATAACATCAAAAAGTGCGGTAAGAAGCGGAAATGTGATAATTGAGGCGGCAATCCTTGGACTAACAAGGAATCTCATTGGATTGATGTCCATGGTGTCGAGGGCATCTATCTGCTCTGAAATCCTCATTATACCAATCTCTGCAGCAATGGAAGAGCCAGCCCTTCCAATCACCATTAGTGCAGTCAGCACAGGGCCTAACTCCCTGATCAGGGAAAGGGCCACTGCTACACCAAGCATCCCCTCTGAACCAAATTTTACCAGGGTATAATAGCCCTGAAGGCCCAGAACCATACCAGTAAATAGTCCAATGAGGCTTATGATCAAAAATGATTTTACGCCTATGAAGTAAACCTGTTGTACTATCTTTCTGAGCTGAAACGGATATGAAAAAATTAGAACAAATCCATATAGAAAAAAAATGGCCACTGCCCCAAGTTCCCCTATCACCTTAAGGGTAGTGTTACCTAACCAATTGAGAAAACCAGTTATCTTAAATCCGTTGGAAAGGCCTTCCTGTTGCATGAAAAGATGCCCTCGTCATGTCAAAACCACATAGATGACAGTTATGGAGCCTAATCCTCTACTATTTCAATACACTTTGTGGGGCACATGTTTGCAGCCATCTCGATCTGATCCATAGGTGCACTGTCATCCCCAAGAAAATCTGCCTTTTCCGATTCATCTATCTTAAAGGCCTCAGGTGCCATTTCTTCACATGCGCCACAACCCTTGCAATGGAGCCTGTCTATGTAAACATCTTTTTTCTTCATTGTGATCTCTTTCCCTTTGAGTTTCCTATACATTAAAGTGAGCGTACCAATCCAATGAAATTAATATAAACATGGTTGTAATGTCAATCGATGTTAAAAGTGTGGGGTAAACTGGTAAATCTTGGCTTTTTACAAATAGTGTAGTCACAAGCCATTTTGGTATGCCCACGCCAACGCATAAAAGAAATGGACTGAGGGGAAAAATCGGCAAAGAATTAGGACTTAAGCCTTGAAAGAGTCTCTTTTAGATCACCAATTGAAAAAGGTTTTTGAAGAAACTGCCCTGCCTTTGAAATATCACCTCTTTTTTTCACGATCTGTTCACTGTATCCTGACATAAAAATGGTCTTGATTTCAGGAAACCTTTTCTTAACCATCTCAGCCACTTCGATTCCGTCTTTTTCTGGCATCACTACATCAGTAATAAATATCTTTGGAGGGGTTCCCTCATATGATGAAAGAAAGCCTTCGAGCTTGGAAGGGAAAGAAAAATGCTCAACAGTAAAATTTAATTTTTCAAGATACTCTACAACAGTAGATCTTACTATGTCTTCATCCTCTAGAAGGATGACCAGTTCACCGTTGCCATCAAAGGGTTTTTCAGCTGCCAAACTTTGTATTGATGTGGCATATTTGCCCTTATTTTTCTTCACCACAGGAAATAGTATGGTTACCTTTGTCCCCTCACCTGGCTTGCTTGCAAGCTTGATGTCTCCCTTACTCTGTTTCACCGTTCCGTATATCATGGCAAGCCCCAATCCGGTTCCCTGACCAAGGGGCTTTGTGGTAAAAAATGGTTCAAAGGCCCTCTCCAGGACCTCTTTTTCCATACCGCAACCATTGTCTTCAAAAACTATGACTGCAACCTTGCCAGTCTCACTTTTTAACCGTTCCACCATCCTTTTGCTCTTACTGACCCTGG
>JALSQG010000153.1 GCA_026985565.1 Deltaproteobacteria bacterium
AAGGAGATGAGGGGCTTGAAAGGATCAGCAACGTGATGATCCCTGTCCCAGATGTGGAGCCTGACATTAATCCTTTCATCTTCACTATTCCCCTTCAACTCATTGCCTATGAGATAGCAGTTACCCGCGGTTGTGATGTGGATCAGCCAAGGAATCTTGCAAAGAGCGTTACTGTTGAATGATCGGTTTTGTAGCGAAAAAATAGAAAGGAAACCAGTTCACTATGAAAGATGAGTTTAATAAGATACTTGTAACAGGAGCTGCCGGTTTCATAGGGTTTCACCTGTCAAAAAGGCTTCTTGAAGAAGGCTGTAGTGTCGTTGGGCTTGATATCGTAAATGACTACTATGACCCATCGATAAAAGAGGCTCGTCTTGACATCCTAAGACCCCATGAAAGATTTAGATTCGTCAAGATAGATCTTGCAGACAAAGCTGCAATGGATGAGCTTTTTAAGGAGGAAAGATTTGATGCAGTGGTCAATCTGGCCGCCCAGGCCGGGGTTAGATACTCCCTTGTAAATCCGCAATCATATGTAGATTCAAACCTTGTCGGGTTTGTAAATATCCTTGAAGGGTGCAGGCATAACCATGTGAAGCACCTTGTCTTTGCATCGTCCAGTTCTGTGTATGGGTCAAATACCAAAATGCCTTTCAGTGTTCATGACAATGTGGATCACCCGGTATCTCTCTATGCTGCAAGTAAGAAGTCAAACGAGCTTATGGCCCATGCATATGCGCACCTTTTTGAAATTCCCTGCACGGGACTTCGGTTTTTCACCGTTTATGGACCTTGGGGACGCCCTGATATGGCGCTTTTTCTTTTCACCAAGGCAATATTGGAGGATCGCCCAATAGACGTCTTCAACTATGGCAAGATGCAGAGGGATTTTACATACATTGATGACATAGTTGAGGGAGTCGTCAGGGTGATAGAAAGACCCGCCAGGCCAAATCCTCAGTGGAGCGGGGATAATCCTGATCCCGGCTCAAGTTATGCCCCTTACAAGATTTACAACATCGGAAACAATCAGCCTGTGGAGCTGATGCATTTCATCGAGGTGATAGAGGATACCCTTGGTAAAAAGGCCAAGAAGAATCTTCTTCCCCTTCAGCCCGGAGATGTCCCTGCCACATATGCAAACATTGACGATCTGGTCAGGGATACAGGATTTAAGCCTTCAACTCCCCTTGAGGTGGGTATCCCAAGGTTTATCGAGTGGTACAGGGATTACTTCAAGGTTTGACACCAGATTCTTGACTATTTAGATTAAAGGTGTTAATCGAATAGCCGCTTGAAGCACATCTTGCGTCGGGACGTGGCGCAGTCTGGAAGCGCACCTGAATGGGGTTCAGGGGGTCGGAGGTTCAAATCCTCTCGTCCCGACCATTAATAGGCAGATTTTGAGGCGCCAAATGGCGCCTTTTTCATTGCTATTGCTCGGTTTCTGTTTCGAAGTTCGGGATGCACGCAGGGTCTTTTGAGAGCTCTTTGAAGGTTACAGAATCAAGGGTCTTTCGAAGCTCGTTTCTTGCCTTACCCCACACCTGGTGCACTGCACACATTGGGCTTGCACTGCACTGACTTGGCCTTGCTATGCAGTCGTTCAGGTAGATCTCTCCTATAATGGCCTCCACCACATCAAGAAGGGTCAGCTTGTCAGGGTCGCTTGTAAGCACAAAGCCGCCCTTTGGCCCCTGTTTTATCTCAAGGATCCTGGCCTTTTGAAGTTCTTGGGCTATTTTTGACAGAAACTGGGGCGGGATGGCGCACTTTGCAGCGATCTCCTTCTTGCTCACCAAAATACCCTGGCCCTTAAAGGAAAGATATAGTATACATCTAATTGCGTATTCGCCTGCTCTTGTAAGTCTCATTTTTTTATTCGTTCGGATATTTAAGATTAAAAATATCTAAAATTTGGTGCCAAGCTTACAAAATGCTTGCCCTTTGGTCAAGTGTTTTTTGCTGTTTTCCCTGCCACCTCGCCCTATTTTGGCAAATTGACATCCTTCCTATGCGCAATTAAACTGCCCATCCATGTTGCTTGAGCATATAACCATGGAAGAATTCAGGGCTGGGCTTTCAGTTACATATAGCATGATCCTGCCCTTTGGTTCCGTTGAGGAACATGGTCTTCATCTTCCCCTTGGAACTGACACCATTCACGTTTATGAACTTGCACGCCTTTGCGCCCAAAAAAGACCGGTTTTTGTCGCCCCGCCTGTGTGGTACGGTCTTTGTAGAAGTACCAAACAGCACCCAGGTACGGCTGGCATTGGCTCTAAGTGTTTGAGCATGTTCACCATGGAAATTTGCAAATCTTTTTATCATCAGGGCCTGCGAAACTTTGTTCTCATTTCCGGCCATGCCGGCGGGACGCATATGGCCTCTATTCTTGATGCTGCCGATTCCCTCACAGAGGAGTTGGAAGAGGCAAGGTTTGCCGTCTTGTCTGTGCTTGATCTGGTGGCCCAGCTTCCTTCAGGCATTGTGGAAACCGCCGGAGATGCCCATGCCGGCGAGGTGGAAACGTCCCTTATGAAGCATCTTCGTCCCCAGTCTGTAAAGGGTACGAGTCCAAGGGAATTCCCAAACTTCCCAAGGTTCATAATTGCCAGAAACAAGCTAAAATTTTGGCCAGGAGGTGTCTGGGGAGATCCATCCCGGGCATCTGCCGAAAAGGGCAAGAGGATTATAGAGGAAGAGGCCAAACTTTTGGCCAAACTTTTGGAAGAATTAGAAAATTTCAAGGATTAGAGATTAGAATTAAAGGAGTAAATAAATATGAAGGCATCCAAGTCAATTGCAATAGTGGCAACGGCTCTTTTATTCCTGATATTCATGCCTGCATGTCAAGGAAAGAGCGAGGTTTCAAGTGCACCAGATTTCACACTTTTAAACCTTGCAGGCAACACGGTGAATCTTTCAGATTATAGCGGCAAGGTGGTTCTTATAAATTTTTTTGCCACCTACTGCCCTCCGTGCCGCATGGAAATTCCTGATTTTGTGAAGCTTCAGAAGGAATTTTCTCCAAAGGGATTTACGGTGATTGGAATTTCAGTTGATAATGACGGAGAAAGGGTTTTGCCACCTTTTGTGGAAAGGCTTGAGATTAATTATCCGGTGCTTCTTGCAACAACAAAGGTCTTGAAAGACTATGGCAACATTTACGCCCTTCCTGTTACCTTTATCTTGGACAGAGACCACAAGATCGTAAAGAAAATTACTGGCATGGTAAATGAGGAAGAGCTAAGGCCAATAATCTCCAAGCTGATAGAAGAGGGAAAGGACAACAAGGCCAAATGACAGCCCATTGTTTAGATGGCTTTGATATTTACCTGGGCCTTGCCCTCTGTCACCTCACCGACAATGGCAGTTTCCTTGTGCCCAAGCTCATGTAGGGCATCTACCAGGTCTTTGGCCCTTTCAGGAGCGATGCTGATGAGCAGCCCGCCAGATGTCTGGGCATCAAAAAACACTGTCACAAGGTCATCGTTTACCTGTTTGTCTATGATGAAGGAGTCCTTGCAAAATTGCCTGTTTGAATAGTCCCCTTCTGGGATAAAGCCCATTTTCAAGAACTCCAAGGTTCCTTCAATTACTGGCACTTTGTTGGCAAACAAAGAGATGGTACACTTACTCGCTGTTGCCATCTCAAGGGCATGACCAGCAAGTCCAAAACCGGTAATGTCTGTTGCCCCAGATGCTCCAAACTCCATCATTAGCCTTGAGGCATCTTTGTTAAGGGTCTTCATTATGTTAATGAGGCTTTTTTTTGCTTCATCCCTCAAAAGCCCTGCCTTTAATGCAGTTGTAAGAATGCCTGTACCAATCGGCTTTGTCAGGATCAAAAGATCTCCTGCTTTTGCCCCGGAGTTTGACAAGAATCTTTCTGGATGCACGACCCCGGTTACTGAAAGGCCGTACTTAGGCTCCTTGTCCTCTACGCTATGGCCACCGATCAGAAGTGCCCCTGCCTCGTGAATCTTGTCCACTCCCCCAAGAAGAATTTGTTTTAAGACCTCCTTTGGTTGTTCCTTCACTGGAAAGCAGACGATGTTCATGGCAGTGACCGGTCTTGCACCAACGGCATATATGTCGCTGAGGGAATTGGCAGCAGCTATCTGGCCAAAATCATAGGGGTCGTCCACAACTGGGGTAAAAAAATCAAGGCTTTGTACAATTGCCAGACTGTCAGATATGCGAAATACGCCAGCATCAGCAGCTGACTCCATGCCAAGAAGCAGGTCTGGATGGGCTGAAAGAGGCAGCTTGCAAAGAATGTCGGAAAGGTCCCCCGGACCTATCTTGGCGGCTCACCCAGCAGATTTTGATAGTGCAGTCAGTCTTTTTATATCCATTTATTGATAAGAAGTGGCAAAGGTGACGATTGCCCCCTATTTCCTCAAGGTGGCAATCATACGGTTTTTTTTCAGGAAGATGTCCAGGGCATCACAAATGTTCAAGAAAACGGCCTTACTTGATAGAAGGGCTTCAACAGATGCACCTTCCGGGCCAATGACACATACGCCAAGGGCAGCCTCCTTCAGCAGAAGGGCGTCATTGCAACCATTACCTATGGCAGCTGTGCGCTCCCTGCCAAGTTTTTCAAGGAAATGAAGCTTTTGAATGTCTCCGCGGCCCGATTCCAGCTTGTGTATCTCTATGGACGTATCCTTTAGCGTTTCACTGATATGCTCGGCACTTTGTTGCGTGTCTGCGGTTAGAAGGTAGATGTTTAGTATTTTTGACAGTTCTTTGAGCCTCTCTAACACCCCGTCTATGAATGTGCCATCAACTGTCAGGGTGCCATTTAGATCGAGCACCAAGTTTGCAAGGTCATAAAACACGCCACAAGGAAGGTCTATTACAAGATTTTTTTCAACGATCATGGCTAAGTCACCTTAATTTTTTTGTTCCACCCTGGCCAAAAGGGCCCTCCTGACCCTCGGCGGAAGAAATGCTACCGCCCACTCTGCTATCTGTTTCAAAAGACGAACCAGTTCCTCCGGCCCGTCCCAGTATTGGGCAATAACCTTTTCATCGGTTCTGAGGATGAGCCTCAAAAGGGCAAGGACTATAAGATATAGGTCATCCACCATGCCGAGAAACGGGATCCAGTCGGGCACAATATCTGCCGGGTTGATAAGATATGCTATTGTCGCGCCGAGTATGGCCTTGTCTGTTGTAGAAACCCTGGAATCTCTAAGCAGGTTCAGGATAAGCCTGAAAAATCTGGGAATATAGCTCAAGAAGGAAGGAGATGAAGAAAGGTTGTCGATCTTTTGGTTTCCCACTTCTTTGTTTTTCATTATTTTTTGACTACAGCCATGGTAGAATCTGTTTTATAATCCTTTCTTATGATTCAAAGGTTAAAAAAATAATCCAAGTTAGTCAACTTTGGCAAACAAGAATAATACATAGGGGCTCATTTATGGAAAAGGAAAGACAAATGGATCAGCTGGAGGCCATCTTATATCCACGTTGCTTTTTAAAAACAAAACTGGGCTCTTTTTTATCGCTTTTTTTTAAACAGATAGTGATCCTGTCTCCGTCTGAACTGGACAGCGATAAGATCAAGTCCAACGATTTTGGCCATCTTTCTCTTTCGGTGATACCATGGGTTGCAAGCCCCCTTGGTGATGAGGCAAAGGAGCTCGATGCCGGCATAAAGGCCTTGACCAGCTGGGGAGAGCAGCTTGGGCTTGGACAAAGTGTAACCTTTGAGACCTTTTATTCTGCCCTAAGCTCCAGTCAGGATGAAGAGATAAGGTCCGTAATGAACGCCCTTAAAGGAAAGGACCAAGAAGACATAATAATGGCGGCGAGGGCGTTTCTTTCCCTTTCTGTAGAGGCAGACAAGAGGGAGGATGAACTTGATAGAGAGATAGAGCTTGTTGAGAAAAGGGCAAAGCACATCTCTCAGCTTGTTGAAGACGGATCCTTGGTGGATGAGAAAAAAGGCTACTATTTTGTTGAGCCTCTTAGTAAGGCCAGGGAACGTCTTAGGGCGTGGGCAAGGCTGTTTGTCAGTGCAAGTCACCGACCTGGGGCTTGGCCTGTTGGTGAAAGTATTGCAATAAAGGATCTTCTGGATGCAGCCTATGAAGGGGTTTCAGGGGGCAAGATAGCCCAGGACATTATGACGGTCTATTTACCCCAGGATGAAGAGCTGATTAAAAATGATGATCTTAGATTCAGGAGTCGAGGCCTTTTTGCCGACCTTCTTGAAGTTCTTGATAGTGGTTGCAAAAGTGGAGATCTCTTAGAAAATGGGGAGTTTAAGGAGCTTTCAAGGGCCTTGGATGAGACGCTTGATTCCAAAAAGTGGGAGAAGTTACAGGGCCCAAGGCTTGTTTTTACCTTTTATCCAGGGGTCAACTGGCTTGATGTAATGGCCGAGGCATCTGGGATCTCAAAAGAGCAGATGAAGGCCCAGGCAAACAACAAGGTGCCCTGTGGCTCTTTTTTCATTCTTTAGGGCTGTATCCATCCTTTATGGATGTCCCCTTTATGAACCTTAAAAAGTCGTTGTCAGGAGAAATCACCATGGTGGTTCCCTTGGCAAAGGATTTTTTATAGGCCTCCAAGGTGCGGAGGAACTTAAAAAATTTTGGATCCTTTTTATAGGCGTTTGCATAGATCCTCGCAGCATCGGCATCTGCCTTGCCTTTTATCTCCTTTGCCGTTTTGTAGGCCTTTGATCTTATAATCCGAAGCTGCTTTTCCTTCTCTCCTGCTATCCTTGCGGCCTCTCCTGCCCCTTCTGCCCTGTACTGTTCTGCAATCCTTTTTCTTTCTGCGATCATCCTTGCATAGACCTTCTTCCTTACCTCTTCCACATAGTTTATGCGCTTGAATCTAAAATCTAATATCTCTATTCCAAGGTCCTTTGCCTTTTCTGAGGCCTGTTTTAGGACCTCTTTTGCAAGGGCGTCCCTTCCAAACTTTATAGGTTTTAGCTTTGGATTGACGTTTTTCTCAATTCCGCTTCTTACAAGCTCTATGAGATCATGGCTTGCCACAACATTTCTTGTACCGCCATCCAGGATGTCATCGAGTCTGCTTTGAGCTATGCGCTGATTCCTGAGTCTCTGAAAGAACAAGAGGGGGTCTGCAATGCGCCATCTTGCATAGGTGTCCACCCATATAAACCGTTTGTCTTTGGTGGGAATCTGGTTTGGTTCGCCATCCCAGGCAAGAAATCTTTTTTCAAAGTAGTTGGCCTCCTGGATGAAGGGAAGCTTGAAGTGAAGGCCTGGTTCCTTGATTGGCTCTCCGATGGGCTTTCCAAACTGGGTTATGACTACCTGTTGGGCCTCATTGACCGTATAAAAGGCCCCACTTAATAGAAGGGCTGCGCCAATTAGTAAAAGAATTGCAATGGATGAAAATATCCTCATGGTTTCACCTTTTTATCTATGTTTAAAAACGGTATTAGTCCCTTGACCTTGTCATCTACTATCACCTTTCTTTCAAGCCTTGTATATATTCTTTCCATGGTTTCAAGGAACAGTCTTGTTTCTGTAACCTGTGGCGCCTCCTGATAGGCCCTTAGGATCTGATCGAAGAACACGGCATCACCTTTTGCCCTATTGATCCTGTCTGCAGCGTAACCTTTTGCTTCCTGGATGGTCTGAAGGGCCTGGCCCTTTGCCTTTGGGATCACCCTGTTGTACTCGGCCCAGGCCTCGTTAATCATCCGCTCCTTTTCCTGCTGGGCTTGGTTCACCTCGTTGAATGAAGGTTTGACCGGATCAGGTGGGTTGGCATCCTGTAGCACGATCTGTTCAACTACAATCCCTGTCTGATATTGGTTGCAAAGCTCCTGGAGCTTTTTCTTTACCTGGTCAGCAATCTCCTGTCTGCCAACAGTCAGAACCTCAGTTACCGTTTTGTCCCCAACAACTTCACGCATGATGGCCTCGTTCATATCCCTGAAGGTCTGCCGAGGGTCCTTTATCTTGAAAAGGTAAAAGTATGGATTCCTTATTCGGTACTGGGTAATCCACTCAACAACAGCAACGTTCAGGTCTCCAGTTAGCATGAGGGACTCATGCTCGAAGTTTTTCTGAGAATAGATGGTACGGACACCAGGGACCTTTGTCCTGAATCCAAACTCCTCCTTTAACTGTCTTTGAACCGGTATCTTGATTACCTGCTCTAGGGGGTAGGGAAACTTGAAGTGGAGGCCAGGCTGGGTTTCCTTCTGGAACTTTCCAAATCTGAGAATAAGTCCCACCTCTTCAGGTTCGACCGTGTACCA
>JALSQG010000154.1 GCA_026985565.1 Deltaproteobacteria bacterium
CTAAGATCAAGCACAACCTTGCAACCGAGCCTTTCTATGGCCGGCGGCATCATGGTGGCAGGGCCGCACACCTTGACCCTTGCACCCATTTTTGAAAATGCCATTATGTCAGAATGGGCCACCCGACTATGTAGTATATCTCCCACAATGGTTATGTTCAGCCCTTCTATATGGCCAAAGTGTTCGCGCACTGAAAAAAGATCAAGCAGGGCCTGGGACGGATGTTCGTTGATGCCGTCCCCAGCATTTATCACGGCAGAGTCAATGTAATTTGTAAGAAGATGGGGCGCACCTGTCATGGAGTGACGCATGACAATGATATCAGGCTTCATGGCCTCGATATTCCTGGCTGTATCAATGAGGGTCTCACCCTTTACCACGCTGCTTGTGGTCTTTGAAATGCTGACCGTATCTGCACTTAGCCTTTTTGCAGCAAGTTCAAAGGAAAGCTTGGTCCTTGTGCTTGGCTCAAAGAACAAATGGACGATGGTTTTGCCCCTAAGTGGCGGTACCTTCTTGATGGGTCTTTCAAGAATCTCCTTTAGAGACTCCGCCGTATCGAGAATAAAGGCTATCTCTTTTGCATCAAGGTGTGAGATTCCAAGTATGTGCCTGCTCTTGAGTCTTTTCATGCCAAAAAAAAGCCCCCTTTCTTTTGAAAGGAGGCCTTGTTGTTGTCTGCCCCTTAGCTCATCTCTGCCAGCCTTAGGAGCTTTTCGTATTCGGCATCCACTCTTCTTTGGATGTATTCGATGTGTTCCTCATCCAGGTGGCGAAAACGCCTTTGTCCTTTGAGATACTCTGTAACGGGTTTGGGCTTTGTTATCTTCCTGCTTATGATGTAGCGACCCTCTATAACCTCATAGAGTGGGAAGACCTTTGTCTCCACTGCAAGCCGTGAGATTTCTATGGAGCGCTCACCTGCAGATCCCCAGCCTGTTGGGCACGGAGAGTAAATATGCACATATGCCGGCCCCTTTACCAGCGCCGCCTTCTTGACCTTGTTCATCAAATCAAGGAAATAGGCAGGAGATGCAGTTGCCACATATGGGATATTGTGAGCAACGGCTATGGCAGGTACGTTTTTCTTCCATGTGACCTGGCCAAAACTTTTCTTGCCTGGAGGGCTGGTCGTTGTCATGGCTCCATAAGGTGTACATCCGGAACGTTGGACACCAGTGTTCATGTAAGCCTCGTTATCAAGACACACATAGAGGAAGTCATGCCCCCTTTCGAAGGCACCGGAAATAAATTGAAGCCCGATATCGCCGGTTGCCCCGTCTCCACCAACGGCCATTATGTCCACATGTTTTTTGGGAATCTTGCCCTTACGTGCAAGCACCCTTCTGGCTGATTCAACGCCAGAGGCAACAGAGGCTGCGTTCTCAAATGCTATGTGGATCCATGGCACTTTCCAAGCCGTATGGGGATATGGAGAGGTAATGATCTCCATGCATCCTGTTGCATTACAAACTATAACATCCTTACCAAGGGCCTTCATGACCATCCGAAGGGCCAGCACCTCGCCACAGCCCTGACAGGCCCTGTGTCCTGACGATAGAGGTTCTGCCTTTGGTAGATTTTTTGCCTTAAAGCCTTTGAATTTTTCGAATTCTGGTATCATTTTTCCCGCACCCCAATCACTTCATAAAGTTCTCTTGGACGTTTCTTGGCATAAGCCCTTGCCTTGTCCACCATTTCTTCAAAACGCTCTACTGTTACGTCCCTGCCGCCAAGACCAGCAACAAAGCTGAAAATCTTTGGTGACCCGGGGATTTTATAGAACAAGGATCTGAGTTCAGCTCCAACAGGGCCGCAAAGCGCACCTGGTGGCAGGCAGCGATCTACGACTGCAAGCACCTTGGCCTTACCTACGGCCTTTCTGAACTCCTGACCAGGGAAAGGCCTCCAAAGACGAATCCTCAAGAGCCCGACCTTCTGCCCTGCGTCCCTCATGGCATCCACTGCTGTCATGGCGGTCTCTGAGATACTGCCCATGGTGACCAGGAGAACCTCTGCATCCTCTGTCCTGTAAGACTCTACAGGATTGTACTTTCTGCCAAAGACCTTTTCGAACTCATCCCATGCCTTTAGTATGTATCTCTTGGCCTTTTTCATGGCCATGTCATGGGCGACTTTTGCCTCGGTATAAACCTCGGGAATACCAACAGGCCCCATGGATATGGGGCGCCTCGGATCAAGTTTGTAGCGAGGCTTGAATGGAGGCAGGAACTTATCCACCTCTTCCTGATCTGGAAGCTCAATGGGCTCTATCACATGGCTTAAGGTAAAACCATCTATGTTAACGATCATGGGTAAGGAGACGTTTCTGTCTTCTGCCACCCTGAAGGCATGGATGGTAAGATCTACTGCCTCCTGACCGTTTTCGGCAAATGTCTGAATCCAGCCTATATCTCTTTGAACCATGATATCTTGATGATCGTTCCAGATGCTAATGGGTGCCGAAAGTGCCCTGTTTGCCACAACCATCACGATTGGAAGCCTCATGGTGCTTGGTATGTAAAGAATTTCACTCATGAGGCTGAGTCCCTGGGAACTGGATGATGTAAACGTACGGGCTCCTGCAGCACAAGAGCCACAACAGCAGCTCATTGCAGCATGTTCGCTTTCTACAGGCACAAACTCTGCATCCAGTTCGCCATTTGCCACCATTTCTGAAAGATGCTCCACTATGTGTGTCTGAGGCGTGATTGGATAGGCAGGTATCACCTCTGCCCTTGCAAGCCCAACTGCCTCAGCAATTGCTATCGATACTTCTATTCCCACGCGTTTTGACATAATCTTACCCCTCCTCTGGAACCATCGTTATGGCATCTTTGGGGCACTCGTGGGCGCATATGCCACAACCCTTGCAATATTCCAAGTCAACCACAAAGTATCCATCCTCGTCCTGACTGTAAGCCATATCCGGGCAGAACACCCAGCACATGCCACACTTGATGCACTTTTCCTTGTCAACCACCGGTCTCTGAGAGCGCCAATCTCCGGTCCTGAAGTTGGCCGCATTGCCAGGCTCCAGGATATGGCATCCAAAGGTTATTGTTTTCCAGCCTACTATGGCGTCTGAATTGGCCATATCACAAACTCCTTACTCTTGATTTGTTATCCTGCAGTTACTGTTTCGTTGAAGGCCCTTTCCAAGGCCGCCTTGTTCTTTTCCGCCAATCTGCCAAAACGCTTCTCCAGCGCCTCGAACAGTGCCTCTTTGCCAACAATGCCTGTTGCCTTCAAAAGAGCGCCAAGCATCGTTGTGTTGGTGATGGGAAGGCCAAGTTCCTCCGTGGCAATCTTTGTGGCATCCACTATGGCAAGCTTGGCCTTAATTCCAAACTTGTCCCTTATCTCGTCTGCAGATAGATCCGAGTTCAGGATGACGATTCCATCATCTTTCAGGCCCTCTGCAACGTTTACCAGTGCCGGTAGGGACGGATCCAGCACCATTACGATGTCTGGATGATAGACCTTTTCCCTTGTCCTGATCGTGTCGTCACTCACCCGAATGAAGGCGGCAACTGGTGCACCCCTTCTTTCAGGGCCAAAGCTGGGAAAGGCCTGGGCATACTTTCCTTCAGCAATTGCGGCGGTTGCAACGAGCTCTGCGGAGGTGACACCTCCTTGTCCGCCTCGGCCATGAATTCTAACTTCTTTCATTGGTGATCTCCTATGTTTTGTTTTGGAATTCCAACGACTGGTTCACTAAATCAAGACACACCCTGTTGTGTGTGCTTGCTAAAAGGCTCACAGACCGCCTCAAATCCAATGAACCAGAATTCAAAAAACTGACTCAGTGTTTACATGCCGCAATACCCTTTGTCAAGAGACTTTGATCTCAAAATAGGTATGCCAACCACGCCTGGTTACAATTTTTTCCTTTGAATTCCAGCTTCTGCTGCATCCTTAAGGACATAAATTCGCACCTTTCTGCTTCTTGGAAACTCTCTTTTCATTATGGACCGTAATTGTCTTTGTATCTGTTTCGATGTGCAAGTTATTTCCTGATTAAGGTAGCCCCTTTCCTTTAAGGAAAAGGTCTCTTGAGACTCTTTCAGAATGATGATCCCCCTGTTCCTCTTGTATGACAAGACTTCCAGACCACTACCAACACTGGCCTTTTTCAGGGTATTAAGTATCTTTCTAAGTGCGCTTTCTATGCTGACAAGGGCCATCTTCCTTCCCTTTGAGTGCAGCCTCTATGGCCTTTTTTAAGGCAGCCTTGTGAACCTCGCCTGCAAAATGCAGGGCGCTTTTACCGCTTATGGGGTCAAAATCTGACGGATCTGAAAGGCAGATATACTGCACCATTCTTGAAATGGCAGTTGGGGCCTCGTCTATTTTGAGCCCTATGATTTCACGCAACACTTGGTGAGTGGCCCCACACGAAGCGCCCCTTTTTACATGAACAGCACTTATTCGCCCGTCTTCAACGTCCACCTCGTATTCAGGCACACCAAACTGCTTGCCATAGGCCCCAAGTCCTTCCTTACGCCCAAGTCCACAGCAAGTAAACGGACAGATGGCACCAGGGATATGCTGCCCCGAAGCAATGACAGGAATCCCTTTTTTATTGCAAAGACTTACGAGATACTCTGAAAGATCAGGGTGTTTAAGAAAGTTTAGTACCAGGTCTCCATTGAAATCCCCAGTTATATACTCTTCTGGCTCATCTATTAATGGCGGCAATGGTTCATCTATGTTTACCACCTTTACAATTTCCATCTCGCTCCCACCATAAACCTCTATGCCAGCAATCTTGTAGTCACCGGAGCCTTTTTCTTCGAAGATGACAAGACGCTGCGGCCTCTTCTTTTCCCCATTCATGTCAGCTTGTAAGAATCCTGTAGATTTCAGGCACCCTTTTGTGCAAAAGTCTTACGTCAGGAACAAGCACATAGTTTGCAGCACCGTACAGTCTTGGCAGATACTGCCTTGCCTCCTTGTCAATGGTGATGCAAAATGGCTTTATCCCCTGTTGTTTTGCCTCAAAAAGGGCCATTCGTGTATCCTCAATTGCATAAGGGCCTTTGTACTCGTCATAATCTTCTGGTTTCCCATCGCTTAGGGTAAGAAGTATCTTTATTCTTGCCTCCACATCACCCAGTTTTTCCACAGAATGCCTTATTGCAGGGCCCATTCTGGTATAATCTTTTGGCCGTATTCCAGTAATGCGCTCTTTTACCTTGGTGGAAAATTCGTCCTGAAACTCCTTGATGACAAAGTACTGACACCCTGTTCTTCTCATTCCAGAAAATCCATAGATGGCATACTGGTCGCCAACGCATTCCATGGCAGTTGCCATGAGAACAAGGGACTCCTTTATGGCCCTGTTGATCCAGCCTTCCGTTGATGCGCTCATGTCCACGAGAAACAGGACTGCAATATCCCTTCTATTCCTTACGAGCCTGTGATAAAGGTGTTCAGATGGACTAAGCTCTGCCATCACATCGGTGTATGCCTCGACGAAAGCATCCACGTCTATCTCTTGCCCATCGCGCTGTCTTTTTATGACGTTATAGTCCTGACGGATCATCTCGAACTGTCGTCTCAAGGAGCTGACCTGGCCCTTGTATCTTTTAAGCACATCACCAACAAAGGAGCCAGAGGAGCCCTTTGATGCCATTTCTTTTACCGTGCACCAATCCTGTCGGTAGTCAGAGCGTCGAAAATCCCACTCTGGATAGGTGTAGAATGAAAAAAGTGGGGCAGAATCGGAGGAATCCTCTACAGAGATGGTATGATCGTAAAGACCAGTGGCAAGATCCATGGCAGAAGACACATATAGACTGGGAATCTGTCCAAAGTCATTAACGATCTCTTTTGTAACCTCGAAAAGCTGCTCAAGAACGTTACCCTCTGCCTCCATTTGAATGTGGGCCAACGGGCCCTCCATGTCCTCAAGGGTCCTTTGCCTGTCCTTTTGTCCATTTTCAACTATCATGGCAAGGGCCTCTTGAATCTGTCTCGGATCGAGGATGGCACCCTTTGGCCTTTTATCTTCCTTATCATCTTGCTGCCTTCTCGTTGCCGAACTACTTAGTTTGGAAAGAAGGGTTCCAAGAATCTGTACGAAGGCCTCTTCAAGGAGCTTTCGTCTTTCCTTCAGCTTGGCCTCAACCGCACCTGCATCGATGCTGCCTACATAGGGCAAAAATGTATCGAGATCCTTTGATAGATCCTTTGCCACGATCTCGTTCGTTTCAATAAGGGCGATGAGCAGCGCCATGGAATCACCGCTTGTGCTACCGGCTATTGCGAGTCTTTCCATCAAAGCATTTATTGCCGAGCTTTGAAAGTCTGGCTTTTCCGCGTAGTCACTCAATATGTAGCGCACTATTTTAGACAATCCCTTGCTGTGCAATCTTTGAGGCATGTTTAACCGTTGCCTCAAAAGGCCCTTGAATCTGCAAATGTCCCTTGCAAGCCCCTTGTATTGGTGAGCAAGTCTTTGCTCTATGCGAATGGTGTCAACGAGACAGAAAAGCCTTCCTACATCAAGTCCCGGGTGGCGGCCTTTCATTTCTTCAAGAAAAAGAATCACCCCAGGCCGCTCAGAGCCCCCTGCGTTGACGTCAAGGCCAGGCAGCAGCTCCCTTAGCCTGTTTGCAGGATGGATGAAGGAGCCGTAGCGTATCTGAGCACACTTGTGGGCTGCAGCAACACGGAAAAAGAGCATGTTTTCATCCATTTTTTCAAAAAGTGAGAAAGAGCCTGGAAGCCAAATGGTTTCGGTGTCGGTCCAGGGGATGGAAGAGGGTTTAAAAACAACATTTTTGCCAGAAAGACCGCATGCCAGCATGTTCAGGGAGTTGGATGCCTCCTCGAGGGTTGCCACCCTGCCCATACCCCTAAAGGGCAAGGTAGTCTCTTCAGCATTTGCGAAAAATTCCTTGGCAATATGGAGGCCTTTTGATTCATAGACGGAAAGCCCATGGGTGACCCAGTCTTCAAGCTGATCCATATCAAGAAGCTCAAGGGCATTTACCACATTTTCCATAAAGCTGAAAGCAAGAAGATCCGACACAGAATGGGCAATTAGCCTTACGAGCCTAAGTACAGGGGCGATCTTTTCCTCCGGCAGTTCAAGCAGAAGCTCAACGGCATTTTCCACGTGGCAAGAGCCGATGGTATCCGTATAGAAGATGGCAAGGAGGGCATTTTTTAGCGCATGGGACTTTTTCCCTTCCAATTTTTCTGAGCACTGCATGGTGGTTTGCATTCTGACCTAAAATACGGCCCTGATCATCTCCATGAGGCCGTTTAATATCTCCGGATCATCTGTGAGAGGTTGACATATAGCAGTTTCACAGGATAGAGACGGGTCTATGCCCGAACCGATAAGCTTTCCTGCATGGATTAAGAGACGGGTGCTTGCCCCTTCCTGAAGGCCTTGATCCTTAAGGTTTCTTGTCATGCGTCCAAGTCGAACCAGACTTTGTGCCAAATCGGTCTCAATTTTTGCCTCATGTGCCACTATCTTCACTTCTCTATCTTCGTCCGGATAGCCAAAATCAATGGCTATGAATCTTTGTCTGGTGCTTGGTTTTAGATCCTTTAGAACACTCTGATATCCAGGATTATATGAAATAGCCAACATGAATTGGTCAGGGGCCTGTATGATCTGTCCCTTCTTCTCAATGGGCAACTTTCGTCTGTCGTCTGCCAAAGGGTGGATAACAACCGTGGTGTCCTTTCTTGCCTCCACGATCTCATCAAGATAACAGATACCCCCATGTTTTACAGCCATGGTCAGTGGGCCATCCATCCAGACGGTCTCTCCACCCTTAATGAGGTAACGCCCTACAAGATCACTGGTGGACAGGTCATCGTGACAGGAAATGGTGAAAAGAGGCCTTTTAAGACGCCATGCCATATACTCCATAAAGCGCGTCTTTCCGCAGCCTGTTGGCCCTTTTAAAAGTATGGGGAGCTTGAAGTAAAAGGCCTTCTCACACAGCTCTACTTCCTTACCTTGGGGAAGATAGTAGGGCTCATTTTCTATGAAAAAAGAGGAAACTTCCTTTGCGCAATCTATTTTTTCCATCGCTATAGCCATTACTTTTTTCTTTCACAACAATTTAAACAGGGAAAGGCAGATTGCAAATCAGTTCGAAGTTGGTGGGCATCATCACAAACCGGGATCTTGCCTTTTTGAAAAGAAACCAGACTCTATAAGTATGCCTTCTGGATCATCTTTGAAATAAATATATGCTTCGATAGCGGTGCCGT
>JALSQG010000155.1 GCA_026985565.1 Deltaproteobacteria bacterium
GGTCTTTGGGCCATGGCATGTCTTTTAAGGGCACTTTTCAAAAGGGGCCCCCTCAGACTGTTGAAGGATTATATCAGCGCCGTCAGTGGCAAAACGGACAGTCACTAATCAAGACTAAGACCACAATTTTTTAAAATGCTTTGATTTTTTCTAAGGTTTTGATGGTTTCATTTAAAATGAATGAGGATTCAATATTGACTGTGACAAGATGGTGGTCTAATTTCATTTTTTAACCATTTAAGGAGAGGAGAAAGTGAATTTTTTTATAATATTAAAAGATTTTCATAAGTATTTTACATTTAAATTCCAAAGGTAAGGAGGGAAGATGTCTATTGTTCTTGCATTTTTGGCAATAGGGTTAAGCATTTTCGGTATCCTTGCGTATCGAAGGCTTACAGCCCTGCAAAAAGAGGTAGAGACCCTAAAGCATGCTCTTGAAAGCGGTCAGTTGAGGGGGCCAAAGGGAGATCCTGGTCCTCAGGGGCCACCTGGCAAACAGGGCCCACCAGGACCACAGGGACCTCCTGGGCCTCAGGGAGAGCAAGGTCCGCCTGGTCCGGAAGGACCTCCAGGTCCTAAGGGTGAAAAGGGAGATCCTGGTCCACAAGGTCCAGAGGGGCCGCCAGGGCCACAAGGAGAACCCGGCCCGCCAGGGCCAGAAGGACCCCAAGGGCCTAAAGGCGAGCCAGGTCCTCAGGGCCCACCAGGACCACAGGGACCTCCTGGGCCTCAGGGAGAGCAAGGTCCGCCTGGTCCGGAAGGACCTCCAGGTCCTAAGGGTGAAAAGGGAGATCCTGGTCCACAAGGTCCAGAGGGGCCGCCAGGGCCACAAGGCCCAGAGGGGCCAAGAGGGCCAAGGGGGCCGCGCGGGCCAAAGGGGACATCGGCCACGGCCAAGTCTACAAAGTCAAAGGCCAAGAAAAAGACATAGCCTCAGAAGTAGACAGGCTGGACAAAAAGGGCAGGAAGCTTCAAGAGGCGTCCTGCCCTTTACATTTCTATAGTTGTTCCAACACCGGCATGGAAAAAACGCTCTCCAAGGGAGCAGTAGAGCCTTGCAGAATTTAAAAGGCCTGTGCAATGTGAGGCGCCAAGCCGCTTTATGGAATAGGCATCCAGTTCAAGTAAGGTGCGTTCAAACTGTTCTTTGCCTGCAAATCCAAGATGGGTCCCACCAATTACCGTGTGGATCTGTTTGTCAGGAAGATTCGATCTTATGTGTTCAAGGATGTTTATGAGGCCTGCGTGGGCACATCCCAGGACCACCAAAAGTCCAGAAGGCGTATCAATGATCAATGAAAGGTCGTCCTTTAGGGGATCCTGTTCAAGCCGTTTCCCTGTCCCTTGGTTCGTTTCCTTCACCATATGGGGATCTGGGGGTTCAAAGTCAGTGACCCTTGGAACCTCTCCAGTGATAAACACCCCGGGGAGTATTTCTGTAAAGCGTGAATAGAACCTGAAATCACACCCAAGGGATTCAAGATAGTTTCTTTCATGAACAATGCCTATGTATCTTTTCACTCCGTCCTTTACCCAGTAACGAGAGAGGAAAACATCCTTGTGGCATACTATTGGAAGGCTCGAACACTTGGCAGCCACCATTGGAATGCCAGATGCATGATCGTAATGTCCGTGACTTAGAATCAAAAGTTCGGTTCTTGAAAGGTCTTGCCCCAATACCTGGCTGTTATTTACTATGCCAAGGCCCTGTCCAGTGTCAAAAAGTATTTGTCTGCCCCTGATCTTTATAAGCACAGACCAGCCATGCTCACCAATAAGGCCAAAAGGTCCAGTGACGGAATTTTCACAAAGCACAGTAAGCTCAAGGTTTGGTCCCTTCATGTTTTACGTTTTATGCCCCCCTGTTCCTTGGCTTTTTCCCTTCGTGGGGATATGTTCCCAAACGGAAGTCACAGGCTACCATCTTAAGATATGTTGCAGACAGGTTTCTTAAATGTCTTTCTTGCCATTATCTGTTTCTTTATCGTTGATGTTACTTAGTTTTTCTTCCCGTTTTGCCTCTTTTTCCATGAAGTGGATGATGCAGCCCTGCCTGTGACTACAGTAATCGTTTGGGTGCAGGCATCCTTTACTTGCATCTGTTTGGCGGTTATCCTTTGCACAAAAATAATCCATATTCGAATAAACCTCATTTTTGAGTTTGACTCCATTTAGTATGGCCAAATCAATATTGTCAAGGAGGAAGAAGTGAAACCAAAGGAAAGAATGGCAATACCACGTCAGAAGCCAAAGGAACTGTCAGTTAAGGAGCGGATAGACAACTTCAACGAGATTGTCTCTGGATTCGATGACGATACGGCCAAGCTTGAGGCAGAGCGTTGCCTTCAGTGCAAAAAGCCAGGCTGCATGAAAGGATGCCCTTTGCACAATGACATCCCAAGCTTCATAAGACTTTTAAGACAGGGGCAGATAGAGGATGCCTATTGGACCATAAGAAAAACCAGCTCCCTTCCTGCTGTCTGTTCAAGGGTCTGTCCACAGGAGTTTCAGTGTGAAGGCAGTTGCATAAGGGGGAAAAAGGGAGAGCCGGTGGCAATAGGGCTGTTGGAGCGCTATGTCGTGGACTGGATGGTTGGACATGGAAAGAACCTGATGGAACCCTGCGCCCTACCCACTGGGCATAAGGTGGCAATAGTGGGTTCCGGGCCTGCTGGCATGACAGTGGCGTACAATCTGGCACATCAAGGCATAAAATGTACCATCTATGACAACTTGCCTGTTCTTGGTGGAATGCTTTCTGTTGGAATCCCGCCATTTCGGCTTCCAAGGGACATTGTCAAGGCGGAGTTTGACGCCCTAAAGGCGTGTGGAGTGGAGATAATAGATGAGATAACCATTGGCAAGGATAAGAGCCTTGAAGAGATAAAGAGTGAAGGCTTTGGAGCAGTTTTTCTTGGGGTTGGTGCCCATGAAAGCAGGAAGCTTGGCATACCTGGTGAGGAGCTTGAAGGCGTGCTCCACGGTGTTGATTATCTTAGAGACGTGTTTCTTGGAAAGGATGTGGATCTTGGAAGCAGAGTGGTGGTTGTTGGGGGAGGAAACGTTGCCATAGATGTGGCACGGGTTGCTCTAAGGCTTGGCTCAAAGGATGTCTTTATTCTTTACAGAAGAACAAGGAAGGAGATGCCAGCCTCTGAGGCGGAGATCCACCATATGGAAGAAGAGGGGGTGAATGTGGAGTTTCTTGCAGCCCCAGTGGCAATTCATGGAGAAGACGGCAGGCTCAAGAAGATAGAGTGCATCAGGATGGAACTTGGAGAGCCTGATGAATCCGGAAGGAGAAGGCCCGTTCCAATTGATGGTTCAAATTTTTTCATAGAGGCAGATGCAGTGGTGGCAGCCATCAGCCAGAGGGTGGATCCAACTGTGGTAAGCGGCATTGACATAAAGCGCACCCCTTGGGGGACATTCGAGGTTAATCCAGATACCCTTCAAACATCAGTGCCTTGGATATTTGCAGGCGGTGATGATGTTCTTGGCCCCCAGACAGTTGCCAAGGCTGCGTACCAGGGAAGAGTGGCTGCAAGATCCATAGAGCTATTTCTAAATGGCAAACTTTGATATCATACCTTGTGCTGCGGCCAGTCAATGTGCTGGCTGCAGCCGTTATTTTTGATGCAGGAAGATAACCACGGGCATCATCCCGAAGATGCCCATGAAGATCAGGGCCTTGTAATACTCTTTAGTGGTGATATAGAGGATGTAAATCTCATCTCCTTGGTCTTGACTTCAAGGGAAGTTCCCCATTCCATTACATATCTTTCAGGGCATCAGGCAGAAATACTTGTTGAGTCAAGTTATGCCCGTCTTGCCAAAAGAGAGATGGAACTTTTCTATGAAGAAAACAGGGATTTTTTCAAAGAGTCAAGGAAAAAGCATAGGCCCTTTCGTCATATAAAGGCCTCACTTGTATCCGTTACTGTAGTAACATGCCTGATGTCACTTACATTCAGGTACGAGTTTCGCCAAAGGCTTCTTGATATCGGTGCTGCAGACTCCTATAAAATCCTCCACGGCCAGTTTTGGCGAACCGTTACGTGCCTGTTTATCCATGCAGATCCATCCCATTTTCTATCAAATATGGTCATGGCAGCCCTGTTTTTCTCCATTCTTTTTGAGGAGACGGGTATTGGAGCGGGTTGGTTTGCAGTGCTGACAGGCGGTGCTGCAGGCAATTTTCTAAATGCACTGATGTATGAGTATGATCATGTCTCCATAGGCCTTTCAACTGCCATATTTTCAAGCATTGGCACATACTGCTCAATAAGGGCCATGACTTATGGCTTTTCAGGCGCAAAGGACGGATTCAAGGTGCTTTTGTCTGGCCTTGCCCTTCTTGGGCTTCTTGGCACTGGCGAAGGGCGGATCGACCTTTCAGCACACTTTTTCGGATTTTTGTGTGGCCTTGCAATAGGTGTGTTATTTTGGGTAATAAGAAAGATGTGTGGAGCTTGTCTTAAAGGGCTTGACCCTCTTTTTGCTTTGGCATCCGTACTGATGGCTGCTACTTCATGGGCACTTGCCTGGTTGTCAGCTTCTGGATGAGGCTGTTGTTGGCTCTTATAATTTTTTCCTATGGCAGCTATGGAGAATCAATTTATGTAGGGTCAGGTAGTATTTTACAATACAAAGGTAAAGTCTGGGACTATTTTTTAAGGGAAGTTATGGAAACCATCTTTGATATCTTGAAACAGACAAAAAGGAACAACTGCGGCAAGTGTGGCTATCCTACCTGTATGGCCTTTGCTGCTGCGGTTCATACAGGGTCAAGTTCAAAATCTGCCTGTCCATTTATTGAAGGGGCCTCAGACGACAGGAAGAGCCCGCTTCAAGATCCTGAGACAGCCCTTGCCAGGCAGCTAAGGCAGAAGGTAAAAGATATAGACCTTGAAAAGAGGGCAAAGGGACTTGGTGGCAGGGTGGTTGACACGGATCATGGCCCGGCGCTTTGTCTTCTATATCTTGGAAGAGAGGTTTTTATAAGCAGGGAGCGGGTATTTTCTGTTGATGGATCAGAACTTGAGCCAAGGGATCAGATTCTTTTGTACAATTATCTTTTTTTCGGAGGGGAGGGCGAGCTTAGCGGCAAGTGGGTTGGCCTTGAATCCTTTCCAAATTCCATATCTAAGGTTGTCACCCTAAAAAGATACACAGAAGAAAAGATTGCAAGGCATTTTGCTGGTAAGGCAGAGAAGTTTTTGGAAAAGTGCAGGAAGGTGGGCACCACAGAGGTCGCAGATTGCCAGGCAGATGCCTGCGTTACAGTGCCTGTTCTTCCTAAGGTTCCCATTCAGCTTCACTTCTGGGATGAAGATACCGAAGACAACTTCCCTGCCGAGGTAAAGGCCCTTTTTGATGAGAGAGCCCTTGATTTTCTTGATATAGAGTCCTTGATATTTGCAGCAGAAAGGCTTGCTGAAACCATTACTGGCCACTGAGCCTTGAAAGGGCTTGGGTCATGGCTTTTGGAAACCTGTTTAAGAGCCTTTTTTCATCAAGTATAAGGGCAACGCCAAGGATCTGACTTGCAGTTTTTATGATTACATAACCAGGTACCTCTATGTCCTTAACTGGGCCTGGTGGCATAAGCTCGCCTTTTGTGGCAAGTTCACACACCTCATTCAGCTCCATGCGCAGGACGTTTTTTCTTGCAAGATGACCAAACCGCTGAACAAAGGCAGTGGTTGGTTTTAGATAACCGGCAACGTTTCTTACAAAAGGAAGGCCGCATCTAACAAAGGAGCGCTCTGGCCATTTGACTGGATGGTTTTGTCTCCTGAACAGGAAGGCCTGCCTTGAAAAGGCAAGCACGTCAAAGTCATAAAAGTTGGTTTCGTCCATGTTGAAACGCTCCCACAGGAAATCAAGAAGCGTCTGTTTTTGCTTACTGTCTAACAATCTTGGCAATGAAGAATCCCACTGAGTCGATCTGGTGGGAGTAAAGACGTCTTGCAAGGCCGATTTGTCTATCATATTTCCTTCCTTTGAATTCAGTGATGCCAGGAGATGATGGCACAGGTAGCGAGATTCTTACAAGTTTTGCTCTTCTTCGTGAAATAAGAAACTGGACCACTTCTTCGTTTTCTTCCACATTTAGTGTGCAGGTTGAATAAACCAGTATGCCTTCTGGCTCAAGCATGTCAAATGCCCTCTTTAGTATTGACTTTTGTATGGCTGGAAGATTTGTTTTCCCCTTTACCACATGCTTAACCTTGCCTGTTTGAGGATCGATTCTGTATCTTCCCTGGCCGCTACAAGGAGCATCCACGAGTATTCTGTGGAACTTGCAGGGCAGGTTAAGGTGTTCTGCACGTGACTGGGTAACAAGTGTATTTGTGATTCCAAGTCTTTTCACATTGGAAAGAAGGGATGTGATGCGTCCACGTTTTCTGTCATTTGCTACTATGAATCCCCTGTCATTCATCTTTTGGGCTATGTGGGTTGCCTTCCCTCCCGGAGCAGCACAAATGTCCAAAACCCTGTGTTCTTCCGAAGGTTCAAGGGCAATAACCGGAAGGCACGAAGTCATGGCCTGAGGGTATATGTAGCCAAGATGATAGGCTAAAAGAGGCCTTTCATGAACGTGGCTCATCACCTTTAAGAGTTCAGGTATGACTGTCTCTTGGAAAACAACATCCTCGTTTGAAAGCAAGGCCTTGGCCTCTTCAATGGTGGTCTTTATGGTATTTATCCTGAAATAGACAGGAAGGGGCTTTCTAAGGTGGTCCAGAAACCTTTCGTAATCAGGAATATAATCCCTGTACTCGGAAAGGGTTTTTAAGAATGGATCCATTGGCAGGCCAATTTGTTACTTTGAGGACCCTTTTTTCTTTCGCCCCCTTTTCTTTTTCTTGGAACGGGCAGGGCATGTACTTTCAAGGATGCCATCCAAAAAGAAACTGCTAATCTGTTTTGCCGCTGTCTTTACTCCATATTTTTTCTTTGGGGAAAGCACCCAGAACCGGGACATTTCGTCAAGGGCACCAAAAAATGCCCTCTTGAAGATCCCTGGCATGACATCCTTTCTGAAGATCCCTTTTTCTTGGCCTTCCTTCACTATGCTAGAGATTATCTGAAGGTATTCTGCAAACTTTCTGTTTCTGTATTCCTTCATAAACTTGCTGCTTTGACGCAGCTCCACCTGGATGATCTCTGCAAGGTCTTTGTTTTTTTCTACGAGACTTAGATGTTGGAAGGCGAACAGCTCAAGCTTCTGGCAGGGATTGTCGGTCTTTGCAAGCTCCTGTTTAACACTTGCTATTATCTTGCCCATTTCCTCTTCGAAAATGGTGATCAGGATATCATACTTGTTGTTGAAATAGAGATATATTGTGCCATCTGCAACGTTGGCCTCTTTGGCTATCTCAGCGATTCTTGAGTTGAAGAATCCGTTTCTGGCAAAGACCTTTATTGCGGCCTGTATGATTCTGCCGTGTTTGTCTGCTACCTTCATAAGGTATTTTTCTCTCTTTTACAGAAATAAAAAAGCGGCAATCACCCGTTGGGAATTGCTGAGTTCATTATACACACGATTGAAAGAAAATGAATGTATATTCATTCAGATGGTATCAGATATTATATTTATGGGAATGATTGTCAAGGGAAAAAAGTCACAGGTCTCAATGCTCTTTTCTTGATGTTTCTGCCATTCTAATAGTTGTGCAATTTTGCACAAGAAGGGGACTTTTTTTGTCCATTTTTGACAATAGGCTTTAAACTTTTCCTCTTTGGGTCGATAAGGAGAATGATCAAGTCATTGAAAAGAGCAGGAGGAATGAAATGAGATTCTCTTTTGGCAGTATCAAGGCAAAGATAATGCTGGTATTGGTGGCCCTATTGGCAATAAATGTTGTGACTGTAGTTGCCACTTTCTACAAGCTGTCTCAACAGGAAAGAGATGGAGCCTATATCGACATGGCAGGCCGTCAAAGGATGCTTACCCAGAAGATGACAAAGGAGGCCTTCTTGTATGCCCTTACCAAAGACAGTAAATGGAAGGACTCCCTTTCTAAGACAGAGGCCCTATTTCAAAAAAGCCTTTTGACCCTTAAAAATGGAGACAGTGAAATTGGAATGGCCCCCACCACTGATTCAAGGGTGCTGGCAGAGCTTGAAAAGCTTTCCTCTGCATGGAAGCAGTTTAAAAACGCAGTTGAATCAGTGGTAAGTAATGAACTTAACTCCGCAAACAGTAACAGCGGTCTTGACTACCTGATGCAATACAACATCCCCCTTCTTAAGCAGGCAAATGTGGTTACCCAGGAATACAAGAAACTGACCAGACGGTCCATCATGCAGCTCAAGGAGGCAGAAATTGTGGGCCTTGTTGTGGGATTTGTCATATTCTTGTTTTCCATCTGGTTTATTCACTCACAGGTATTGAGTCCCCTTGGAAAGCTGTTTCCAATGATAGAAAGTGTTGCCAAAGGGGATCTGAAGGCCAGGGTGGATATCAAGGTCAAAGGGGAGTTAAGGGATCTTGGAGATGCCCTAAACTCCATGGCCGAAAAACTAAATGACATGGTGAAAAAGATTCAGCATGACTCCAAGGATATTAAGGATTCATCAGAAAAACTTGATGGAATAAGCCAAATGGTCTTTGACAGGGCCACAAATATGAACGAGATAGTGTCAGACGTGGTTCAGGCAGCAGAGTCAGTGGATGACAGGATCATGTCTGTCACAAGGGCATCCCAGGAGCTAACCGAGGCCACCACGGAGATAGCACAAAGTGTTGCCCATACTGCATCCATTACAAACGATGCACAGGAGAAGGCCTCAAAGGCAAACGAGGTCATTCAGCGGCTTGGGGAAAGCTCTGACAAGATTGGCAGCATCATTCAAGTGATAAATACCATTGCAGAGCAGACAAATCTCCTGGCACTAAATGCAACCATTGAGGCAGCAAGGGCCGGAGAGGCAGGCAAGGGCTTTGCCGTTGTTGCAAACGAAATAAAGGAACTTGCCCGTCAGACCAGCGAGGCCACAGACGAGATCACAAATATGATACAGACCATTCAGGCAGAAACTGGTGTGGCTGTAACTTCGGTTGAAGAGATAACAAATATTGTAGGTCAGATAAACGACTTGGCAAATACCATTGCCTCTGCTGCAGAGGAACAGACAGCAACTGTCTCTGAGATAAGCGTAAACATGGAGGAGGCAGAGACAGAGGTGCGTGGTGTCAAGGAAAAGAGCAACAACACGGCTGAAATCGCAGGCTCTGTCCAGTCGGTGGCAGAAGATACTGCCAACTTCTCAAGGAAACTAAATGGCCTTGCAAACAGCCTTGAGGAGATGATGAGAAGCTTCAAGACCACCTGATTGTTTTTTCACGCAATTTAAAAAGAAAGGGGAGCAAGTCAGCTCCCCTTTTTGGTTATCTGATTAATTTAAACACGAAAACGTGGATCAGCCCGCCGACTTTGGTCTAAATGCCTTTGGTACAATCATGATGAACCGGTTTTTGGCATCCTCCATGATTTTTTGAACAGCGTCTGCCTCTTCAAGCTGAAAAGTGGACCTTAGCTCATTTATGTAAAGTCCAAGAAGCTCCTCAATGTCTTTGATACCCTCCTTGGTGATCTTTTCGATTTTTACGATGGCACCCCTTGCAAGTCGTCTTTTTATGGAAGATGTGTCAAAATTGTATTCTGGATAGAGACATTGATATATGACTCCACCTGTCATTCCTGCGCACATCCATGGACCAGGGTCTCCAAGTACCACGGCCCTTCCACCTGTCATGTACTCAAAGGCAAAGCCCTTTAGAAATGCACGGTGTGCAATGTTTCCTTTGGAGTCGTCAACAGGTTCGGTGATTCTCCTTCCAAAGACCACATCAGCACCTGAAAATCTTATGCATGCCCTGGAATCTGCCATGTTCTGTATAAGGAATGTTCCCTTGATTGCACCGTAGGCAAAGCTTTTTCCAGTGGAGCCGTCAACCCTGTTTCCAAGATAGTTTATGCCCTTGAAAACCCCTATTATGCCACCATAACTTCCCTTTACAGTCCCGTCCTGAGCACCTCCTATGATGCTGGCATCAACTGCGGTGATATTAAAGGCGCAAAGGCCGTTTCCTGGAACAGAAGATGCCAAACGAAGCCGTGCCTTTTTGTCAGTGGAGATGCCGTAACGTCTGACTATCTCCCCGGAAAGGTATGTAGCCATGGCCCGATCCGTGCTTTTAACCCCCTGTTCCTTGAAGTGTACCACCTTTTTGCCCTGCTCAAACTCATTAACAATAAGGTCGCTTATGAGCTTTGTCAGATAGTTAAGGGGAAGGCGCAAGCTTTTTTCCTGTTCCACGTTTGGAGGAATAGAGGAAAGGTCAGGTTTTGCAAGAACACCTGTTGCATCAAGCCTTTCTTTGAAACGGTACTGTTCAAGCAGATCCGTTCTTCCAACAAGGTCTTGAAGCCTTTCTTCCCCTATGTCAGCAAGTATCTGTCTCACCTGGTCTCCAAGGGCCCTTAACAGTCGGGCAAGGTTTTCTGCCTCTATGTCCACCTTTCTTGGAGAAAAACCCTTTACTCCCCGTGCCTCTGCCTGCTCCTTTGTCTGAAGCTGTGTCGAGATTCCCCTTGGGCATCTGTCAAGATGACATCTGTGGCAACTTATGCAGCCAACACCCATGAGGGCAACCGTGCCCATACCTACCCGGTTTGCTCCAAGAAGGATCATCTTCACTATATCTGCGCCACTTCTTAGGCCACCGTCTGCCCAGACTTCCACCTTGTCTCTTAGATTTGATTCGCAAAGGGCCCTGTGGGCCTCAGAGACACCCACTTCGATTGGAAGTCCCACATAACGCTTGGCATGTTCCCTTGCTGCCCCGGTGCCGCCTTCAAAACCACTCAGATTAACAATATCTGCCCCTGCCTTTGCAATTCCAACGGCAATGGTGCCGACACCGCTGGTTACGGGGATCTTTACAGATACCTTGGCATAGGGATTTGCAGTCTTAAGCTCTGTTATTATCTGGGCCAGGTCCTCGATTGAGTAAATGTCATGCTGGTTGGATGGAGAGATGAGGGTGATGCCAGGCTTACAGTGGCGGGCCTTTGCCACCTGTTCAGACACCTTCTGACCTGGCAAATGGCCTCCTTCACCAGGTTTTGCCCCCTGGCCGATCTTTATTTCCAGATAATCCGCTGAGTTTAGAAGCTCCATATAGACGCCAAAGCGTCCAGAGGCGATCTGTTGCCCTCTGTTTTTCCTATATTTGCCGAGCATGTCAGGGATTTCACCGCCTTCACCGTTCATGCATATGATATTCACCTTCTTTGCAGCCTCGGCGTAGCTTCTAAAGGAGTTCTCTCCCTGGGAACCAAAACTCATGGCTGCTATGACAATGGGCATGTCATGATGACCGATGGAAATATCCACCTGGTCCATGGTTAGGCGTTCTTCTTCCTTTTTCAATACGGGCTTAAGAACATGCCTGATTCCTATGGGCATCTCTTCATCTATCTTTGAAAGGCCATTTGACATCTCAAAGTAGCCCTTTTTCCCTTCAGCAGTCTGCCTCAGGATGCGCCCTACCTTTGCATTCCTGTTCGGCTCTCCATAAAGGGGTTGTTCCTTCTCTGCCCAGGCCCTTTTGATCCTTTCCTTAGCCAGGGTTTCCATTAATCCAAAGCCAAGTCCAACCTCTTTTGATTTGCAGAAGCAGGGGACCTTGAAGATATCTTCAAATTCTTCTGTTACCCCAATACCGGCAAATATCCTTCCATATCCACAAAGCTCGTGGATTCCCATGGTGGACATCACCTTTTCCATCCCCTTTTGGAAAACGTCTATGGTGTTGGATATGGCAGTTTTTTCATCCACCTTCTCATCGGCAAAGGAAATCACGGTTTGCCACAGTTTGTATGGATTTAGCGCATCTGCTCCCATTCCAAGAAGGAACATTATGTCATGGAGGTTCCTTATGGCTCCAGAGCGCACTATGATGCTGCAGCGCCTCCTGAGGTGTTTTTCCTCAAGCTTCTGGTTTAGATAGGAGACGGCAAGGGCAGGGTCTATGAAACATTTGTCGTCAACAAAGGCCGAGCTATCATCAAGCACCAGGATGACGGAACCTTCTTCAACTGCATCTGTGGCCTCTTGACACATCTGTTCAAGTTGGGACTTTAAGGATTTTTCAGGGTCGAAGACGCATCCAAGGATCTTGACACGGGAGGGATCAAGGCCGTTTGCTGAAAAATATGACAAAATGTCCTCAAGGACCACTGAACCATGTTCTCTTGCAAGGTTATCTACTTCCTTTGTTTCAAGGCTCCCTTTAAGCCCTTCGTAGTCAAGAAGCAGCGGGCACAGGATTTCAAGGCCCGTTGGGGCCTTTTCCTGCTCAACCAGCAGACATGGTTTGTCTCCGAGTATTACCCTCGTGGTAAAGTGTTCGGCCTCCCTTTCCCTGTCAATGGCCGGGTTTGTAACCACGGCCACGTTTTCCTTGAAAAATTCAGAGGCATTTGGAAGGGCCTCTGGCATAAGGGCAGCAAGGGGGCCTGTGTGGCCCATTGAGCCTATGATATCGATTCCTTCACGTGCAACCCTTTTTCTCATGTCCATGTCATACTTTTGCCAGCCAAAGGCTCCAAGAAGATTGATCTCTATGGGATTTTCCGTTTTTTCAGGCCTGTTCAGGCCAAGCCCTTCAAGGGAGACCGGTTCCTTGACCCTTATCGAATCAGAGCGCACAAGCCCGTCGAGAAGGGCCATCTTGGTTCGCCTCTGAAGCATGAAGTTTTTTAGCCTTTCCTGGAACTGGGTGTGCCTGTAAACTTTGGCCCTTTGGCCAAGATGTGCCTCTATGGCTATCTTTTCACCAGGAGCCAGTGGAATGGGATCGGTCATGGTGTTCTTGATGTCAACCACACCCTTTTCTGAGGAGAGGAAATAGTCGTAATCGCTTTCACCAAACCAAAGGGGCCTAAGGCCCAAGGCATCCACGCTGCCCATGCAGATGTTTGCATATCTGGCAACCACTGCTGCCGGCCCCTGGGCGGAACTTGGGAAGAACCAGCGGTAGAAATCGAACACCTTTTGAAGATCCTTTTCATAATATGCCACTTCGCTGTGAATGGCAGGGAAGACCATTTCCAAGGCCTCCATGGGATCAAGCTGGTACATGTTTATGAGGCCTTCAATGATGCGGTTCAGGTCTTGGGAATCACTGCCTCCTGGAACAGGTTCTATCCCAAGGATTCTGCCAGTGCTTCTTAGCCTTTCAATGGTGTTTATTTCACCGTTGTGGCAAAGGACAGAGAAGGGCTGGGCCCTCTCCATGGTTGGCAGGGTATTGGTGGAATATCTGCTGTGCCCCAGGCTGATGATGGATGTAAGATCCCGGTCCATAAGCTCTGGAAACACCCTTGGCAGAAGATCGGGGGTGCCTCTTAACTTGTAAACCACCGAATCAGGGCTAAGAGATGCAATGTGTATCTCTGGTATCTCCTTTTCTATCTCCATTTGGATCATGAAAAGGCCCTTTTGTGCCTCCTGTATCGTGGAAAAGTCGAGAATACCAGCCACTTGCCAAAAGAGTGGTGCCTCTGCCAGGGCCCTTGGCCCAAGCTCTTCGTTCCTTGTGTTACCTTTTACCTCAAGGAGGATCTTTATGGACTCTTTCTTGAAGATCTGCCTTATCTTTTCAAGGACAGACTTTTCGTCCTTGACAATGGAGCATGGAAGGAGAAAATGGCCCACAAAAAAGCTTTTGCTGTCGGCAAGGTGCCTGCTGAGGCCTTCTGCCTCAAGCCTTTTTGCCCATATCTTCCTCGGTATGTCACAAAGTATTCCGCAACCGTCACCCTCTCCATCGATATCGCCTGAGCGGTGCCCCATCTTTTGCAGGGCCTCAATGGTCTTTACGATGTTTGCATGGGTGCTTCTGCCTCTTTTGTCAACAAAGGCTATTATCGCACATGCGTCTCGTTCCCTGGGGTTGTTATAGGTTTCCATAAGAAGAGGTTCTCCTTATTCTGTATTTTTTAGTGCCATCCGGCCGGCCCTGAAACAGATTCCTGAACAGGATTTCAGGGTGAATTTTCATTCAGACAGCAAGGAAACATATACTTTTCAATCAAATATGCCAAGGGGTAATGGCCCTGAGTGTCGTTTTTTAGGTCACTCACCAAGGTATGCAGCTATTACCTCTTGATTCTTCTGAACTTCCTCTGGAGTGCCCTGAGCAAGGAGCTGGCCATAGTTGAGAACAAGGATCTGCTGGGATATCTCCATGACAAGGCTCATATTGTGTTCGACCAGCAGCACAGTGATTCCAGAGTCTCGAATTTGTCTGATGAGCTGGCAAAGCTCTGCCGTTTCTGTGTCATTTAAACCTGCAGCTGGCTCATCCATCAAAAGGAGTCTTGGTTTGGCAGCGAGGGACCTTGCAATCTCAAGCTTTTTCAAAATTCCGTATGGCAGGCTGGAGGCAGGGGAGTGCGCCACATGTGCAAGGCCACAGAAATCAAGGGCCTCAAGGGCCATTTGCCTCACCTTTTTTTCCTCCTCAATTACAGAAGGAAGCCTAAGGGCAGAGGAAATGAGCCCGGCCTTTGACCTCAGGTGACAGCCCACCATCACATTTTCAAGGGCATTCATATTCAAAAAGACCTGGAGGTTCTGAAAGGTCCGGCTGATACCAAGCCGTGCAATCCTGTATGGGGGAAGATGGGTGATCTCCTTGGAGTCGAAGAAAATAGAACCAGAGGTTGGAGAATATATGTTGGTAAGGAGATTGAAAAGGGTGGTCTTACCTGCTCCGTTTGGCCCTATGATGGAAAAAATCATGTTTTCTTCTACGGAGAAACTAAGGTGAGAGACCGCCTTTAGCCCACCAAAGTGTTTTTCAAGCTCCCTTACCTCCAAAAGGGCCATTAGACCGCCTCCTTAGACTTGGCAAGGGTTTCTGAAACCTTGTTCTTTAAGGCCACAAACAAGCCTTCTGGAAGAAAGATCATGATGATCATGAGGATTGCTCCAAAGATGAGTACCTCAAAGTCCTCAAATACAATAAGTAGCTCAGGGAGTATGGACAAAATGAAGGCGCCGACAATGGCCCCGAATGTTGATCCAAGCCCCCCAAGAACCACCATGGTGACAAGCTCTATGGAGAAAAAGAAACTGAAGGATTCAGGGCTTACAAAGTCCTGCTGGTGGGCAAAAAGGCTCCCAGCGATACATGCCATGAGTGCTGAAAAAACAAATATGTGAGACTTGACCTTCGCTGTGTCTATGCCCATCATCTGGGCGGCGATCTCACTTCCATGGACTGCAGAAAGGGCGCGGCCTGCCCTTGAGTCTGCTAAGTTCAAGGAGAAAAGAACGCTTATTAGCATGTACGAGCAAAGAACGAAATACCATCTGATATCCGAGTTTATGGCAAATCCAAAGATTGATAGCTCTGGAAGGCCTGATATGCCGTCAGGTCCTCCAGTCAGCTCGTCTGCCTGCACAAAGAAGATGTGCACGATTATTCCAAGGCCCAGGGTGGCCATTGCAAGGTAGTGTCCCTTTAGCTTAAGGATCGGCCGAGACAGCACATAGGATAGCACAAGGACCATTATGGCTCCGGCAAGCATTGCCAACCAGGGATTAAGTCCGTATTTGATGGTAAGGATTGCAGAGGAATAGGCACCAAGGCCAAAGAATGCTGCATGACCAAGGGATATCTGGCCTGCATATCCCATGAGGAGATTAAGACTCACTGCAAGGGTTATGTTTACGAATACAGTCAGGCCCACAACGGTTACATAATAGTTGTCTGGAAAAAAGATGGGCAGGGCCAGACAGAGCAAGGAAAAGAGCAGGAAGCCAGAAAGCCTTTTCATACCCTTTCTGTCTCTCCTTTCCCGAGAATGCCGCTTGGTTTGATGAAAAGCACCAGCATGATCACAAAAAAGGCAATTGCATCCTTATAGCCTGATGAGATGAAACCGGCTCCAACAGTCTCTACCAATCCAAGGATAAGGCCCCCAAGGACAGCTCCCATGGAATTCCCCATGCCTCCAAGAATTGCTGCACAAAAACCCTTAAGACCAAGCATGACCCCGGCACCGTATGACATAAAGGTTATCGGGGTAACGAGCAGCCCTGCTGCAGCACCAAGGGCTGCAGAAAGCCCGTAGGAGATTAGAAGCATCCTTTTTACGTTTATTCCAACAAGATATGCGGCCTTTTTGTTGTAGGAACAGGCAAGTATTGCCTTCCCCATCCTGGTGTGGTCGAAAAAGTATTTCACCCCCAAGACTGTGATGGCGGTTCCAAGCATTACCCACAGGTTTTGAGGCAAGATTGTGGCATTTCCTATCTGTATCGGGTTGTTGGAAGTAAAGGGCGGAAGTCCATAAATCTCTTTTCCCCAAATCAAAAGGGCTGCACCCCTTAGAAATATTGATGCCCCAATGGTGATTATAATGGTGGTGACTACTGTGGCATTTTTTGCAGGCTCGATGGCAAACTTCTCAAGGGCAAGACCAACAGCGGCTGTGATGCCAATTGCCAAAAAGGCTGAAAGCGGATAGGAAAGGCCCGCCTTCATCAGGAAAATGGCACTCATTGCCCCTATCATTACAAATTCTCCCTGGGCAAAGTTCACCACGTCAGAGGCATTGTAGATAATGGAAAAACCAAGGGCCACAAGGGCGTAGATGGACCCTACAGTCAGCCCGCTTATGATAAACTGTAGAAGCTGATCCATCTATTTGACTCCTTTGAGGGGTTGGTGCTTGCTGTCTCAGACAAAAATTACCCCCGTCCAGTTGACTGAACGGGGGAGTGGTTGGGTGGTATGTTGGAATTGTCTAATAAAGCAGTTTCCAGTTGCCGTTTTCTATCTCGATCATCTTGAAGGCATCAAGGTTCAGTCCAAGGTGATCTGTTGGGCTCATGTTGAATATTCCGCCAGTTCCCACAAAGCCGTGGGTCTTTTCTATCTCATCCCTGATCTTTGCCCTATCTATTGTACCGGCCCTCTTTACAGCCTCCACTGTTATGAAAAGGGCATCATAGGCATGGCCGCCAAAGGTAGATACAGGGCCATATTTTTTCTCAAACTTTTCTTTGTAGGCAAGCAGAACCTTTTTCTGTGGATCCTTGTCAGAAAGTTGATCTGCGACTATGAGCGCAGCAGCAGGCAGTCTTATCCCGTTTGCAGCCTCCCCTGCAAGCTCGATGAACTTCTTGGATGCAACCCCGTGGGATTCATAGACCGGAAGCTTTATTCCAAGCTGTTTTATGTTTTTGGCCACGATGGCAGGGGCCTTGCCAAAGCCAAAGTTAATGATGGCCTGGGCATCTGTGGCCCTTATCTTTGTAAGCTGAGTGGTCATGTCTGTGTCTGCATTGTCGTATTTTTCGTCGGCAACGATCTTAATCCCGTATTTTGGGGCCATGGCAAGACACTGTGCACGCCCTGATTTATCAAATCCGCCATTTCCCGTAATGAGTGCTGCCTTTGTGATGCCACGTTTTTTCATGTCTGTAAAAATCTTCTCGGCAGCCATTTTATCTGTGTGTGGTGTCTTAAATACCCATTTTTTTACAGGCTCAACTATCTTTATGGAGCCAGCAAGGGATATGAATGGGACCTTTGCCTTCTGAACGATGTCTATGACTGCAAGGCTGTTGCCAGAGGTGGTTCCGCCAATGATGACATCCACCTTGTCTTTCTTTATGAGGCGGTTGACAAAGTTCTTTGCCTCCTTGGCCTTTCCCTTGGTGTCATAGTGTACAAATTCGATCTTGTGCCCGTTAATTCCTCCTTTGGCATTGATCTCGTCTATGTACATCTGAAGTGTCTTTAGTTCCGGGTCACCAAGAAAGGATGCAGGGCCTGTTACTGCCAAAAAGGAACCGATCTTGAGGGTGTCCTTGGCCTGAACATTCGGGCCGGCTGCTAAGATGAAGATGGATAGAACAGCCAATAGTGTTGCAAGTTTTTTTAATAAGTGCATGTTTTCTCCTCCCTCTGAAATTTTATAACGTTGACTAATACACAAAAAGGGAGCATTTATCAACGATAAAACCGATTAAGTTACGGTCTATTTTATGTTTTCCATACCCAAAATCCAAGGGTGGAAAAATCAAGGCCCCTGTGCAATATTTAATAAAATTCAAGGCAGACGATTTATGCTTCACATCAGAAATCTAAGCGCAAGTTATGGCCCCATCCAGGTCTTGAAAAACTGCTCACTCCATGTGGATCAGGGGGAGATCGTTTCCATAATAGGCGCAAACGGTGCAGGCAAAACCACCATGCTCCTATCCATATCCGGGCTCATGGGTTCCATTTCAGGGCAGATTCGTTTTTTTGACAGGAGCATAAAGGGCCTTTCTCCAGACAAGGTGGTGGGCCTTGGTATAGCCCATTGCCCCGAGGGTAGACAGCTCTTCAGCCCGCTTACCGTTTATGAGAACCTCATGCTCGGTGCCTATGCCAGGAAGGATTCGGACACCATCCCGCAAGATATGGAACGGATATTCAAGCTTTTTCCAAGGCTTAAAGAGCGCATCCATCAAACCGCAGGGACCTTGAGCGGAGGGGAACAGCAGATGCTCGCCATCGGCAGGGCCCTTATGGCAAGGCCGCGTCTTCTTCTTCTTGATGAGCCCTCTCTTGGCCTTGCGCCGCGTCTTGTGGATACCATCATAAAGACCATAGTGGAGCTCAATCAGGAAGGCATGACCATCCTCCTTGTTGAGCAAAACGCCAGAAAGGCCCTTGAGATCTCTCACAGGGCATACATCTTGGAAACGGGAAGGATAATCCTGCAGGGTAGGGCATCGGACCTTGCAGAAGACAGTGAGATAAAACGTGCATATCTTGGCAAGGACTATAAGGACTTGTCGGAAAGGTGAGAAAAGACATGGCATCAGACAGGGTAGAGTATCTGTCGCCTGAGGCATGGAGCCAGTGGCACACAGAGCTTCTTCAAAGTGCAGTAAACAGGGCCTACAACAGGGTACCCTTTTACAGAAAAAGGCTTGAGGATGTGGGGATAGGCCCGGATGACATATCGTCTGTTGAAGACATTTCAAAGCTTCCCTTCACCACCATGGAAGACATATCTGGCAACTATCCTTACGGGCTCTTTTCCGTCCCTCTCAGGGATATCGTCAGGATTCACACGTTAAGGAGCGGGCAGCCAAATCCCATAGCCTTAGGCTATACGAAACAGGACTTGAAAAGGCGCACAGAGCTAACGGCAAGGTTTTTCCGATCCGCCGGGGTGAAAGAGGAGGATATCGTGCAGATATGCCTTGATCCTGGCATGTCCCTTCATGGTCAGGATCTGAAGGAGGGGGCGGAGTTTCTTGGCGCCCTGGTGATTCCCCCAGATCCTGTTTCCGTTTTAAGCCGTATCCGGGTAATGATGGATTTTAAGACCACCGTTCTTGTCACAACCCCCTCTTATGGACTTCATATCCTTGATACCTTCAAAGAAAAAAATATGCCTATTGCAGCCCTTAATCTAAGGCTCATGGTGCTTCTTGGTGAGACCCTGACAGATGACGTCCGGGAAACATTCGAAAGGGAGCTTGATGTTGAAACAAGGGCAGCCTATGGGATCTTTGAGGCCTCAGGGCCAACAATGGCCTACGAGTGTGAGCGTAAAAACGGACTCCATCTTGCCCTTGATCATGTGATTGCCGAAGTGATTGACCCGGTAACAGGCAAGGTTTTACCTCCTGGTGAGACTGGAGAGCTTGTCATAACCACTGTGACTGCCAGGGCAAATCCACTCCTTCGTTTCAGGACAGGCGATATAACTATCCTTGATAAGTCGGTTTGTTCCTGCGGGCGTACCACCTGGCGTATGAGCCCTGTTACTGGCAGATCCGACAATGTTGTTTGTGTACGGGGAGTAAAGATTTCTCCCAATCACATCAAGGACCTGATAGCCCAGGCTACTGGGGGACGCAATCTGCCCTTTGTAATCGTGCTTGGGAAAATGAGGCACCTCACACAGGTGGAGATTCTGGTTGCCATGGATGCATCCTTTTTTAGTGGAAGTCTTCCTGAGCTACACAACTGGATCAGAAAGACAGAGGACCTTTTCCTTGAATCCCTTGGAATAAGGTGCAGGATAAGACCGGTTGAATATCGCTCCATTTCTTCATTTCTTGAAAGAGGAGATGTGATAGTAGACGGGGATATGGTTAAGTGAGGGTATTAAAGAATCTTATTGGTGGTTGGGATATTACTTGATAAAAAGGACTGGACAATATTTGGAGGGTGCCCCGCTTGTGAAACGGGTGCACCCTTTTGTTTCCGTTAGACTTTTTCTACGTTTACCGCCTGCGGTCCCCTGCTGGTTTCCTCTATATCAAAGGTGACCGACTCCCCCTCCTTGAGAGATTTGAATCCATCTGCCTTGATGCCAGAGTAATGGACGAAGACATCGGATTCTCCTTCGATTTCGATGAAACCATACCCCTTCTTGTCATTGAACCATTTAACCTTTCCTTCTGCCATTTTAAAGTAGTACTCCTTTCAAAAACTTAAAAATTTTCCAAAGGATTGATCCTTTCAAGGAATGGAAAATAGTTATTCCCGCCTCCCTTAGTACGAATCAAGTCAACTTTGGATGGCATAAACATTTTATATTAGGTTTCTGGAATAATAAAGTGTTAATTGTTGAAAAAATGAATTTTTTCATAAAATATTAGAAGTCTTTTGGATGCTAAGCCTTGAGGACTTGTTGTGGAGTGGTTAATCAATTGTAATAGATGAAAAAGTCCTTTTCATGCAAGGAGGATAATGAGCATGCCTATTTACGAATTCTACTGCAGTGACTGTCACACCATATTCAATTTCTTTTCAAGGAGGATAAACACAGACAAAAGGCCCTCCTGTCCAAGATGTGGCCGCCCGGAGCTTGAAAAGAAGATGTCTGTTTTTGCAATTTCAAGGAACAGGGGAGAGCAAGAGGATGACGGGCCCTTGGCAAACATAGACGAGTCAAGGCTTGAAAGCGCCATGATGTCTCTTGCCTCCGAGGCGGAAAACATTGATGAAAACGACCCGAGACAGGCGGCCAGATTCATGAGAAAGCTATTTGATTCTGCAGGCCTTGAGGTAGGAGGTAGCATAGAAGAGGCCATAAGCAGGATGGAGGCAGGGGAGGACCCTGAAAAGATCGAAGAGGAAATGGGGGATCTGTTTGAAGGTGATGACATATTCAATGAGATAGGCGCCAAAAAGGCAATCAAGGGGTTAAGGAGAAGGTATCTCCCTCCCTCTGTAGATGAGACCCTTTATGAGCTTTAAATTATGAGGCGAACCCCGCCAAGTTCTTCTATCCTGTATGGGAAGTGATCGCCAGGTGAGCCGATGAACATGAAGTTGATAGGAATGCCCCATTTTTTAGAAAGCTTCTTTATAAGCTCTGGTGTGAACTTCCCCTTTATCTTTACGAATTCTATCTGGATATCTGGATATTCCCTTTTTAGAAAATCAATGTCATGTTCCAGCTTTTCAAGGAGCTCCTGATCCTCTTTCTCCATCACAGTAACTATCTTGATCTTTTTTGTATGCTCGTTTTGCCTTATGTAAAGAAGTACCCTGTTGAGATTTGAAATGTTATCCCCTCTCGTAAAGAACACGAACTCCTGCGACTGGATCCTGTCTATGGTTTCATAGATCTTCTGGTTTACCTTGGTTACGAATTTCAGTATTGGCACAAAGAGAAACTCAATAAAGTTTAAAAGCATCTCAAGGAGCACGATTCTATTAAGCATTATGGCAACAAGCATGATGGTGGGGATGAAGTATTCTGCAAAGACCACTATGTTTGAGGGCTGTCCGGGTGCTGGCTCTTTTATTATGTTCCCCACAAGGGCTGCCAACACTGCAAAAAGAGCTATAAAAACCCCTGGCCAACTTGCCCGCTCAGGTCTTGGTAAAGATTTTCTCCTCACCTTCAAAAGGATGTTGCCAATGGCAAAAAGGGCCATGACTGAAAGAAAAGAGATGGTATAGACGCCGGCAAGGACCTCCACCTCTCCTCTGGTAATAAAGAGTATGGAGACGCAAAGCAGAAAGAATGCGATGATTATCCTGTATGAACTTCCCCTTCGATTCTTTTTCAGGAAAAAGGCAGGGAATATCCTATCGAGGGTGATGCGTTCAACAAGCCCGGTAACGCCAACATAGGAGGTAAGGACCGCACCGCTTAAGACAAGGGCAGCATCAAAGGAAATGAGCATGGCAAGCCACTGACCTCCGGCGACCTCTCCCATATGCGACAGAAGGTGCGCCATATATTGACGCACCTCTGGAATGGGAATGATGCAAAGGGCCAAAAATGCCATTAGTGGGTTAAAGATGCTGACTGCAACCCACATGTTTCTCAAGGTCTTTGGAAATACACCCCGTTGCTGCTCTTCAACAAAGTTGGCAGAGCTTTCAAACCCTGAGATTCCAAGCATTGCTGCGGAAAATCCCCAGTAGATGTCCATGAGCAGGCTTCCATGGGGGGTGGGCATGTGCCAGTTCATGACAAAGGTGTCCATTCCTTCGTGAAGGATAAAAAAGATAACTGTTCCTGCAAGAAGGGTTAGAGATGCAAGGTGAAAAATGAAGATGGCTACGGCAACTGCTGCAGATTCTCCTATACCGAGGATGGTAAGCCCCATGAAAACGGCAAGAAGCCCTATGGTAGCCGGGATTACAGGCAAAGACGGGATCACAGAGTGAAGATATGCCATGCCTTCAGAGGCGGATATGACAGAAGTTGCTATGTATGAAAGAAGGGTAAGACTTGCTGCAAGAGAGGCCATGGCCTTACTGGTGGTGTTCAAAAGGGCATTGTAAGCACCGCCATTTAAGGGTAGGGCCCCTACCACCTCCCCGTATATCTTTCTGAAAAGATATAGGACCCCTGCCACTATCAAAAGGGCTATCCAGGCATATTTCCCAGAGGCAGCAATGGAGAGGGCAGAAACGTACAACACAGAAGATGTAATGTCGTTTCCGCAGATGGCAGTGGCTTGAAGCTCGTTAAGTTTTTTGGTCTTGCCTGTCTCAGACATGTTCCTCCCTATCCGTTCACAAGATTCTTAGCATGCACATGAACCCTTTTCCAATGATGGATTTGTAACTTTTCTTAAAAAAAGGAAGAAAAACATCAAAGAATTGCAATATTAATCTCTAAGTGCCAATTATCCAAATAATAATGGTGGAAATTTCTCTTGTGTCGTTTTTTAAAAAATCGTTCAAAAAATCCCTCCAGGAGACGATATAAAGAATAAAAAGGAAAAATCCAAGCTCATGAACGAACAAAGTGTTCTGACCTTTAGGGCCACGGGTAGCCCTGCCGAACCTGTTCATAACATATTTGATCTTGCCGGACACGATTTTTCCAATAAAGACCTCCAAAATGCAAATTTTCAGGGGCGAAATCTATCTGGAGCAAATTTTTCAGGTGCAAAGCTAAAAGGGGCCAATTTTCTAAAATCAGATCTCCGAAATTCCCTTTTTATGGATGCAGATTTAGAAAAGGCGGATCTTAGCGGTTCATGCCTTGAAAAGGCTCATATGGATAGGATTTTTGGAGAAAAGGCAAGTTTCGGTCTATCTGATCTTACTCAGACAAGTTTTTTTGATGCAAAACTTTCTCAGGCAAGCTTCGTAAAGGCCGATCTAAGTGGCGCTGATTTTAGGTGCGCAGATCTAAGGGGTGCAAGATTCAGAGAGGCTAACCTTTCTGGGGCCGATTTTACTGAGGCAAATCTCAAAGGGGCCGACCTTTCCATGTGTGATGTGTCTGGGGCGAATTTCACAAATGCCGATATGCGAAATACAAGGCTTAGGCTTGTAAAAGGATACAAGAGTGCCAACTGGATAGGTGCGGATCTTAGGAACATAAACTTCGCCGGTGCCTATCTTCTAAGACGTTTTGCCATAGACCAGAACTACATCTGTGAATTCAAGGAATCAGGCAAGGTAGCAAGGCTTCTTTACTATCTTTGGCTTGTAAGCAGTGATTGTGGCAGGAGCATGATGAGGTGGTGTTTCTGGATTGCGATCCAGATACTTTTTTTTGCATGGCTTTATTCCATGGTTGGAGTTGACTATGGGCCTCACCCAACCATGATCTCTGATCTCTACCTGAGTGTAGTTACCCTTACCACGCTTGGTTTTGGTGACGTGGTGCCAAAGAGCATGGCAGGCCAACTGATAGTCATGTTTGAGGTAGTCACTGGTTACATGATGCTCGGGGGGCTATTGTCTATTTTCAGTAACAAGATGGCAAGAAGAGGGGAATGAATTGGCCTTTTTTGACTTTCTGAAGAAGAAGAGAAGAGATCCCCAAACAGTCCTCAAGGAACTTTTGAATGATTATGAGCTTCCTTCCTTCCCCTCATCTGTGATGAGGGTATTGGAGCTGTTGAGGGAGCCTGATTCTTCCTTGAAAGATATCGCCCGTCTTATTGAGGCTGACCCTGGTATGCACGTAAAGGTGCTTAGAACGGTCAATTCTGCAGCTTATGGACTTTCAAGAAAGATCGGAAATATTCAGCATGCAATAAGCCTTCTTGGGAAGAATCGTCTTGAGAGCATTATTCTTCCAATAGCAGTCAAAAATGCTATTCCAAGGGATGAGCTTTACTGCCTTAAACAGCAAGATTTTTGGCGCATCAGCGCTCAAAGGGCATGCCTTGCAAGGGCAATAGCAGGCATCCTACATCCTGTTAAACAGGCCGAGTGCTTTACCGCAGGGCTTTTGCAGGACATGGCAATTCCTGTGCTAATACACGTAAAGGCCCAAAAGTATTGCACTACCTTGCAGATGTGGAACGATGACAGGCATACACGTCTTGAGGAGCTTGAGAAGAATGTATTCGGTCTGGATCACCAAACAGTTGGGGCACTCATGGCAGAAAGATGGCAGTTTCCAGACTATTTGCTAAGGGCAATACTTTATCATCACAGTGGTGATGACAAAAAAGAGGTTCCAGAGGCCGTTACGGCAGTTTCTCAAATAAGATATCAACTGGATGCCCAAGGGCCTGACGAGACCGAACACATGCTCTGTGTCTTAAGGGAAAGCCTTGAGATAGGCCAAGCTCATTCGGAAAAGATCCTTGAACGAGCAAGGGCTGAAGCAGAGGAGTTTTCTGTTATTTTTACTAAATAGGGATTCTCAGATATCTTGAAAAGATTTTTCTTAAATTATTAGCCTGACCCCGCCAAGTTCTTCTATCCTGTACGGGAAACGATCTCCTGGAGAACCGATAAACATAAAATTTATTGGTATGCCCCATTTTTTGGCAAGTTTTCTAACTAATTCTGGCGTAAATTTTTCCCTTACCACCACGAAATCAATTTTTACGTCCGGATAAACGCGTTTGAGAAATTCCAAGTCTTTTTTTAGCTTTTCAAGCAGAGCTTTATTTTCGTGATCCATGGCTGTCACTATTTTAATTTTTTTAGTGTGTTCGTTACGTCTGATGTATAGTATGACCTTGTTGAGGTTGGAAATATTATCCCCTCTAGTAAAGAAGACAAATTCTTGTGATTGTATTTTATCTATGGTTCGGTAAATTTTTTGATTTATATTAGTCACGAATTCTAATATGGGCACAAATAAAAATTCTATAAAATTCAATAAGATTTCGAGAAGTGCGATTCTGTTCAACATTATTGTAATGAGCATAATCGTGGGTATGAAGTATTCGCCAAAGACGACTACATTGGCTGGTTGTCCGGGTTGAGGAGTCTTCACGATATTACCTATGAGTGCTGCTATAACTGAGAACAAGGCAATGAATACCCCTGGCCAACTGGCACGTTCGGGCCTAGGAAGCGATTTTCTTTTAAGCTTTAAAAGGATGTTACCGGTGGCAAAAAGTGTCATCACAGACAGAAATGCTATAGTATAAACTCCGGCAAGGATGTCCACCTCTCCTTTGGTTATAAATAGAATAGAAAGACAAAGAAGAAAAAAAGCAATAATTATTCGATAGCAGCTTCCCCTTCTGTTTTTTTTAAGAAAGAAAGCAGGGAAAATTCTATCCAAAGTTATTCGTTCAACCAAGCCAGAAACACCAACATAGGAGGTAAGAACTGCGCCACTTAGCACTACAGCTGCGTCGACCGAGATCAAGGTGGCTAACCAATTTCCACCAGCTATCTTGCCCATATAAGACAATAGATCCGACATGTGGTTATGCACGCTATAAATGGGTATAAGAGTTAGGGCCAAAAAGGCCATCAAGGGATTAAAGATGCTAACAGCTATCCACATATTGCGTAGAGTTTTAGGAAATACCCCTCTCTTTTGTTGTTCCACAAAGCTTGCTGAACTTTCAAAGCCCGAAATACCAAGCATAGCCGCAGAAAAACCCCAATATAAATCTTCTATAGGTTTCTTATGAGGGGTTGGTGTTCGCCAATTAATCCACAGAGTACCAAGACCTCTGTGATAAAGATGTATTATTACCGTGCCAGCCAGTACGGTTAGACATGCAAGATGAAAAATAAATATTATTACTGCAACAAAAGCAGATTCTCCAATCCCAAGAATCGTAAGCCCCATAAAAATAGATAAAAGAAGAATTGTGGCACTAATTACAGGGAGCCAAGGTACGACTGTATGAAGATACGCCATAGCCTCTGAGGCAGATATTACTGAAGTGGCGATATAGGAAAGGATAGTGAGACTTGCTGCTACTGATGCGGTAGATTTCCTGGTAGTGTTGACGAGAGCGTTATAGGCACCACCATTTAAAGGAAGGGCCCCAACCACCTCTCCGTAGATTTTTCTAAAAAGAAAAAGTATGGCTGCAACTATTAAAAGAGAAACCCATGCGTATTTCCCAGATGTAACGATTGTTAGGGCAGACACATATAATACCGAAGAAGTGATGTCATTCCCACAGATAGCAGTTGCCTCAAGTTCTGATAATTTTGTTACTTTTTGTGATGACATGATTCTTGATCTATTGTGAATTAATTCAATATTTAATTTTATTCATGAAAGCATGATGAACATGTATATAATAATATCATTATATGCATATATGTACATTCTTTCTGCACGTTTAGAAATATATTTTTTGAGTAATTTTTCATTAATGTTGCTGCCTGAAATACTCTAAAACTTATAATTCTTTGCAGAGATGTGTTTTCACCTATAAATGTTATTCATGTCTTCGTTTGCAGGCGGATAGATAGAGAAAGGTTGCTGGGCGGCATGGCTGTGAATATTTATGCTAACTTGTCAGCGAAATCAGCTGCAGAAGTGAAAACAGCAATGTTTGGTTTTTCCCATTTAGGACACCAGTATGTCAAAATTCTTGGTCTTCTATTCCATACGTTTTAGTTACATCACATATCTATATCTGATGCATTCAGCCGCCAAACTTCTGCAGAGAATTTAGGAAGTAGGATGAATGATGATAACTGGCCTAAATTGGGTATTGAATCATTGATTCCAAAAATTTTTCTGAAATCTTTTTATAGAGAAATTGAAATCTCCGAATTTTCTGACGTTTCGTTTGAATATTTCACTTGTTGGCCCGTCATGTATCATTTGTTTAAGCACCTTAATGTACCTTTCTGAACCAAGTTCATGAAAGACTGGCTCGAGGGCCTTTATGGTCCTTATAAGCATGGTCTTCATCATCCTTTTTTCAAATCTTTGCTGATCCACGAAGAGTCCCTCTAATCCGTGGCGGGCAGCCTGCCACTTGTTGCTTAGTATGACTGAAATGTGCATTGGGAAAAGCGAGATACTGTCTGTTGCAATTGCAGCCACAAGGGCCTGAATGAGGGCGCAAAGGGCAAGGATCTGCTCAAAGGTTGCAGGTATGTCGCAGATTCTTACCTCTATTGTGCCAAAGTCTGGGCTTGGCCGCACATCCCACCAAATGTCCCGGGGCTGGTTGATGATTCCGCATTTTTTAAGAAGGCTTACAAACTGACAGTAGTTTTCCCATGACCCAAGCGCATCAGGCATGCCGGATCTGGGAAGGGCATCAAAGAGCTTTGAACGAAAGGATGCAAAGCCTGTATCCTTTCCTTCAAGAAATGGGCTTGAGGCGCTAAGGGCAAGAAGCATTGGAAGAAAGGGCCTTAGATTGTCAAATACCTTGATTGCTCTTTTGCCAGAGTCAAGGCCGATGTGGCAGTGAAGCCCCTGGGTGATGAGCCTTTTGCCTATGATCTGAAGCTCTTCAAGTATTTCCTTATACCTTGCATCTGGAAAGAGCTTCTGATCCTCATACCTTGAAAAGGGATGGAGACTTGATGCAAAGATTGAGCAGCCACATTCTTTTGCTGCCTTTTCAAGATATGTGATGGAATCTTTCAGGTCCTCCCTGGCCTCGTCTATGTTGGCGCAAACGCCTGTGTTCACCTCAACCATGGACTGGATGAACTCAGGCTTTATACGTCCGGAAATTTCCTTTGGCAGTCCGCCTAAAATCTCAAGGGCCTTTGGCACAAGGCCAAGGTCTTTTTCATGAAGAAGTTGAAATTCTACCTCTATTCCAACAGTGAAGTTTTTGCTCTTTTTGAATGAAAGTTCTTTTGTCAAAGAAACTTTATCCCATTAATTTAAGTAAAATCAGCTACTATTTTAGCTTTCTAAGCGCCTCTATTGCGCAGTTTGCAAAAAAGGCTGCACCAACAGGAAGGACATCCTCGTTAAAATCAAACTCCGAACTGTGGGCTGGAGCATCCACTCCATCCTTCCTTGCCCCAAACCTTACAAAACAACCAGGGACATTTTCAAGGTAAAAAGAAAAGTCTTCTCCTCCAAGGCTTGGAATGGGATATGGAATGACCCCTGTTTCCCCAACGATTTCTTTGGCAGCGAAACGGGCAA
>JALSQG010000156.1 GCA_026985565.1 Deltaproteobacteria bacterium
CGGAAAGAGTGAAGAAGATCAGTTTGGCAAGTTAGAAGAATAAACTCAAGCGGAATACTTCTGGGCAAGGGCCTTAATAAAGGCCCTTGCCTTATTTTTTACCCCAAACAATGAAATGCCTGTCACTCACTTTTTCTACGGTAAGATGGGCAAGGTTTGTGTGTTTAAGATGTTCTGCTACTTCTGATGTGGTAAAGGCAGCGAGTAAAGAATTATAAAAATCTCTTTTCAATATATCAGGTTCATTCCCACTGTACTTTTCCACGATCTCCTTGGCTACTTTCTTTGTGGCTGGTCTTAAAAGATCCATCACGAAAATCATTCCACCAGGGCGCACAAAACGTTCAATGGTCTGCCAAAGAAGGTTTTGCTCTGGTAAATGATGCAGCAGGCTGTTGATGAATACTCCGTCATAGCTTCTTTTAGGCAGTATGCCAGATTCTATTGGAACCTGCGCCTTTATTAGCAAGATTCTTTCTGCCAGATCATTTTTTTCTATAAGCTTCCTTGCGGCAACAAGCATTGGAGCAGACCCGTCAACAGCATGTATCTTTGGGTAGGGGAATCTTTTTGCAAAGCGAACGGTTATGTCGCAGGGGCCGCAGCCAAGATCCAAAAAAGTGCCCTTAAGTGATGAGCCAAAACGTTCTTCAATAAGATCAACAAACATCTCATGAGGCTGGGTAAAGTCGGCCTGAGCGTATGCCAGAACCTGCTGTTCCTCTTCCATCAATTCAGGTTCCAATATGCGTTCAAAACGAGATTCCATGTGACAATTAAAAGTTTCAACCCTCGGTCACTATACGTGACAGATCTCCAATTTTTAAAAATAGTCGGGATATGAGCCATAGAAGGGAGAGCCTGTTTGTCCTAATGGCATCATTTTCAACCATTACCATCACATGGTCGAAGAAGTTGTCGATATGTGGCTTTAAGGTCAGTAAAAGTATTAGCGCTTCCTGATAGCCTTCAGTCGTAGGCGACTTGCCACTCTTATCTTCAGACAGGATCGGGGCTATCCTCTCTTTCACTTGAAGAAAGGCATCAAATAAGACCTTTTCTTCCTTATGCTCGAAGAGCTCTTCCCTAACGCTACCATTTTGAAAACCCTCTAATATGTTCATGACCCTTTTAAAGGCGAGGCTGATTTGCTCAAATTCTGGCCTTGCCCTTACTGCCTTCAATGCGAGTGCCCTTTGGTAACAATCGTGTACCGAGTCAAAACCTGCACTTATGGCAGCGTCAACCACGTCATAGTCAATTCCCCGTGAAATGGCCTCGTTCCTGAAACGCTGTTTGAAGAATCCAAGGAGTTCTTCTTTAAGCCTGGATGGCAGATCCGGCACGAATTCCACGATGTTCCCTATGGATTCATCTATGAGCTGTGGCAATGAAAGGTCTACAGCCTTATCCATTAGTATATTGATAATACCAAGTGCCTGACGTCTCAGAGCATATGGATCTTGGGTGCCGCTTGGTTTAAGTCCTATGGCAAAGGTTGCTGAAATGGTATCTATTTTGTCTGCGATACTGAGTATGATTCCAGCTGTGGTTTCAGGTAGTCTACCTCCAGAGCGTACTGGCAGATAATGTTCCTCTATGGCAATAGCCACCTCTCTGTCTTCACCAGATATAAGGGCATACTCCTTTCCCATTACGCCTTGAAGGGTGGGAAATTCACCAACCATTTCCGTGCAAAGATCGGCCTTACATAAATATGCCGCCCTTTTCACAACCTCTTTTCTGTCATATCCGATACTTGTTGCAACGAAGAGGGCAATACGCTGTATCCTTTCTACCTTGTCAAGGAGGCTGCCAAGCCCCTTGTGAAAGACCATTCCGGCAAGCTCAGGCACGAATTCTTCAAGTTTCTTCTTCGTATCTTCCTTAAAAAAGAAATCTGCATCGGCAAGCCGTGCCCCAAGGACCCTTTCATGGCCCTTTCGTATGAGTTCTGGATTCCCAGAAGGGGTATTGTTGATGGCAATAAAGTTTGGAAGTAAGGCCCCATTTTCATCCACAACTGCGAAATACTTTTGATGCTCCTTCATACAGGTTATCAGAACAGCGTCTGGAAGAGACAGATACTTGCGGTCAAAACTTCCACATGTGGCCCAGGGATATTCGGTAAGAAAGGTGTTTAACTCAACAAGTTCTGGATCGGCAAGGGGGATTCCAGATGATTTTGCCATTGCCTCTTTTTTGGCATCTTCTTCTATGACGTGTTTTCTGGAGCGGATGTCCACTATGCATCCTGCGTCTTTTAGCCTTGAAAGGTAGATGTCAAAGGATGCAGAATCAAGCTCTATGGGCTCCTTAGAGACGAAACGATGCCCACGGCTTGATCGTCCGCTTTTAACATTACCAAAACTAACTGGCACGATCTCGGTTCCCAATATTGCCACCAACCACCTGACTGGCCTTGCAAAACGTACCTTTTCACTTCCCCACCTCATTGTTTTGGGAAAGGGTATACGCGGCAAAATTTCAGGTATGGTCTCCTCCAAAATTTCCGAAGCAGGCCGGCCCTTCTCCCTACGCGTCAGACATACGTAATCGCCCCTGTCTGTCGCTTTAATGGAAAGGTCCTGGACAGATGCCTTGTTTTTCTTGGCAAAGCCTTCAGCAGCCTTGGTGGGGGTACCATCTTCGTCATAGGCAACTGCCTTTGGCGGGCCAATAATCTCGATTTCTCTGTCAGGCTGTTTGGAATCAAGATCGGAAACATGAACCACAAGTCTTCTTGGCGTGCCACCGGTCCTGATTTTTCCGAAAAGAAGATAGTTCTTCTCAAGTCTTGAAGAAAATTCTTCCTTTAGAAAACGAAGGGCAGGCTGGATGTAACCAGCAGGTATCTCCTCAGTCCCTATTTCGAGCAAAAAAGCCGTCTTTTCTTTCAACTTGCACCCTCCACCTGTTCAGAAAGTTGTTCCGCATAGTTCCGTGCTACAGCCCTTGCAATTTTTCTCACCCTGCCAATGTATGCAGTTCGCTCCGAGACGCTGATGGCGCCCCGTGCCTCCAATAGATTGAATGTGTGGGAACATTTAAGGCACTGGTCATATGCTGGCCTTACTAAGCCCATCTCTACAAGTTTATGTGCCTCGGATTCATAACGGTCGAAAAGCTCTCTCAAAAGTTCCACCCCTGCGGCTTCAAAATTGTATTTGGAAAATTCCACCTCGTCCTGATGATGCACGTCTCCATAGGTAACTTTATCGTTCCATTTTAGATCGTAAACGTTGTCCACCTCTTGTAGATACATGGCGATCCGTTCAAGGCCATAAGTTATTTCAACAGATACAGGGAACACATCTATGCTACCTACCTGCTGAAAGTATGTGAACTGAGTGATCTCCATGCCATCCAACCAAACCTCCCAACCAAGGCCCCATGCTCCCAGAGTTGGACTTTCCCAGTCGTCTTCCACGAAACGGATGTCATGATCCTTGATGTTTAAGCCAAAGGCCTCAAGGCTTTTAAGATATAGATCCTGCACATCGTCTGGACTTGGTTTCAGTATGACCTGATACTGGTAATAGTGTTGAAGTCTGTTGGGGTTTTGCCCATATCGGCCATCTGTGGGCCGTCTGGATGGTTGAACATAGGCGACCTTCCAGGGATCAGGTCCAAGGGATTTTAAAAAGGTTGCAGGATGAAAGGTGCCTGCGCCAACCTCCACGTCATAGGGTTGCAACAAAAGACAACCCTGCTTTTTCCAATAGTTATCCAGTGAAAGGATCAGGTCTTGAAAATTCATATCCTCTCCTTTTCATTTTTTGAGAGTGCTACCGCTTGGAAGGTTCGGTGCTTTCCAGTCGCGCGCTGTAATTTTTGGAAAAATGATACAGTTTCCACCAACCAATGCCTTTTGGGGAATTTGTGACCATTTGCCAATAAGTGTGATACCGGTACTAAGATGCGATGGGAAGTCCCTGTTTGGCTCTTTTGCATTCGGATCCCCAACACGTGCCCCTTGCCCAAAGGTCACCTCCTTGTCACAGATGACCTTACTGATCATGCAGTCTTTTTCAACTACTGTTTTATGCATGATGATAGAGTCTTTTACTGTGGCTCCTGATTCAACAGTTACCCCTGGAGACAGGACAGAATTTATCACAATGCCCTTTATGGTGCAGCCTGCAGAAATGGCAGAGTTTTCTATTATGGCACCTGGAACCACGTGGGCAGGTGGCCAGTCGCACGGCATGGATCCCGCCTCCAGATTCGTGACTATCCCCCATGTCTGCGGATCAAGTCCGCTTGCTGGATCAAGTAGATCCATGTGTGCATCCCAGAAGGACTGGATGGTGCCAACATCTCTCCAGTACCCCTTAAACACATAACCAAAAAGCTGGCCATCCTCCAGGGCCTTTGGAAGTATGTGGTGCCCAAAGTCTGTTTCAGTGGTTCTTTTGAGGGAGTCAACCAGATAATCCGTATCAAATACGTATATTCCCATAGAGGCCAGATTAGATTTTGCCTTTTTGGGCTTTTCCTCCCAGTCGATTATTCTTCCTTTATCGTCCAGGATACCAATGCCGAATTGATGTGTCTGCTCCCAAGGCACAGTCATCATTGCAACCGTCACCTTTGCCCCTATGGCCCTGTGATATTTGACCATATCCTTATAGTCCATGTAATAGACATGGTCGCCAGAGAGTATCAAAATCTGCGACGAAGGCCTTGATTCAATGAAATCGAGATTTTGTCTTACTGCATCTGCAGTACCCTTGTACCAGTCAGAATCCTCCTCACCGGTTCTTGGAGGCAATATCTTGACCTCCCTGGTTCGTCCTGACAGATCCCAGGCAGATCCATCTCCTATGTGACCCATCAGGGAAAGTGGCTTGTACTGGGTTAGAACTGCTACACGGGACAGATCTGAATTCATGACATTTGAAAGGGCAAAGTCAATTATGCGATATATGCCGCCAAAGGGAACAGCAGGCTTGGCCCTGAGTTTTACAAGGATGTTGAGCCTTGAGCCAACTCCGCCAGCGAGTATGATAGCAAGGGTATCTCTCATATTCTGCCTTGGTTAGTTGTTCCTTTTATCTCCTTTAAGATACTGATTGAGTGTAACCTCGGCGTTTTTTAAGGCACAAAGTTCCCCACACATGGAACAGCCCTTGGAAGACAGGGACTTTCTTGACTCGAGTATCTTTCTGGCATCTTCTGGAAATAGCATATTCTTGAACTGCTCTTGCCATTTAAAGTCCCGTCTGTCTTTGGAAATTTGTTTGTCCACCTTGTCCGCCTTGCCCTTAAGCTTAACAACATCTCCCACATGTGCAGCAAGCCTTGCAACCTTAACTCCCGTTGCCACATCTTCTTCACTTGGCAGGGCCAGGTGTTCGGACGGGGTGATGTAACAGATGAGATCTGCTCCATACATGGATGATTGGGCAGCCCCAATGGCGGCTGTTACATGGTCCCAGCCTGCACCAACGTCCGTTGGTAATGGCCCAAGCATGTAGTAAGGTGCATCATTTGACATCTTCTTCTGAAGGATGATGTTGGCCTCTATCTCGTCAAGGGGAACATGGCCTGGCCCTTCAACCATGGCCTGACAACCAGAATCCCTGGCTATCTCGCAAAGTTCACAGTTGAGTATCAACTCAGCCATCTGGGCCCTGTCCAGGGAATCGTGGATGGCCCCAGCCCTAATACCGTTTCCAAGGCTAAGGACAGTATCATATCTTTTTAGTATGTCGCACACCCTGTCAAACTGTTCATAAAGAGGGTTTTCCCTTTCGTTTTTCATCATCCACTGTATCATCAAGGTACCGCCCTTGGAACAAAGACCTCCATACCGATAGCCCTGTTTCTTCATCCGTTCGATAGTAAAAAGGTTAATCCCGCAGTGGATGGCCATAAATGCTATGCCATCTTGACACTGCCTTTCGATCAGATCAAAGAGAAACTCCGGGTCTAGCTTGGTTGGATCCTTGTATTTCTGAATGGTTTCGCAAAAGGCCTGATAAAGGGGGACATTGCCCACAGGTAGAGAAACCTCTGAAAGCACCTCTTTTCTGATAAGGTCAAGATCCCCAGCTGCAGAAAGCTCCATGAGTGTGTCTGCCCCGTTGTCTTCTGCAATGCGGGCCTTTCTCTTTTCATGCTCTATATCACACACGTCTGTGGATGTGCCTATGGAGGCATTGATCTTGGTGCGAAGCCCCTTCCCTATGCCAACAACCCGTTTTCCATTGAAGCGTCCTTTAAGAATCACTATCTGCCCCTGACGTATCCGTTCAAGGAGCAGCTCAGGTGATATGTCTTCGTCCTGGCACACCTGTTCCATCTCTTTGGTCAGTTTATTGTCAAAGGCACTTTCCAGTTGCGTGGCCAAACCGATCTCCTTTCTTTTTGTCTTTAGTCTTAAAAGACACGATGTTTCATTAATGGCTAAAAACGTAAGGTAACATACTATAATTGAATCACGTTACCAAGATGGAGTTTGGTTGCTTGTGCGGGTTGCTGGTATGTAGTTAATTTCTAACTGGGTCTTTTCAGTTTTAATTGAAACAGGTGATGTGATGGAGACAGTAGTTTTTACAATTGCAGGCTCCGACCCCTCTGGCGGTGCTGGCATTCAGCAGGATATAAGGGTCTTTACCTGTCTTGGTCTTTTTGCCTGCGCTGCCGTGACTGCCCTAACCGTACAAAACACCAAAGGCGTAAAGTCTGTTTATCCAGTTGAGGCAAAGGTTGTTGGAGAGCAGGTACAAGGGGTCTTGGAAGATATTTCCGTTTCTGCAATTAAGATCGGTATGTTGGCAAATAGAGAGAATGTGGCAAAACTTGCAGCATCCCTTAATGATACAACCAAAATATGGGTTGTGGCAGACCCTGTTATGCGCTCGTCAACAGGTTCTGTGTTACTTGAAGAGGCAGCATGGAGACTTTATCAGGAGGAGCTGCTTCCCTTTATCGACATCCTTACTCCCAATATTTACGAGGCAAGGGCCATAACATCCCTTGATATCCAGTCTGTTTCCGACATGGAGGATGCGGCGCGTCGAATCTATTTAATCATGGAAGGAAAAAGGCGCTCTGAAAAGGATTTTGGTGTATATCTTAAAGGCGGACATCTTAATGGAACTGACCAAGGCATAGACGTGTTTTGCAGCAAAAATGGTATCAAACGCCTTTATGGGAAGCGGATTCAAAACATCCACACCCACGGTACTGGATGCACGCTTTCTTCTGCAATATGTGGTTATCTGGCAAAGGGTGAGCCAGTTGACAGGGCAATAATGCTTTCAAAGGAATTTGTCACTAAAGCCATTGAGGCAGGCTTCCCGTTGGGAAAAGGCATAGGCCCTGTTGACCCGCTCATTTTTTTAAAATAGACTTTACTGAATCGTTGTTCAGTATTAAAAGGTATATTACTTTAATATTTGAGGCGTTTTTTCCGCCTCTAAGTAACATTAATCACATTATTTCCTGATCTTGGAAATGAAAGACATCATTTTTATCCAATCATTAAGGAGGTTAAGAAAATGGCAGTTTACGTTCTTGGTCACAAAAGCCCGGATACAGATTCAGTAACAGCGGCAATAGCCTTCGCCGAGCTTCAGAAGATGCTCGGAGTAGATGCGGTTCCTTGCAGGCAAGGGGAACTGAATCCTGAGACAAAAGTGGTCCTTGAAAAGTTCGGTTTTGATGCACCGGAACTCAGGACAGATGTGACAGGTGAAAAATACATGCTGGTGGATCACAGCGATATAAAGCAGGCCCCTGACAACTGGGACAAGGGTGAGCTAATGGCAGTTGTTGACCATCACAAGATCGGTGACATTACCACCCCTAATCCGATCCTTTTTGTGGCAATGCCCGTTGGTTGCACAGGTACTGTCCTTTATACCCTTTATAAGGATGTGTTCAAGAAAGACATCCCTGCCAAGGTAGCAGGGCTCATGATGTCTGCAATACTCAGTGATACAGTCCTTTTCAAGTCTGCCACCTGTACCCCTGAAGACAAGTCTGCTGCTGAGGCCCTTGCAAAGATAGCTGGTGTCGATGATATAATGGAGTGGGGAATGGAGATGGCCAAGGCAAAGAGTGCAGTTGAAGGTGTATCTCCAAGGGATCTCGTATTCCGTGATTACAAGGACTTCGATATGAGCGGAAAGGCCATTGGAATCGGTCAGCTTGAGCTTGTATCTCTTGATCT
>JALSQG010000157.1 GCA_026985565.1 Deltaproteobacteria bacterium
GGTTGAAGCTAAAGCATGGAGTCAGCTATGGAGGTGGTCCGCTCCCCTAACATATTCGTGTAGCTGCCAAGCTCGTTGTCATACCAGCCATATACCACCACCTGGGTCACTGGCACGCTTATGGTATCACATATTATCTGAGTGGATTCTTCAAGGCCCCTGCACGCCTTCTTGGGATCTATCTGAATGGCAGCAGTCCTTGTGTGAGTCTCTGTACCTTCTATAATGGCAGCAGCGGCAGGCATTCCTATTATATCACTCGATACATGCTGGGTCTCGGTATAAAGGAGACGTCCTTTCATAGGACCTTCAGCAGCATTTTTGTAAATGGTGTTGATCACATTTCTATTTATTGGATCCTCAAGACTCTCATCGTGGATGGTGAGAACCAGGACGATGAGAGAACCAGTATTTGTGGGAACACGTACGGATTCTGCAATAAAACCGATATTCTTCATCTCAGGTATGACAAGGGCAAGGGCCTTTGCAGCACCAGTGGTGGTCAGGATGATGTTGTTGAATATGCTCCGGTTCTTTCTAAGATCGGACGCCCCTGCCTTCGGCAGCCTGTCAAGGACCTGCTGGCTTCCTGTTGCAGCATGCACCGTCACCATGGAAGCAGAAAGGATGCGACTTGCACCAAAGTGGTCCAAGATGGGTTTTACCATGAAAGACAGACAGGTTGTTGTACAGGATGCGGCAGATATGATTTTGTGTTTTTCAGGTATGTAATCGTCCTCGTTGATGCCCATTACCGTAGTAACTGCATCTTCTGGCATTGGGGCCGCCTTGTCCTTTATCTTGAATGGGGCAGAAAGGATAACCTTTTCAGCACCTGCCTCAAGATGTCCTCTAAGGCTGCCTCTTGGGGCATCAGGCGGGGCTGTTGGATCCCTGAATACACCAGTTGTGTCAACCACTAATTTCACGTCATGTTCAGCCCAGTTTATGCCTCGTGGATCCCGGCTTTCACGGAGAATGGTCACGGGAACTCCATCCACCGTCATTCTGCCTGTTTTTTCATCCAGATTCTCAATGACCCTTGGGCACTTGTAACCATAGAGATAACTGCCAAGCCTGCCATAGGTGCTGTCCATTTCAATGGAATGGGCAATATCTTCAAGGCCCTTTCCGACTTGACGCCCTATGTTAATTATTATCTCTGAAAAATCCTTTTTGCTCACGTGATACCACAGACTGAGCTTGCCAATCCTCCCAAGTCCGTTGATTCCAAGTTTCATCGGTCGAGCTTCAGACATTTGGGGTACCTCCAATTTCCTTTTTTGTGATTGCCTGACTAAACAACAACAAAACTTATGGTCTAACCCTTTCTTTTCTTAATAAGAATAATTTGCACAAAAGTCTATAGAAGACTAAAAAATTCTTCAGTTAGACGAGGGAACTGTCTTCCTCTGTCCGTATCTCATGCCTGCCGAGATATACAAAGCCGTTTCTGCCATCAATACTGACATAGTCACCTGAATGAATGGTATGCCCGTTTATTTCAGCCCTTCCCTCAAGCTCGAACACCTTGAGCTGCTCACATCCCACAACACAGGTTTTGTCCAGCCTAAATGCCACAATGGAGGCGTGGGAGGTCTGACCTCCCTTGGCAGTAAGGATGCCATCTGCTGCAGATATCTCCTTAATATCATCTGGAACCGTATCTGACCTTATGAGCACAAGCTTGGTTTCTGGCTCACTCTTTCTTATCCTCTCTATCTCCTTAAGGGTAAAGACCGCCTTTCCGCTCAATGCACCGCCGCTTACGCCTATTCCCCTGCCAAGATAGCTCTTTTCAAGTCCGTCTGAAGGCACGAAAACTGCCACACGGCTTCTTCGTTTGGTCACCATGTCACGGGTCTGAAGTATGAAAAGCTTGTCTTCCTCTGGCCCCTCAAAGGTGAACTCTATTTCCTGTGGCGTCCACTTCTTATCAAAGATGAGATACCTGACCCACCTGAGTAGTGCCTCATATATGTGGGGGAACCTCCTCTCAAGGCTGTCTTCTACACTAAGCCCCAATTCCTCACTCTGCTCCACGGAAATAGGGCTTGTAGCAACAAGGCCGCTTACTATGTCCTCTCCCTGATTCCCAACCGTATAGTCTCCCCAAAGGCTCACCCTGTCGAGCTTCTTGTAAGGATTGGCCGTAAATAGAACGCCTGTGCCAGCCTTGTTAGACAGGTTGCCATAGGCCATGGCCTGTATTATGACAGCAGTACCCCAATGGTCAGAGATCTCCATTATGTCCCTGTAAGCCTTTGCCTTTTCAGAATCCCATGAGTTTAGCACAAGCCTGATGGAAGTCAGGAGCTGTTCAAAAGGATCATCCTCTATGACCACACCCTTTGACAAGACTGTATCCCGGTATGTTAGGGCAAGCTCGCGCATCTGTTCCCCGGTAAACTGCCTCTTTTTCTCAACACCATAGCGGGCCTTGTGCGCCTGCATGAGGGCAGTAAAAACCTCCCTTTCAAGGCCAAAGGACATGGCCCATGACTGGATGAAGCGCCTGTAATTGTCCCAAGCAAACCAAAGATTGCCATACTTTTTTGCAAGGCCTTCTGCAATCTCCATATTCATACCAACGTTTATTACAGTGGACATCATGCCTGGCATGGATATGGCTGCACCGCTTCTGACAGAAAGAAGAAGAGGGTTGTGAGGGTCTCCAAAACTCTTGCCACTTCGTTGCTCAATTTCTTTAAGCCCTTGCCTGACTTGCCTTTTAAAATTCTGATAGGCGCCATGAAGCTTGTAAAAGAGGGAATAGTATCTGAAGACCTCCGTGGTAACGATTATTCCAGGAGGCACCGGTATGCCTTCCCTGGCAAGGAGCAATAGATTGTAACCCTTGTTACCAAGGTGAATGAGGTTTCCTGTTACCTTGTCAGGCCTGTGAATGGAACAAAGGTCCTGCTCAGGCTCATAACTAAGAAGCATGTCAAGCTCCCTTGGTGTCAGGTACTCCCTCTGGGAAGAAAGGGCCTGATAAAGCCTTGCCACGAAGTTGTCAAGGTGCTGAAGGCCAAAGGTTGATGATATAAGGGTTCTTAAAAAGGCCTCTGACACCTGGTGCACGACCTCCTGAATAGAGGCATCCCTTCCCACCATTCCCCTATACTTTGGAAGGATTTTATCTGGCCAAAGCTGGCGGATGATCTTGTTGAGGTTTTCCTCGTGGGGGCTAAGATAATAGACATAGATCATGTCTTTCACCCCTTCGGAAAGGCCCTTTACAATGTCAAGATACTGGGTAAAGGAAAACCTTCTTACCCCGAGAGACTTTTCCAAAAGGGTGAGATAGGTGGCGAACTTCTTGGAAGAGACGCCATTTAACTGCACAGCCCGCCATAAAAGCTTTAGATGACGAAGCAGATTGACGAAGGTTGAACGGGTAATGAATGGGACCTCGATCTCTGCAATCAGACGTTCAAAAAAGAGATTGGCAAGATTCTCCAGCCTGAAGGTAAGACCAAGGGCATCAAATTTCCTTTCATGGTATTTGCCATACATGGAAGGGATATCTGCAGCTATGTGACGTTTGTGGTAAATGGCCTCCTGAACCTCGTATTTTTCCTTTGAAAGGATGATGTTTTTGAGCTCCTCTATCTCATGGAGGATAACTTTAAGGGCATGTTCATTATCGTCTGAGTCTATTACCTCAAGTACCCTGTCCATGCCTTCAAAACCAAGCTTTTTGGCCTCTTCCAGATTGAAGCGTATCTCCTGTACCCCAAGGTTGTACTTCATGTATTCCAGGCGATACATCTTTATAAGAAGCTCCACCCTGCGCTTTTCCTGAGGCGGAACATCAGTCACCTGGTCGATCATTTTTCTGATCTCTTCTTCTGAAGAGCTTAGAAACAGATGGACCTTTCTTGCAAATGGCTCAAGATCGAGTCGGGAGGCGAGGTGACGGATTATTTTGTGTACATGGTCCACATAAGGCCCGTATGGGCTTATCTGGTCCAAAATTTCTGGTGGAAGAAACGGCTTTAGTCCATCCTTTTGCCTGCTGTACCAGAAGTTGAATATGGCCTCTATGAAATCCACAATGAGATTGTTGCTCTCTACATGGCTCTGTTTCCTCAAGAAATGGATAAGTAAGTCCCTGCGCCTTGATATCTCGTCAAGCTCTGTGGAAACATCCCGCAAAAGGCCCTCGGCGCCTATCTCATTAAAATAGACAGGGATGGAACGGCAAAATTCCTTCACAAGATTGTAGATGGGCTCTATGTCGCTGTTAAGCAGCTTTGTGATGTCGCGCTGGAAAAGATCCGTGTCTTTGATACAGGTGCCGCCAAGCTGGAGATTAATGGTAAGGGCAGACAACAGAGTGCTGCACACCTTTGGCTTCTGGCACACAAGATCGAGCCAGGCCCTGATATTTTGGAGATGCGCTGGATTTGACAGAACATGCCACTCCGTATCCACCCCCTCCACTCCCGGTGTCTGAAAGCCAAAGGCCACCACCTCTTCAAGAAAAAGCTCGATAAGCCTTGTGTTGTCTCTTTTCAGTATCTCAGTTCCAAGGGCATTTATGCACTGAAGGGCCGTTCTTGGAAACTGGCCTATCTGCTGTTTCAGAAGGGCAAAACTCTTTGGAATTATCTGGCGAAGCTCATCAAAATCTGCTGTCTTTACAAGACATACCAGGTTTTTGTTGAGTTGACGAAGTACCTCTTCGTGGATAATGGCAAGGCCCTCCATTTCCACCATGTGAAAAAGAAAAAGAAGGTGAATTGATATACCGTCAACGTCTTTGTTACGTTCCTTTTTGAAAGAAAGCCTGCATGAGACCTGCCCAAGGGCCTTTGCTATCTCCTTATATCTCTTAACCACATCAACATGGCCAGGCAGACGGGCAAGGGCCAAAGCGGCCTCCCTGGCATCGGCCATTTCTTCAATTCTTTTGATCTCTTTAAGCAGCCTCTCAAACGTGGCATGGCTTACAGGCTCAAGAAGTCCCATGATGTTTTTGTAGTCTTGCTCGTCTATCCAAAGACCGTACTGGGTCAGACTGGACTTTAGCCATTTCTGGGGGCCATCCTGAGATAACCAGTAGTGGTAGGTAACGTTTCTAACCCTGACAAGGAGATCCCGGCAACGCCTCCACAGCTCATGACCGCCATCCAGGTTCTCAAGCCTCGAGGCAAGATTCTTCACCAATCTTGCTATTGGATGAAAGCTTGTGGCAAGACAAAACAAAATGGACTCGTTGATCTTTGACAGTTGCTCAAAGACCTTTTGAAAGGCGGGTATCAAGCCTTCAAGGGTATCCTTATCGCCCGCCCTCACTATTTTTTCCATGTACGCAAGGAGTCCGTCTGCCGCCTTCTTCTTTTCCTTTTGCCTTGGCGCCTCCTCAATGAGTTTCAAAAAGGTTTCCAGCAGGAGCCTGCATGCCTCAGTGCCGTATCTGGAGCGAACATAGGTGTTGAAGTTCTTTAAGGAGAAGGACCTTAGATCGTAAACCAAGGCAGCCCAGTTCTTGAAGGGATGGTGAAGCTCAAACAGTAGCTGGTCTGCCTGTCTGAGCACCCCTTTGTATCCTTCCACTGCCTTTCTAAGGACCTGATACTTCTCGTCTATGTCAACCCGTTCTACCTGGGTCTCTCTAAGATTTATCTCCAGGGCCTTTGATTGGGAAATCAAGCTGCTCATTTTTTAAATCGCCTTGTTTTCCTCCATATGTAGGATCAGATCCAGCAGCCTGTTTGAATATCCCCATTCGTTGTCATACCATGCCATGACCTTTACCAAGGTGTCCTCTATGACTCGGGTCGAAAGGCCATCGACTATGGAAGAATGAGGATCCTTGATAAAATCTGTGGAAACAAGAGGTTCTTCAGTGTATCCAAGAAACTTGTTGGTTGCAGCCTTGAGGGCGTCGTTCACCTCAGGCACGGTTGCACGTTTTTCCACCCGAACCACAAGATCCACAAGGGATACATCTGGTGTGGGCACCCTAACGGCAAGACCGTCAAATTTGCCCTTTAGCTCTGGAATCACCTTGCTCACTGCTGCTGCCGCCCCTGTTTTCGTTGGTATCATGTTTAGGGCTGCCGCACGAGCCCGCCTTAGATCCGAGTGAGGAAGATCAAGAAGCCTTTGGTCGTTGGTGTAGGCGTGAACTGTTGTGACAAGGCCACTTACTATTCCAAATCTATCGAGGATCACCTTGGCAACTGGGGCAAGACAGTTTGTGGTACAAGATGCGTTTGAAATGATCTTGTGTTTTACAGGGTCGTAATCGTCTTCGTTTACACCCATGACTATGGTGATATCCTCGTCTTTTGCTGGGGCTGAGATTATGACCTTTTCTGCACCTGCCTCAAGATGCCCGGCTGCAAGGCTTGCATCCCTGAATCTTCCTGTTGCCTCTATCACGTACTCGACTCCTGCTTCTGCCCAGGGAATCTGACTTGGTTCCTTGATGTCAGTGACCCTGATCCTCTTGCCGTCGACCTCTATCCCCTCATCGTCATAGGTTATGTTTGCATCAAGCCTTCCCATGACTGAGTCATACTTGAGAAGGTGAGCTATTACGTGGTTGTCTGTAAGGTCGTTGACTGCAACTATCTCTATATCCTTGAACTCTGGATAAAGCATAGAGGCCCTGAAGACGTTTCTTCCTATCCTGCCAAAACCGTTTATGCCTACCTTTATGGCCATATCCATCCTCCTTTTTTCTGATGTAATCAATCAAATAAAATAATCACTACCGAACCAATTTCATCTCCATGACCAAAAATTTTCCCCGACTCTCTAAAGGGCGGCAAGAAAGTTCAAATCCGTGCCGCATATAGAACTGTATGGCCCTGTAATTTTCCCTATGGACATCAAGAACCAACCTCGAACATGAATGAAGGCGGGAAAAATCAAAAAAACGTTCCATTAAAAAGGAACCGTGACCAAGCCCTTGAAACGCATCTTCAACTGCAAGATTCAAAAGATGGCCCTCATCTCCAATGATTCTAAAACAGATATAAGCAAATACTTTTTGCAACTTTTTACCTGGGCACAGGCACCAAAACCATGTTGGCCTCCCCCTTTTAATCTCACTCAAGAGCCCTGCCCTACTCCAGGGCACAGGCTGCACCCTGGACTCAATGGCAACGATTTTTTCTATGTCTGAGGCTTTTGCCCGTCTTAAGCAGATGCTATCAGCCAAGGAATCGACCTTTTTTCGCTGACCTATCTTTTTAAAATCTGGGTGGCCTGATTGATGCTTTTACGACCATATTCCACAAGGGAGTTTGCCGCTTCCGAAAGGCTCATTGATTGCCTGCATTGAGACAGCCTGATTAGCATGGGAAGGTTCACGCCGGTTATCACCTCAACCCTTCCATCTTCAAGGAAACTAAGACTCATGTTGGCAGGTGTGCCTCCAAACATATCGGTTAGTATTAGGATTCCGTTTCCTGTATCAACCTTCTTAATGGCCTTTTTTATGGCATTTTTCATCTCGTCAACACTTGTTGACGGATCAATTGTTATGGCAACGAGATGCTCCTGTTCGCCAACGATGAAGCTCATGGTCTCAACAAGTTCCTGGGCAAGATTGCCGTGGGCTGCAACCACAACTCCAATCATATTCAAGCCTCTCTGTCCAGATCTCTATGTGTGACGATAACCTCTTCGCCCTTTTGCGTAAACATATCTCCAAGCCATCTCGCTATGGCAACACTTCTGTGTCTGCCGCCAGTGCACCCAATCCCAACCACAAGATAGACCTTGCCTTCCTTCCGGTACTGGGGAATGAGATATGAAAACATGGACTCAAGATGGCCAAGAAAGGCCTTGGTCTCTTCCTTGTCATGGACAAAGTTGTAGATCTTGTCATCAAGACCACTAAGGGGCCTAAGCTCTGGCTGGAAGTATGGATTTGGAAGAAACCTTACATCCAGCACCAGGCTCGCATCTGCCGGCACACCATATTTAAAACCAAAGGATATGACGTGAATCAGAGGTTTTGTCAAATCCTCACGAAAGGAGTACATGTCCAACACTATCTGGCGAAGCTGATGCACATTCCTGTTGGATGTATCAATGTAATTGTCTGCAAACTCCCGAAGCCCCGTCAGCCTGCGCCTTTCTTCAGCTATGGCGCCAAGGATGTCCGTCTTTTTTTGAAGGGGATGCTTCC
>JALSQG010000158.1 GCA_026985565.1 Deltaproteobacteria bacterium
AACTCATTCCAAGACCCACCTTCCATGGCTTTTTCCAGACCGACCAATATGTACCTGCCCCTACAGTTGGCCAGGGACTCGAGGCAATCACAAGATCTGCTGCAAGGATAATAAGAGGATCATAAGGCTTAGAAAAATAGCGTCCAAGTCCTTGGCAGACCAGCCTTACGAGCCATCTATGGCATCAAGGACCTCACTATCAGAGACGTCATCGACTATCAAGGTATCCCCTATCCCATTAGCCAGCACAAAATGCACCTTGCCATCCTGCACCTTTTTGTCTCTTTTCAGGTTCTCTATGATTGCCTGCCTTTCGAGCTCCTCTGGAACCTTCACAGGAAGATCGAACCTTTCAATAAGTCTCACCAGTCTTTCCACATCCTGCCAGTCAAGAAGCCCTCGTGAGGCTGATATTCTTGATACAGCCACCATACCAATTGCCACTGCCTCGCCATGAGACACAGTGTATCCTGAGACAGCCTCAACTGCATGGCCGATTGTGTGCCCAAAGTTCAAGATGCGCCTGTAACCCCCTTCCCTTTCGTCCTTGGAGACAACCTCTGCCTTTATCTCACACGATCTTTTTACCAAAAATGCAGTGACATATGGCTCAAGATTGACCACATCCCACCACTTTGCCTCCAGTGTCTCGAAAAGCTCCCTGTCCTTAATCATTCCATATTTGACTATCTCAGCTATCCCGTTTCTTATCTCCTTTGCAGGAAGGGAACAAAGCACACCAATGTCAGCCAAAACAAGCCTTGGCTGGGAAAAGGTGCCGACTAGATTTTTGCCTTCTGGCAGATCCACTCCGGTTTTTCCGCCAACAGAACTGTCAACCTGGGCAAGAAGGGTTGTGGGGAACTGGATAAAATCCACCCCTCTCATATAGATAGACGCCAAAAAGCCGCAAATATCTCCAGTAACCCCTCCACCAAGTGCAATAAGAAGGGCGTTTCTGTCTGCCCCTTTTTCCACAAGGGAACGTGCAAGTGCGACCACGGTATCCATGTTTTTGGACTGCTCCCCCGCGGGAAAAGTCAAAAGATGGCTTGTTTTATAACCATTGTCCTTCAATAAGGTGAGAAGATCATGCCCAACAAAATCTGCTACATTAGAATCTGTGACAATAAATGGGCCACTAAAGGGGCCAAGCTCCTTTAAAAATCCAGGACTCTCAAGCAGAATCCCAGGGCCGATTTTAATATGATAGCTTCTATCCCCAAGGGGAACCTGCACATCTTCCCATTCATGTTTTATTTCCGATTCTGACAGTTTTTTACACTTACCAAAACTTACTGAATGCACAATATGTCCTTTCTTTTACAAAATGGAGGCCAACTTTGCCCTGATCTGTTGGGCAGGCACTGCACCAACTATGGTATCAGACAGCTGTCCATTTTTAAAGAAGAGCAAGGTAGGAATGGATCTAATCTGAAATCTTTGGGCTACACTGGGATTTTCATCCACGTTCAGTTTGCCCACCAGTGCCCTTGACCCGAACTCCTTTGAAAGCTCTTCTATTGTTGGCCCAATCATTCTGCATGGCCCACACCAGGGTGCCCAACAATCCACAAGGGCTGCTCTTGAAGAGGAGATCATCTGATCGAAATTGGCATCTGTCAGTGTTACAGGCCCTGAAGGGGCTCTAACAGCAAGAGGGGTCTTACAACGTCCACATCTTGGACCAAGATTCATTTTATCAACAGGAACCCTGTTTTTGACACCGCACGAAGGACAGGTAATGATAGTGGTCTCTGACATATTTTATCCTC
>JALSQG010000159.1 GCA_026985565.1 Deltaproteobacteria bacterium
ATGTCTAAGAGAAGAGGAGGGTTTCTCTTACTTATTTTGATATGATCATTGTTCCATCGTTGGCATTTGTAGTGACGTGAAAGTATTTCAGGAACGTCATGCCAAGAAGGGCAGTATCCTGATTTTCTGACAGAAAGGCAGTGACGTTTTCTTTTTTGAGTGTTCCTGCAATTTCAATGGAGACTGGACAATAATATCCCGATATTTCTCCACCAACACCAACAGCCTTTCCTTCATAGCAAGAATCCGAAGTGATAGTGCCATTTGCAGCCATTGGAATCCCATACATTTTAGCATCGTTTTTGTTGAGTAAGACCATGGCTGCACCAGTGTCAACTATAAACGGAGTGGCAATTCCGTTAACTTTTCCTGCCACTTTGTAGCAATTACAGTTGGGATCAAGTGGTATTACCACGTCTTCGGTGACAGCAGTAAATTTCTCAGGTACAGACCAGTTTTGATCCCCAACTGCCCTGTATTGCCACTGTCCTTCGATCTTTCCTCCTGTTTGTACATCGAATTCATCAATGCGGTAAAGGTACTCAAATGGCCCCCAAATGGTGTTTTCTGTAAAATATATATCGTACTTTCCAGGACGTATACAGTTATTTATCAATACCCTTTGTCCCTGTATGGTGAACTTGTTACACACCTGGTCAGATGTGTTCGCATATTTTACAGCAAGTACCGTTTGCCCCTTGGGTGTAAGCCAAACTCCACTTAGCTTCCCTCGTTCTTCATTCAGGATCATGGGGTATATCATGCCTGTTGCATCGTCGATATAGGTGGTTTTTTCACCACCGTATTCTTCCGTTACAACCCATCTGCCTTTAAGGGGGGTGATATGTAAAACGTAATATAGAAGTTCTCGCCATGACCGATAGTTTTGTATATCAGACGGATCTCCTACCACAGCCCTAATTATCCAGTCCCCTTCAAGGCCAATGAGCCTTATGCCGCCGCCAAAGGGCACGGGTATAAAGGCCTTAATATTTGGGAAACCTCCAGAGACACCAACGTTTGTGTTTCTATATGGAATGGGTGCAATTGCTGTCTTGTCCGCGCTGAAGGGCAGGGAAATCGGCGTATTTTGGATATCACGTGCATAATACAGGCCTTCTGCCCCTGCTACAGGATGTCCCCACTGACTGAATAGGTCAAATTTGGGTTTTCCATCTATCCACCTGTAGGCATAAACCTGCCCTGGAGAAAGAGAAGGATGTTCTGCCAGAATGTATAGCGCACCTCTTGTGTCATCTGAAACCGGGATATTGATTGTAAGGTCCATCCAATCAGTTGTAGACACTTTTTCTTCCACGGCTTCGCGGAGGGAGTTTACATAAACCTTGACTGGGATCCACCAGGTTGACATTTGTGCCTTAACAGGCAAGTCATCCTTAATTGACCAGTCAGAAAGTGTTGCTGTAACATGCTGTTTAATGCTTTCGTCAACGTGGTTTCTCATATACGTGGAGTTGCTACCGGGTATGCTGGGGTCGTGTATCGTAGTAGTTACCTGGATCCACCCTTCCTTGACTGTCGGCTTTCCGGTATAAACGGCAGTACTGTCCAGAAGTTTGCTGACGTCAACAGTGACTGTGAAACTTGCATTACCATCGGCGGAATCCACTGCTACTCCAGCAGTCTGGCCATTTAACTTAAGCCACTGTTCCGTAGGGGCTGCTATCCAGCAGAAATCTGTAGTTTCTGCCCAGACAACCACATGTGCAGATGGATCATCTGTCCGAGGAATTTCGTAGCATTTTATATCAGTTGCGTTTGCATCATTAGATGTTCGGTCACCATTTTGGTCTACTTTGTAACATTCCAACTGAGGAATCTGTTTTGTGGTACAGTTAACGTCATCTGCATCACAATAAGGAAATGCGAAACCGGTCAGCCTAACCTTTATCGGTTCCGGGTTTTTTAATTGCTCCTGGTTGACGTAAAAATCTAAACTCGTGGGAGAGATTACCAGCCTCCCAGTTTTGGAAATGCTACACTGTTTATTATAAGGGCTCATGGCACTGTCTTCTGCAAAGGCAGTTGCACAGGCAACCGATAGACAAAGCCCCAATATGATCAATACAAACGGGATGAGTTTTCCCTTCATGATATCCTCCTGTATCCTGAACTTATGAGCCCCAGTTTTCAGGGGTTTTTGACGGTTCCCTTACTACTTCTATATGTTCGCTCTGAACAGAGTCGTCCATGGGAGTTGCTGCCGTCTGGATTGCTGTTTGCTGACATCCTGTCTGATTGGACGCAGACTGCACTGCCCCAGCGCATTTTGGGCAAAGGGCAAGAGTATTGGTTAAGTCTTCGATGAGTTTTTTTGTTGCCGCTTCCACTGCAACATCCATCTGGGTTCTGTCAGTGGTGTCTGCCCACATGCTTACAGGCTCGACCTCTTTTTCGACCCTGTTGGCCCAAACAACTTCGCCTGTTTCAGGATCTTGAAGGGCAAGGCTGATCTGGACCACAGCCTTTGGCACATGGCCACCTTTTGCTGCCAGGTATGCAGCTGCCATGCCGGCAGCGCCCCATACGCCAGCATTGTATGCGGCAGAGTGTTTGTATCCGCCGGATGTCTCACTGACTATATGGGCAAATCTTGGATGCGAGCCGACCACCTTTTTGGATTCGCTTGGTCCATTGAATGGTGTGTTGGCCTGGGATCCAAGTCCTGCTCCCATGGCCCCTCCTATGGCAAGGTCTTGCCATAGGTCGTACTGATCCGACTGAGCTACACCAAATACAGTGGCAGAAGTCCAGTCGAAGAAAAATGGCAGAATTCCCTTTTGAAGAGGATTAAGTGCCTGGCCCTCTCTGACCTCGTATTCCACTATTCTTCCTCTAAGGATGTAATCAGCATCAAAATACTCGCCTATTTGCTTAACCACATTTTTGTTTAGTCCTATGCGATTGATCTTGAATTCTTCCTGTGGCCGGTTTGCCATCTCATTAGACAAAAGAACATCCTTTATCGCCTTCTCCATGTCTTTAGACCAGCCGGTGCCAAGTTCCCTGTAGAAATGTCTCCTTGTTCGTGCAGAATCCACGGATGGGCCTTCGATGAGGGTTATTACGCCAAGATCTATAAGGTACTGAACAACATCTTCTTCCACCGGCGTATAAAAGCCTTTTGAAGCAAGCTTATGCATAATGGCATTCTGGATCTTCACCTGTCGCCTAAGCGAGTCATCAACGTGTTTGCCAGACGAATAGTCAGCAAAAGGAAGCATGACTATTTTAGGACACGGATAAGGATTCCTAATGGTGGTGGAATCTATGGCCTGCACCGATTCCTTTACCTTCTGCCCGCAGCCGCTCAAAAGAAAGATTACACAAAAAGCGGCCAAAAAAGTTTTGTGCCATGATAAATGCGACATGGTTACCTCCAAGGTTTTGAAATTTTCCTGTTGCTCATCTCATCGGATAGAAGAAAAATTTTATAAAAGATTTTGTTTTTTTTATCGGCAGAACCCCAAAAAAATCCATAAATATTGGGAAAATGGCCAAAAGCTTCCTTCTATAAGGAAAGCTGTAGATAAAGCAGCAATTAGCTTGCCACATTTGTGAGAGGTGGTTGTAACTTTTGGGTTTTAAAAAAACGTTTGGAACAAAGGGATTGATTGTTCAAAAAATCAGAGGGCCGGTATAACCTCTTTTATGGATTTACTATCTGTAAGAATCATCAAAAGACGATCTACGCCCAAGGCGATACCTGCGGCAGAGGCACAACGAGAAAGGGATGAAAGAAATCTGTCTGGGATCTCTATAGGCCTTAGACCTGATTCAATGCGTTTTTGGTTTTCCCTTTCAAATCTAAGGAGCTGTTCATCAGGGTCCAGAAGCTCAGAGAAACCGTTTGCCAACTCCATCCCAAACCAATAGAGTTCAAACCTTTCGCAACTCCTCTTATCTTCCTGCTTTATTCTTGAAAGGGAGGCTGCCCATGAGGGAAAGTCTATGAGAAAGGTGGGCTTAAATTTTTTTAAGGCCGGCTCCACCTTCAGGACAATGTCTTCGTAAAATCGGTCTTCGTCTTCTATTTCAAGGGGATTCCAACCGGCATATTTCAAAAAGGCCTTTTCAATGCGTAAGATCTCATAGGTTATCCCTCCCTTGGTTTTTTCAAGAAATAGGGGATTATGAATTTCTGAGGCCCTTTTAAAAGCCGAAGTCACGACTGACAAGATATTTGCGCAATCTTCAATGAGCCTGGTGTAGTCTTCGTTGCTCCTGTACCACTCAAGGATAGTAAATTCAGGGGCATGGTGAGGACCTTTTTCATTTTTCCTAAAGGCAGGACCTATATGAAAGAAACGGTCAATGCCATGGCCAAGCATGGGTTTTAGATAGAGCTCAGGAGAAGGCAGAAGGTACCTTTTGCCCTTTGTGTCATGTATGGAGAAAAGCTCAATTGTGGCTTCCGGGATGGCATGCGTGGAAGAAGAGGGCACCTGGACCTCCCAGAAGCCCTCGTTGTAGAACCATTGTCTTAGGGTCTTTAGCAGGAGATGGCGGGCATAGACGATCTGACGAATGCGACCTTTCACACCAAAGTGTTGTCACGCCTTTACACGCTCGACGTACTGGCCTGTTCGTGTGTCTATCTTCAATACATCTCCTTCTTCTACAAAAAGAGGAACCTGTATGGTGTAACCTGTTTCAAGAGTGGCTGGTTTGGTTGCCCCAGTGGCAGTATCTCCCTTAACACCTGGGTCTGCCTTTACCACTTTTAGCTGTACGAAATTAGGCAGGTTGATGCTGATGGGCGTTTCATTGAAGAAGAGCACATCCACCTCCATATTGTCCTGGAGGAAGTTTTTTGCATCACCTATGTTCTCTTCTGTAAGGGTGACCTGGTCATAGGTCTTTGTGTCCATAAAATGGTAACCTTCTCCGTCATTGTAAAGATATTGCATCCTTCTCTCATCGAGGTTTGCAGGCTCAAACTTATCACCTGACCGGTAGGTCCTATCCATGGTGTAACCAGTAATCATGTTCTTAAGCTTGCAGCGATAAAGGGCCTGCCCCTTTCCCGGCTTTGAGAACTGAAAATCTGTGATAATGTATGGTTGACCGTCTATTATTATCTTAAGTCCTTTTCGAAGATCTGAAGAATCATACACAGCTTAGCTTGCTCCTTTCACGATTTTTATGCCATAAGTAGAACAGATTCCTTGCAAATGCAACAAAGGCATTTTGATACACATCAATCTTCAATAGGATCGTAGTGGGAAAAGACCATGGTGAAGTTGGCCCTGCCCTGGGTTGCTGATCGAAGGGCAGTGGAATATCCGAACATCTTTGACAATGGTACAATGGCCTTGATGACCTGGACGTTCCCGCGTGGCTCAATGCTTTCAACCTTGCCGCCCCTTGCGTTCAGATCCCCAATGACGTCTCCCATAAAGCTTTCAGGGGTGATGACCTCTACCATCATCTTTGGCTCAAGAAGCACCGGTTCTGCCTGTTGGCAAGCCTTCTTTAATGCCATGGATGAAGCGGCCCTGAAGGCGAGCTCTGAAGAAAGCCCCTCCTCAAATTGGACTCCTGTCAATATCACCTCTACATCGATCATGGGAAAGCCTTGCAAAACGCCACTTTCAAGCCCTTGACGAAGGGTCTCCATGATCTGTTCCTCATATCCTTCAGGAAGTGCACCTTCAGGAAGCTCGCTCCTTACCAAGTTGCCCTCGCCTCGTTGCCTGGGTCTAACGGTTATATCAACCGTGGCAACCTGCCTCGATCCGCCGATTTCCTTGTCAAATTTCTCATGAACTTGCGCCTCTTTTGAAATGGTCTCCCTGTACACCACCTGGGGTTTACCAACGCGTACCGGCACGTTGAATTCTCTCAAAAGCCTTTGGGTAAGGACCTCAAGGTGAAGCTCTCCCATCCCGGAGATTATGGTCTGTCCCGTTTCTTCATCCACTTTGACCCTAAAGGTAGGGTCTTCCTCAGCAAGTTTTGAAAGGGCAGTCTCCACCTTTTCCTGGTCTTGGGTGGATTTTGGCTCCACTGCAACAGAGATGACGGGTTGATAGGTCTCAATGGCCTCGAGGATGATAGGATGCTCAGGGTCACAAAGGGTGTCTCCAGTCTGGGCAAGCTTTAGCCCCATTACCGCTATGATCTGCCCTGCACCGGCTTCCTTTATTCTTTCCCGTTTGTTCGCATGCATTCTAAGAAGGCGTGCAATCTTTTCCTTTTTCTCCTTTGTTGCGTTCCAGACCTGTTCACCAGCATGCATCACCCCGCTATAGACTCGCACAAAGGTCATCTTTCTTCCCTGATCCATCTGGACCTTGAAGGCCAAGGCCGAAAGGGGCTCCTTGACGCTTGCACGTCTTTCTTCCTCTTTGCCACTATCGGGGTTTATGCCTTTTACAGGAGGTATGTCCAAAGGGCTTGGAAGGTATCTTCCAATTGCATCAAGCACTGGCTGAACACCCTTGTTTTTTAGGGCAGAGCCACAAAAGACAGGTACACCCTCAAGTGACAGACATGCCTTTCTAACCACCTGGTGTATCTTTTTCTCAGGGATTTCCCCTTCGGAAAGGTACATTTCCATTATCTCGTCATCTATCTCAGAAAGGGCCTCAAGAAGCTGCTCCCTCGCCTTCTGAACATAATCCTGATGTTCCTCAGGAATATCCAGTTCCTGATACTCACGTCCTTCTGTGGTCTCGTCCCAGAGTATGAGTTTTTGTTTAACCAGGTCAAAGACCCCCTCAAAGGAGTCCTCTGCTCCAAGGGGAATGTTCATAACAAGGGGGTTGGCGCCAAGCCTGTCCCTTAATTCAGCAACCACTTTCCAGAAATCGGCCCCGAGTCGGTCCATCTTGTTTACAAAGGCCATTTTGGGCACCTTATATTTGTCTGCCTGATGCCACACCGTTTCTGACTGGGGTTCGACTCCTCCAACAGCACAAAATACGCCAAGGGCGCCGTCAAGTACACGAAGGGATCTTTCAACCTCTATTGTGAAATCCACATGGCCGGGAGTGTCTATGATGTGGATCTCCTTGCCCTTCCAGAAACAGGTGGTTACCGCTGAGGTGATGGTGATTCCCCTTTCCTGTTCCTCTGGCATCCAATCCATGGTAGCCTGGCCATCATGGACTTCACCTATCTTGTGGGTCTTTCCAGTATAGTAAAGGATGCGTTCGGTCAGGGTCGTCTTGCCTGCATCAATATGGGCGATTATCCCGATGTTTCTGATTCTTTTTATTTCATTGTCGCTCGCCATTTTTGAGTGCCTCTGCATTAATGAAAAGTCGTGGCCATTATAAGGGTTTTTGATTTGGTTCACAAGAAAGCCTTGAGAAACCGGCCCTCTTCAGACATTTTGTCAGTTAGAAAAAATGGACTGGATGCAAAAAAATGGTACAATTAGCACGAGGAAAATTGGATGTCGGCTGTTGATTTTGCACTTCCCATATTGAGAGGGTGGTCTTTGATTTGGTCGTTGATTATTATTTCTAAGTCAAAAAAGGGCCATGTAAATCCCTTACAACGAAATGGTGTTGCATAAGCCCTTTAGACTTGTAGTAACTATCGATATTCGAGGGTTTATAAATCATGATAGCACGTTATAAGTCTTTTCATCCGCTTATCAAGATACTTTTTTGGTCAATTTCGTTCCTTATAGCCTACACCCTTTTGGGTTTTGTGGCTGTTCCTCATTTGGTCAAATATCTTTTGAGGGAAAAGGCCCCTGTGGCACTCCATCGTAGCGTCGATGTTAAAGAGGTAACATTCAATCCCTTTAACCTTCAGCTTCGGTTAAAAGGCGTAGAGGTAGGTTCAAGGGTAAAGGGAAGGCATCTATTTAAACT
>JALSQG010000160.1 GCA_026985565.1 Deltaproteobacteria bacterium
ATCTGAGCTGTTCTTTTTGCGGTAAGGGGCAGGGCGAAGTAAGAAAGCTCATTGCCGGTCCCAACGTATATATATGTGACGAATGCATTGACCTTTGCAATGACATCATTGCAGAGGATTATGACAGCGGTGAAGAGGGTGGGGCTGGTTCCTCGGCCATACTGAAGCCCGCTGAGATTAAATCCCTTCTGGATCAGTATGTGATTGGTCAGGAGCATGCGAAAAAGATCTTGTCCGTTGCGGTTCACAATCATTACAAGCGCATAGAGTCCAGTGTGGCCATAGACGATGTGGAGCTTCAAAAGAGCAACATCATGCTTATTGGGCCAACAGGAAGCGGCAAGACCCTTCTTGCCCAGACCCTTGCCAAGATACTTAATGTCCCATTTACCATTGCAGATGCCACCACCCTCACAGAGGCGGGCTACGTTGGTGAAGACGTTGAAAACATCATACTCAACCTGTTGCAGGCGGCAGATTATGACGTTGAGCTGGCAAGCCGTGGCATTGTTTACATCGATGAGATAGACAAGATAGCAAGAAAATCTGACAGCCCCTCTATAACCAGGGACGTCTCTGGTGAGGGGGTACAGCAGGCGCTTTTGAAGATAATCGAGGGTACACTTGCAAATGTGCCTCCAAAGGGCGGCAGGAAACATCCCCAGCAGGAGTTTGTGAAGATAGATACCACAAACATACTTTTCATTGTTGGAGGTGCATTCGTAGGGCTCGATTCCATCATAAGGTCCAGGCTTGGAAAATATTCCATTGGCTTTGGTGCAAATGTTCACGGCGCACGCAAGATGTCCTATAGTGAAATTGTGAAAAATCTTGAGCCTGAAGACCTTATCAAATTTGGTCTCATTCCTGAGCTTGTAGGCAGGATACCCGTTGTTGCCACCCTCGAAGAGCTTACGGAAGACGATCTTGTACGGATACTCCAGGAGCCAAAAAATGCCTTGGTTCGTCAGTTCCAGAAGCTTTTTGCCATGGACAACATAGAGCTCCATTTTACAGATGGTGCAGTCAGAGCCATAGCGAGGGAGGCCATCCAGAGAAAGACCGGTGCAAGGGGACTAAGGGCCATCATAGAAAGGGCGATGCTTGATGTAATGTACGATCTTCCGTCCAAGCAGGATGTAAAGGAGTGCGTCATCAGCGAAGAGGTCATCTTGAACAAGGCCGAGCCCATACTTATATATGAAAATAAGACAGCCGAGGCTTCATAGAACGGCAAACAAATTTTTTGGATAAAAATATAGAGGTTTTATGAAAGAAAAAGATAAACTCCTGACACTTCCTCTTTTGCCACTAAGGGATATGGTGCTTTTCCCTCAGATGGTGGCCCCTCTTTTTATTGGACGTGAAAAGTCTGTTGAGGCCATCAAAAAGGCCATGGAAGATAATCAGGAGATATTTCTCTCTGCCCAGAAAGACGCCAAGGTGGATGAGCCGGGCAGAAAGGATATATACAAGGTAGGAACCATTGGCACCATTTTACAACTTCTTCGTCTGCCTGACGGGACGGTTAAGGCACTCATTGAAGGCAAAAGGCGTGCAGAATTAAAGGAATATGTTTCAGATAGCGATTTTTTTCTTGTGAGAGTAAAGACCTTGGAGGAACCAGAGGCAAGTGGGCCAGAGGTGGATGCACTCTGCAGGCTCACAATCTCGGCCTTTGACGAGTACTGTAAACTTAACAAAAAGGTTCCTCCAGAGGTGGCAGTATCCATTTCGTCAATAAAGGATCCTTCAAGACTGGCAGACTCCATTGCTTCTCATGTGTCACTAAAGGTTTCTGATAAGCAGGCAGTGCTTGAGGCCCTGAATCCTGCCAAGCGGCTTGAACGGCTCTACACCCTCATGTCTACCGAGACCCAGATTGCCAAGGTGGAACAGCGGATCAAAGAGCGTGTCAAGAAGCAGATGGAGAAGAACCAGAAGGATTATTATCTAAATGAGCAGATAAGGGCCATACAGAAGGAGATGGGGCAAAAGGATGATGCCCAGAGCGAGCTAAAGGACCTTGAAAGAAAGATAAAACGAAAGAGGCTTCCCAAAGAGGCTGCTGCCAAGGTTCGCCACGAGCTAAAAAAGCTGAAGCTCATGGCACCAATGTCTGCCGAAGCAACGGTGGTCCGAAACTATATAGATTGGATACTCGCGTTACCATGGTATGAAAGAACCAAGGACAACAAAGACATCGAAAGGGCAGAAGAGATCCTGAACGAGGATCATTATGGCCTGGAAAAACCAAAGGAAAGGATACTTGAATATCTTGCAGTAAAGAGCCTTTCAAAAAAGATGAAAGGGCCGATTCTGTGTCTTGTTGGCCCTCCTGGTGTTGGAAAGACCTCTTTGGCAAAGTCTGTTGCCAGGGCCCTAAACCGGAATTTCGTGCGTCTCTCCCTTGGTGGAGTAAAGGACGAGGCAGAAATAAGAGGTCACAGACGTACTTACATAGGTGCCCTTCCAGGCAAGATCATACAGTCCATGAAAAAGGCCAAGGCCATAAATCCTGTCTTTTGCCTGGACGAGGTCGATAAGATGAGTTCAGATTTCAGGGGAGATCCTGCCTCTGCCCTTCTTGAGGTCTTGGATCCTGAGCAGAACTACGCATTCAACGATCATTATCTTGACCTTGATTACGATCTATCCTCTGTGATGTTTATAACCACGGCAAATGCCCTTCATACCATTCCCTTGCCCCTGCAAGATAGAATGGAGATTATCGAGCTTCCTGGCTATACAGAGGAGGAAAAGATAGAGATTGCAAGACGCCATCTAATCCCGCGTCAGCTCGAGGCCCACGGCCTGTCAAGTGAACAAATGGAGATTTCTCCTAAGGCCCTGGAAGATATCATTCATCTTTATACCAGGGAGGCAGGAGTAAGGAGCCTTGAAAGATGTATTGCAGCCCTTTGCAGAAAGGTTGCAAGGGAAATCGCAAAGGCAGGGGATGCCAAAAAGCCCATAAAGATTACGAGATCTTCCCTTAACAAGTATCTTGGGGTTCCCAAGTTCAGGCATTCCCAGACAGAGGAAAATGACCTTATCGGAGTGGCAAACGGTCTGGCATGGACTGAGACAGGCGGGACGCTCCTTCAGATAGAGGTAGCTGTTATGCCTGGAAAGGGAAAGCTTACCATCACAGGGAAACTTGGTGATGTGATGCAGGAGTCTGTTCAGGCTGCCATGAGTTATGTACGGGCCAGGGCACATCAGCTCGGACTTCCTTGGGATTTCTACAAGATGGTGGATATCCACGTGCATGTGCCCGAAGGGGCCATTCCCAAGGATGGGCCTTCAGCAGGCATAACAATTGCCACGGCACTTGTTTCCGCTCTTCTCAAGGCACCAGTGCGCCACGATGTGGCCATGACAGGGGAGATAACTCTAAGGGGCAGGGTGCTTCCCATTGGAGGGCTAAAGGAAAAGCTCCTTGCAGCAAGACGCATGGATCTTAAGACATGCATCATTCCAAAGGCGAATGAAAAGGATCTTAAGGAGATACAGCCAAAGATACTCAAATCCTTGGACATACTGTGTGTTGATCATATGGATGAGGTCCTAAGGGCTGCCCTTGTAACCGGTGAGGAGATGAAGGATATCTTTTCTGAGTTGAAGGATATTGAGCCTCCAAACTGGTTTTCAAAGAGTGAAATTCGCGATGGTGTGGTGGCACCACATTAGTTGGTGGATCTTGAAACTGGACTCACGGCTTTTGGGCCGTATGCAATGTGTAGGTACAGGGGGTAACAAGGGAGGTTGAGAAGCTGTGGGTAAAAAGTGGTTTGCCATCAAGACCAAACCTCGAAAAGAGTTTTATGCAAAGAGCAATTTTGAGAATCAGGGTTTTCACGTTTTTTTGCCATCTACCATACGAATAACAAGACATGCAAGAAAGGTGAAGGAGGCCCCTTCCCCCCTTTTCCCTGGTTATCTTTTTTTGCATCTTGCACCAGAAGAGAAGAACTGGATAACCATTTCAGGTACATACGGGGCCATTGGTCCGGTCCGCTTTGGTGAATACTACCCGCCTGTTCCAGACTGGTTCATTCAGGGACTCATGGAAAGGGCAGATGAATCTGGCATTATACAGGTTGGCATTAAGGAAAAGTATGGTTTTGGCCCTGGAGACAGGGTCAGGCTCACTGGTCCCAATCAGACCATCATAGAAGGTATCTTTAAGGCCATAGACGGCAAGGATAGGGCCATCATATTAATAGAGATGTTGAAGAGGCAGGTGGCCACCAAGGTCCCCATTGCCAGCCTGCGAGCTGCCTAAATTTTCCCTGGCTAATCGTGCCAAGTGGTAAAATCGTCAACATCTATTCTTGTGGTCCTGAACTGGTTAACAGGGGCATTTTCGTCTTCATATCCTACTGATATCCCGCACACCAGTCTGAATTCTTCAGGCACCTTAAGTATCTGTCTTATTATTGAAGGATACTCGGCAAGGGATGCCTGTATGCAGGTGGCAAGTCCCTGATCTGTGCAGGCAAGTACAAGAGACTGGATGAATATTCCCATATCAACCAAAAAGCCTGTACCCAAAGCCTTTGGCATAAATAAAAAAATGCCAACAGGGGCACCAAAAAATTCGTAGTTTCTGAACCATGCCCTTTTTCTGGCCTCTGTGTCTCCCCTTTCTATTCCAAGGGCTGAATAAAGGGCAAGTCCGCACCGAAACCTTCTTTCTTTGTAAGGATTTTTCCACACATCGGGATAGTAGTCGATGTCAGGGGGCTCTGAATGGCCCTTTTCTTTGGCGGCTAAAATGGCCTTTGTGATTGCCTCTTTTTTCGTTCCAGATACTATCTCCACCCTCCAAGGTTGGCAGTTGGCACCAGAGGGTGACCAGCGTGCAGCCTCAAGGACCCTTTCAAGGATTTCCCTTTCAACCGGTCTGTCTTGAAAGGCGCGTACGGATTTCCTATTTTTAATGGTTTCAATGGTATCCATGAATCCCCTTCATTTCCCTTGTTTTTGGTTTTTTGGAAGGACTTTTTACACCAAAAGTGGCAATCCTACCATAAAAAAAGTTAGTCTGCTAACAAGGCAATGTTTTTTTGACGCGAACAGAGTTTTTGAGAAATCATATGTTGTGGACGGTATGCATAATCTGGGATAATAAGTATGGTGCACATAAAGAAAGTAGAAGTTTTTGGGTTTACAACCTGGTACAATTTTTTTAAGAAACTATACACAGATCAAATTTTCAAAAAGGGGGTTCCAATGAAAAAGGTGCATCTTGGATTTGTGCTTTTATTTTTCATATCTTGTTTCCTTTACACCTCCACATCCGTAGCAGCAGGTTATGAGAAACAGCAGGCACTTATAGATAGAGCTACTGTCACCTTCAAGAGCTTTGTTGCAGATCCCAACATGACATGGTTTCGAAATCATTTGTCAAGTGCCAAGGGAATCCTTATCGTTCCTCAACTTCTAAAGGGTGCGTTCATATTCGGTGCAGAAGGTGGTACAGGGGTGCTTCTTGCAAGAGATCAATATACAGGTAGGTGGAGTCAGCCTGCCTTTTACACCATAGGTTCGGTATCTTTTGGGCTCCAGGCAGGCGCTCAGTCATCCCAGATAATACTCATGATTATGACTGATAGCGGTCTCGATGCCCTCCTTTCAACATCTATAAAGCTTGGAGCAGACGTCAGCATAGCAGCAGGCCCGTATGGAGCAGGAGCCAAGGCGGAAACCGTTGACATCCTCGCCTTTTCAAAGACGAAAGGCATATTTGGTGGAATAAGCATAGAAGGTGCCATAATCACACCTAAGGATTCCTGGAACATCGCCTATTACAGGAAAAATGTTAGACCCGTAGATATAATCGTCAGAAGGATCGTATCTAACCCTTATTCAAACAAGTTGATCCAGGCGGTGGTTCAGGCCACAGTACCAGCCGTAAGTAGTGCGCCAGTCAAATAAATGAAGCCGGAACGGGGCAGGTAATCATCCTGCCTCAATCATCTTTAGAAAACCATTCCGTAAGAATTTTTGCTATCTTAAGTGCCTGTTTCTTGTTGGATATATTGAACTTGCTCTGGGGTCTGAAGTACCCGCCTTGTTTCTTGTATCTACGAATTGTTGCCTTTTCTGGGCCGTATTCTCCGGTTTTTTTGTCAAGCTCTTGATAAAGGAACAGTATGGTCGTCCAGCTCCCCCTTGTGAGTATCTCTTTTTTGAGTTCCTTTACCAATAACCTGCCCTGTTCGTCTTCATAATTTATTGAGATTTCATCTATGGTTTCAGCCAAATCTGCCTCCAATTTATCAACGCAAGAAATATTCCTGCCTTATTACACTTGTACGCCAATTTATTCAATGAAATTGTATACGCTCCTTGACTCGCCTGCTTCCGTGCTTATTGGTAAAGACAAGGTTTTAAAAAGAAAAAAGGAGGAGTTGCAATGGCTGAAAAATGTATTGTTCCTCAGGACTGGGAAGGGTATTTCGATGAACTGTACAAGAAAATAAAAAATATGGATGAGAAGGTGGAGATAGATATAGAGGCACCAAGCGTATTTGAGAAAGAGGAGGCCAAGGGGCTTACTTTGCTTGGGCTAAGCTTTGATCCGAAAGACAAGGTGTTGTCAGTTTTATCTGAAAACCTGGATCATCTGATTCAAAAACCCCAGGAGATCTGTGTAGAAGAGCAAAACGGGGCAATCACCCAGATACGCGTAACAGATGGCACCGGAGCTGAACATTTTATAAAATTTTCTACGCCTGTAAAATAAAGAACACATTGGGGCCTAAAGGGCCCCTTTTCTTTTTTTGCCCATAAAAACCCAGCACCTTGGTGGTAATGTCTGTTTAGAATCGAACCTGCTGCTTTTTAAAAGAAGTATTTCAAAAAATGGTTCCACAGCAGTAACTATCTGTAAAGCGCTGAGGCGTGGAGGGCCTGGCGCATTTGTCTTTTCATCTGCATTTCCAATTAGGCTTATCCACATACCTTCAGGGGTCAGATGGGAATAAGTGCGCTTTACAAAACGAATTCTTGCCTCATCTGTCCTAAAATGGTGAAAGCATCCCCGGTCAAAAACCAAGTCAAAAGGCCGTCCTGGGATGTCTTGTTCCATGATGTCCTTAAGCAAGAAATTTATGGACACGCCCTTCTTTTTCGCCTTTTCCCTTGCCCTGTCAAGTGCAATCTCTACGATATCCGTAGCGGTTACATCTATCCCCCTTTGGGCAAGAAATATTGCATTGTCACCTGTGCCGCATCCAATCTCAAGGCAATTTTTAACTGGTTGCCTGATACTGTGCATGATTTCTCGCAGGTTCTTGTCAGGCCGACCAGAGTCCCAAGGCGCGTCTTCATTGAGATATCTGTCATGAAAGAATCTTATTTCGTCTGAGGTTGCCATCATTTATCATCCTATGAACTTTTTAAGTTTTGTATTGCAAAGCTGGTTTACGGCACGTACCGGATCTGGCAGTCTGTACGGCCCAGGAAGGGTTTTGACTATCTCTATGGCCTCATCAAGTTGTATCCCTGCTGCTGAAACGTATAGAAATCTTTTGCTCTTGCCCCTGAGTATCTTGCCTACACAGTGCCTTGGTCTTGATTTTATGCGAAACTCACTCTTTGATATTCCTATCACAGGACTCCTTGCATCAACAGCATGGAAAAGATGTGCCCCGAGCCCTGCCCTTCCATCTGGGAGCCACGTATAGCCGTCTATGAAAATAAGCCCAAGGGTTTCATGGATTTTTTCCAAGACTTTTAATATGCAAGGAAGCTCGCGTTTGTAAAAGCGTCCAGGCTCATAGGGCCTTACCCCATTAATGAAAACTCCATAATTGTGTGAAATGGAGATGGAATCACC